>NZ_JBCNNF010000324.1:0-7822 GCF_039594555.1 Inquilinus sp.
GTCGATCACCACCAGCGCGGCGATGCGCGAGATGGTCGGGGTGTAGACGCTGGTGTTCTCCAGCGTCTCGGCCACCAACGCCACGTCGCTGTAGGGTACCAGCGGCGAATCCGTGCCGGTCAGGCAGATCACCTTGGCGCCGTTCTCGCGCGCGGTCCGTGCCACCTCGATGATCGAGCGGGTGCGGCCGGTGTTGGAGATCACCACCGCCACATCGCCCGGCTGCATCATCGACGCCGCCATGATCTGCTGATGGGAATCGAGCTCGGCCGAGCACGGCACGCCGAACAGCGGGAATTTCTGCTGCGCGTCCCGGGCGACGATGCCGGAGGCGCCGAAGCCGAAGAAGGCGATCGACCGGGCCTTCTCCAGGATCGCCACCGCCGCCTCGATCGCCGCCTTGTCGAGATGGTTCCGCGCCCAGTCCAGGCTGGACAGGGTGTAGTCGAAGATCTTGTCGACCACCGTGGCCGGGGTGTCGGTGTCGTGCAGCACGGAATGGGTCGCCGGCAGGCCCAGCGCCAGGCTGTGCGCCAGGCGCAGCCGGAACTCCTGGTAGCCGGCGCAGCCGATGGCGACGCAGAAGCGGATCACCGTCGGCTGGCTGACCTCGGCCAGAAGCGCCATCTCCGCCACCGTCGCCTTGAGCACGCGCGCCGGATCGGCCAGCACCGCGTCGGCGACCTTGCGGTCCGACTTGCGCAGCTCGGGCCGCAGCGTGCGCACCACCTCGAGGATGTTGGCCGTGGCGGGGCGGTCGGTCGTGTCCATGGCCGCAGCCTACCCCTTCGCGGCCTCGGCGGCGATGCGGGACAGGTCGTCGAAGCGCGGGCCTGCGGTCGGGATCGGGATGCGGAAGACCTCGGCGATCACCTGGGTCCAGCCATGAATGAAATAGGTCCAGCCATCCTCGATGGTCAGGCCCTGCGCCGCCTGCTGCCGCCGGGCCTGGTCCAGGAACACCAGGTCGCCGCGATAGTTCAGGTCCCAGGCCAGCCCTTCTTTCGGGAACCGCCCGGCATCGGTCAGCGGCGATCCCGGCGCGTCCTTGCCCAGGCCGGTGGCATTGACCACCACCGAGCCCGGCTTGAGTCCGGCCAGCACCGAATCGTTGTCGGCCGGCGCCGGAGCCAGCACGTAGTCGACCAGCAGATCGGCCCCCATCTCGCCATGGATGCGGCGGATCTCGTCGAGCCGCGCCCTGCTGCGGTTCGAGACGACGATCCGCGACGGCCGGTCGCGTCGGGCCCGCATCGCGTGCCAGGTCAGGGCGATGGTGGAGCCGCCGGCGCCTATCGAGAACAGCTCCGCCCCGGTGTGGGCGAAATGGCCGTCCGGCACGAAGGCGTCGAAGGCGAGGCCCGACGAGATCGGGTCCTTGGCGTGGCAGACCAGCCGGCCGCCGGCCTTGGAGATGCAGCTGGTCTCGCCCATCAGTGCAGCATGCGGGTCGATCTCGTCGAACTGGTCGCCGCAGGCGTGGAACAGGTCGATCTTGTGGGTGGTGACCAGGGCGCCGAGCGACAGCGGATCGTCGCGCAGGAAGGCCACGGCCGCGCGATAGGCCGCCGGGTCGGCATGCAGCGGGAAGTCGATGCCGCGGATCACGGCGTCGTCCAGGCCGAGCGCACGGGCCCAGGCCGGGAACACCTTCATGATCGAGCTTTTGCCGGTGGTGACGCCGATGAAATACAGCGTCGGCTGGCTGGCGGGCTGATAGGCGGCCATGGTTCAGGCTCCCGCGAACAGAGCGTCGATCCGCGCCTGCGGCCGCGGCCGGTAGTCCGGGTTGTCGACCGCGACCCAGCCGCCGGCCCCGTCGTCGAGGATGCGCTGCCGCATGCCGCCGGCCTGCTCGATGATGCCGTAATCCTGCCCGGCATCGGCCGGGTAGCAGAAGCTCATCACCAGCTCGCCGTCCCCGACATTGACCGAGCGGTGGATCCACCAGGGCGGCACGTAGCAGATGGTGCGCGGCGTGATCTCGACGATGCGGATCTCGCCCGCCGGCGATTCCATCAGCATCAGGCCGCGCCCGGCCTCGCCGGTGTAGATCTCCGGCCGGTCGGCCCTGGCATGGATGTGGCCACGGGTCAGGAAGTATTCCCGCCCGATGCGGCCCGGCACCATGCGGGTGACGCCGAAGATCAGGTCTCCGGCCGCGGCGGAGGGCCGGTAGTCCTGCACCTCGTAGACGACCCGGTCGCCGCCTCCCGCCACCGCCGCCACGAAGGCCGCCGCGTCGCCGTAAAGGCCGGAGAGGTCGGAGAGGCGCTTGACGTAGCGCCCGGTCGCCCCCGAGAGGCTCCCATCGGTCACGCCGATGACGCATCGCCCCGGCTCGCGCAGCTGCATGGTTCGCTCCGATTTCGTAGCGCTACTACGTAGCCAGGATGAATGAGCCAGTTCTGGCGCCGTTTCAAGCGCCGATCTCAACAGAATCGAATTGACCGTCCGGCGATTAGGTACTTTAACTACCAAACCGGGTCGGAACAGGCCCGTCATCAGGGGAGGATCCGGATGTTCAAGACCGCGTTGACGGGGTGCCTGGCGACGACCGCCCTCCTGATCGGCAGCGCCCAGGCGGCGGACTGCATGATCGGCATCTCGATGAAGACGCTGAACGCGCCCTATTTCGCCGCGCAGGAGGCCGCGGCCAAGGACCAGGCCGCCAAGGCCGGCTGCCAGGTGGCCACGGCCGACGCCCAGAACGACATGGGCAAGCAGATCGGCGACGTCGAGGACATGGTGTCCAAGGGCGTCAACCTGCTGATCATCAACGCCGCCGACCCGCAGGGGCTGGTCCCCGCCATCAACGCCGCAGCCGCGGCGGGGGTGAAGGTGATCGCGATCGACAGCACAGTCGACCTCAAGGCCAAGTACATCACCCTGATCCAGTCCTCGAACGACCAGAACGGCTTCCAGGTCGGCCAGTGGCTGGCGCAGTCGACCGCCGGCAAGGACCTCAAGATCGCCCTGCTGTCCGGCGAGAAAGGCAATGTCGTCGGGCAGGAGCGCCGGCTGGGCGTGTTCCGCGGCCTGGTCGAGGGCCAACTGGTCAATGGCGGCAAGGTCAGCTTCGCCGTGGTCGGCCAGGGCTGGGGCGGCTGGACGCATGAGGGCGGGCTGAAGGCGATGGAGGACCTGCTGGTGGCCCATCCCGACATCAATGTCGTGCTCGGCGAGAACGATTCGATGGTGTTGGGCGCCCGCAAGGCGTTGGAGGCCGCGGGCAAGACGAAGGACGTGCTGCTGCTGGCCGCCGCCGACGGGCAGAAGGAGGCGCTCCAGTTGATCCAGGAAGGGCAGTACGGCGCCACCGGGCTGAACGACCCGGACCTGATCGCGCGCACCGCGGTCGATGTCGGCATGAAGGCGCTGGACGGGTCGCTGCCCGCCGATTTCCCGCGCGTCGACCTGACCACGCCCGCCGCCATCACCAAGGACAATGTCGGCAAGTACTACCGGCCGGACGCGGTGTTCTGATCCGGGTGGGCGGCGGTCGCCCCGCCGCCCTGCCCCTTCACGGCAAGGAGCGTCATGACCGATCTGGTGGATCTGCGCGGCATCGCCAAATCCTTCGGCGGCGTCCGGGCCCTGGCCGGGGTCGACTTCACGGTGCGGCCCGGCGAGGTGCACGCCCTGCTGGGCGAGAACGGCGCCGGCAAGTCGACGCTGATGCGGGTGCTGGGCGGCGAGATGCGAGCCGATGCCGGCGAAATCCGGATCGAGGGCCGGCCGGTCGTGTTCGGCGGTCCGCGCGAGGCGCTGGAGCGCGGCATCGCCGTGATCCATCAGGAGCTGGCGCTGGCGCCCGATCTGTCGGTGGCCGAGAACATCTTCATGCGCGAACTGCCGCGGGTGATCGGCTGGCGCGGCCTGAACCGCCGCGCCCGCGCCCTGATCGACCGGCTGGGCTTCGACATCGACCCGCGCCGCTTGGTCGGCGACCTGGCCGTGGCCCACCAGCAGGTGGTGGAGATCGCCAAGGCGCTGTCGCGCGATGTCCGCGTCATCGTCTTCGACGAGCCGACGGCGGTGCTGTCGGCCCGCGACGCCGAGCGGCTGCACCAGATCATCGCCGATCTGCGCGGCGCCGGCGTCGGCATCGTCTACATCTCGCACCGGCTGGAGGAGGTGTTCCGCATCGCCGACCGGATGACGGTGATGAAGGACGGCCGCACCGTCGGCACCGTGACGCCGCAGGAGGCCGGGATCGACGACGTCATCCGCATGATGGTCGGCCGCCCGCTCTCCGCCATGTTCGCCGACAAGTCCCGGCGCAAGCCCGGGGCGGAGGCGCTGCGGATCCAGAGCCTGCGCGCCGGCACAAGGGTGCGCGGCGTCAGCTTCGCGGTGCGGGCCGGCGAGATCCTGGGGCTGGGCGGGCTGGTCGGGTCCGGCCGCACCGAGACGGCGCGGCTGATCTTCGGCGCCGACCGGCGCGACGGCGGCGACATCTTCCGCAACGGCCGCAAGGTCGCCATCCGCTCCCCGCTCGACGCGGTGGCCGCCGGCATCGGGCTGGTGCCGGAGGACCGCAAGGGCCAGGGCGTGATCCTGGGCCTGTCGATCCGGGTCAACGCCACCATGGCGCGGCTGAAGCCGGTGGTGAACCCGCTGGGCTTCATCCGCCGCGGCGCCGAGAAGCGCCTGGTCGGCGACCTCGCCGGCAGCCTGCGGGTCAAAGCCGCCGGCATCGAGGCGCCGGTGTCCAGCCTGTCGGGCGGCAACCAGCAGAAGGTGGCGCTGGCCAAGTGGTTCCATGTCGGCGGCGAGGTCATCATCCTCGACGAGCCGACGCGCGGCGTCGATGTCGGCGCCAAGGCCGAGATCTACGCGCTGATCGAGCGCATGGCCGCCGAGGGCAAGGCGGTGATCGTGATCTCCTCCGAGCACCAGGAGCTGTTCGGCCTGTGCGACCGGGTGCTGGTGATGGGCGAAGGCGAGATCCGCGGCGAGCTGCCGCCGGAGCGTTACAGCGAGGAAAACCTGCTGTCGCTGGCGATGACCCGCCGCGACGGCGAGCTGAGGATGGCGGGCTGACGCATGACCACGACTGTAGCCGCAACGCCGGACACGCCGCGCAGCCGCACCGATATCGGCGAGCTGTTCCACCGCTACGGCACCTTCTGCATCTTCGTGCTGCTGATCGTCGGCGCCCATCTGATGTCGCCCGCCTTCCTGACCGAGCGGAACATCATGAACGTGCTGCGCCAGATCTCCAGCACCGGGATCATGGCGGTCGGCATGCTGCTGGTGATCCTGACCCGCGGCATCGATCTGTCGGTCGGGTCGGTCTCGGCGCTGGGCAGCGTGCTGTCGGCCTATCTGGTCGCCACCTGGCCGCCCGAGGCCTCGACCGCGCTGGTGGTGCTGGCCGGCGCCGGCTGCGGCCTGGTCACCGGCATCCTCGTCGCCTATCTGCGGCTGCCGGCCTTCGTCATGACCCTGGCGATGATGACCGCGGCGCGCGGCCTGTCGCTGATCATCTCCAACGGCCAGCCGATCCTGCTGGGCGACAGCGGCCAGGCCTTCACCGATTTCGGCGCCGGCTTCTTGTTCGGCGTGCCGCAGCCGGTGATCCTGATGTTCGCCGTCTTCATCGTCGGCGGGGTGGTGCTGGGCTTCACCAAATTCGGCCGCATCGTCCGGGCCATCGGCTCGAATGAAGAGGCGGTGCGCCTGTCCGGCATCGCGGTGCCGCGCTATGTCTGCGCCGTCTATGTCATCTCCGGCGCGCTGGCCGCCCTGGCCGGCATCATCTCCACCGCCCGGGCGGGGGTCGGCTCGGCCCAGGTCGGCGTCGGGGCCGAGCTGGCGGTGATCGCCGCGGTGGTGATCGGCGGCGCCAGCCTGATGGGCGGGCGCGGCGGCGCGGTCAACACGCTGCTGGGCGCCATGGTGATGGGGGTGATCGGCAACATCATGAACCTGGCCAATGTCCCGGGCTATCATCAGCAGGTCCTGATGGGCGCGATCATCGTGATCGCCGTGCTGCTGCAGCACGGCACGCGCTGGCTGCGCCGGCATTAGGCCTGCCGCACGGAGCCAAGATGACCCGCGACCTCGCCCTTTCGATCGATGTCGGCACCGGCAGCGCGCGGGCGGCGCTGGTCGACGGCGGCGGCCGGATCCTGGCCATCGCCGCGAAGGAGCACGAGCAGATCGTGCCGCAATTCGGCTGGTCGGAGCAGCGGCCGGCCGATTGGTGGGCCGGGGTCGTGCAGTCGGTGCGCATGGTGCTGGACGAGGTCGAGGGCGCCCGTTCCCGCATCGCCGCAATCTGCGCCTGCGGTCAGATGCACGGCACGGTGCTGGTCGACGACAGCGGCGCCCTGACCCGCGACACCGTCCCCTTGTGGAACGACAAGCGCACCCTCGACCTGGTCACGGCGTTCGAGCGCGACCATGCGCCGGACAGCTACCTGGCCGAGAGCGGTAACCCGCCGACGCCGGCCTGGCCCGGCTTCAAGCTGGCCTGGATCCGCGACCACGACCCCGAGGCTTGGCGCCGGACGGCGGCCGTGATGATGCCGAAGGACTATGTCAATTTCCGCCTGACCGGCGAGATCGCCATGGAGGCGACGGAAGGGTCCTGCAGCTTCCTGATGAACCCGGCGACGCGCGACTGGTCGCCGGCCATGATCGCGCTCCTGGGCCTGGACGGCTCCAAGCTGCCGCGGCTGCGCTCGCCGCTGGAGATCCTGGGCGGCGTCACCGCAGAGGCGGCCGCGGAGACCGGGCTGCTCAAGGGCACGCCGGTGCTGGTCGGCGGCGCCGACTATCCGACGGCTCTCCTGGGCTCCGGCGCCTGCCGGCCGGGGCTGGTCTCCGACGTCACCGGCACCTCCTCGATCATCACCCTGATCACCGAGGCGCCGCTGCTCGATCCCGAGATCTGCAACGTCGCCACGATCGAGGGCGGCTGGGGACCCTTCGTGCTGCTGGAGAGCGGCGGCGACGCCATGCGCTGGGCCCGCCGCGCCTTCCATGAGGGCACGCTGGGCTATTCAGAGATCGTCGCCAAGGCGGCCGAGGCCGCGCCGGGCGCCGGCGGCCTGTTCTTCCTGCCCTATCTGGTGGGCGAGCGGCTGGGCGCCCATCGCAACGCCCGGGCCCAGTTCTTCGGCCTCGGCGCCGGCCACGGCCTGGCCGAGCTGCACCGGGCGGCGCTGGAGGGCGTGGCCTTCGCCGTCACCCGCCACATCCGGGTGATGGAGGCGGCGTCGGGCCGGCCGCTGGACCGGCTGATCGCGTCGGGCGGCGGCGCCAAGACCGAGCTGTGGCTGAAGATCAAGGCCAGCGCCACCGGCCTGCCGATCCTGGTGCCGGAGGAGGCGGAGTGCGGCGTGGTCGGCTGCGCCGCCATGGTCGCCGCCGCCAGCGGCCGGTTCGGCACGGTGCAGGACGCGGCCGGGGCCTTCGTGCGCTACGGCGCCGAGATCTCGCCCGACCCCGCCTGGGCCGAGCGCTATGCCCGAATGCAGCCGGTCTTCGACCGGCTCTACCACCACAGCCAGGCGCTGTATGACGATTTGGACGGGATTACGGGGTAGCGCGTCAGAACATATCCCTCACCGTCATTGCGAGGAGGCGAAGCCGACGAAGCAATCCATGCCTCCGCTCTTGCGGATCGATGGATTGCTTCGCTGCGCTCGCAATGACGGTATGGGAAACTCAAACCGCATCCCACTCCGGCGCCAGGCCCTCCGGGCTGACCAGGCGGCCGTCGGGGCGGGCCAGGGCGTGGATCGCGGCCATCTCCTCGGCCGAGAGCGCGAAGTCGAAGATCGCCTGGTTGACTGCGGCGCGGGCATCG
>NZ_JBCNNF010000325.1:0-7812 GCF_039594555.1 Inquilinus sp.
CTTCCGCGAACCATTCTGCGCCGGGTCGTAGAGGGCGCTGTCGGTGAATTCGGTGTCGCCGCCCAGCACGCGGCCGACCAGGATCAGCGCGGTGCGGGTGATCTTCGCTTCCCGCACCCGGGCGCCGATGTCGGCCAGGGTGCCGCGGATGATCTGCTGGTCCGGCCAGGTGGCGCGGTAGACCACCACCACCGGGCAGTCGGCGCCGTAGGTCGGCTCCAACGCCCGGCGCACCGCCGGGATGTTGCGGATCGACAGATGGATCGCCAGGGTGGCGCCGGACCGGCCCAGCGTCTCCAGCTCCTCGCCAGGCGGCATGGCCGAGGCCTTCATCGTGGTCCGGGTCAGGATCACGGTCTGGCTGACATCCGGCAGGGTCAGCTCGGTGCCCAGGGCGGCGGCAGCCGCCGCGAAAGCCGGCACGCCGGGGGTGATGGTGTAGGGGATGCCCAGCGCCTTCAGCCGGCGGATCTGCTCGGCGATCGCGCCGTACAGCGACGGGTCGCCGGAATGCACCCGGGCGACATCCTGGCCCTTGCTATGGGCAACCTCGATCTCGGCGATGATCTGGTCGAGATGCAGCGACGCGGTGTCGATCACCCGGGCGTCCGCCGGCGCATGCGCCACCACCGCCTCCGGCACCAGCGAGCCGGCATAGAGGCAGACCGGGCAGCGGGCGATCAGGTCGCGCCCCCGCAGGGTCAGCAGGTCCGGGTCGCCGGGGCCGGCGCCGATGAAATGCACGGTCATGCCCGCTGCGCCTCCGGCTTGTCGCCATAGCCGCGCGGCGTGTAGACGCGCGGGGTGCCGTCGCCAAGCACCAGCGCCCGGCTTTCCGAGGAGCCGACCAGCACCAGGGTCAGCATGTCGACCATCTCCACGGTGAGCTCACCCAGCGTGGTGACGGTCAGGGTCTCGCCGTCGCGGCCGAGATTGCGGCCCAGCACCACCGGCGTTGCCTCCGGGCGGTGTGCCAGCAGGATCTCGCGCGCCCGCGCCAGCTGGAAGCGGCGGCGCTGCGACACCGGGTTGTAGAAGGCGACGACGAAGTCGCCCTGCGCCGCCGCCGTTATCCGCCGCTCGATCGCCGGCCACGGCGTCATCAGGTCGGACAGCGAGATGGCGCAGAAATCATGGCCCAGCGGCGCGCCGATGCGGGACGCGGCCGCCTGCATCGCCGAGACGCCGGGCACGGTGGTGACCTCGACCCGGCGCCAGTCCGGACGGCCGCCGCGCTCGATCAGCTCCCACAGCAGGCTGCCCATGGCGTAGATGCCGGCGTCGCCGGAGCAGATCAGGGCGACGTCCCGCCCCTCCGCCGCCAGCTCCAGCGCCGCGCGCACCCGCAGCTCCTCCTCGCCCAGCCTGTAGTCGTGCCGCGCCTTGCCGGCGGCGGCAGGACCCAGCAGGTCGATGTACAGGCTGTAGCCGACCAGGTCGGTGGCCGCGGCGATCAGCCGGTCGGCCTCCGGCGCCCGCCAGTCGGCCCGGCCCGGGCCCATGCCGATCAGCGCCAGCGTGCCGCGCTTGCGGCCGATCCTATCGGGGTCGAGGATCGCGGGCGCCTCGGCCACGGCGCAGGTGGCACGGCGGGATTTGTGCTTCTCGACGATGAGGCGCCCGCCCTCACCGGCTGCCGCGAGCGCCGCCGCCTCGGCCACGCCGTGGCAGCCGATCTCGCGGAACACGACCTCGGACGGGTTGACGAGGCGCGGCGTCTCAGCCTCCAGCGTCGCCGGATCGAACACCCGCAGCGGCAGGCCCAGCGCCCGCGCCGCCGTCTGCAGCCCGGCCTCGTCGGCCTTGAGGTCGACCGAGACCAGGGCCGCCACGGCCTCCAGCGCCAGCCCGGCCTCGGCCAGGGTGTCGCGGATCAGCGCCTCGATCTCCGCCGCCTCGGCGCCGCGCTCGCAGCCGACACCGACCGCCAGCCCCGTCGGATGGAACACCAGCCGGTCGGGATCGGGCGGCAGGACCCGGGTGCTGGCGACAATCACCTTGCGCGCGGCCGGGTCGAGCGGCAGCCCGGCCTCCGCCAGCCAGGGCATGTCGCCGTCGAGGCGGACGGACTCGCCGGCCAGAAGATCGGCGGCGAAGCTCTTGTAATCGCTCGTCTCCGACAGCCGCCAGCCGGCCGGCGGATCGTCCAGCGCCACGCCGAAGCGCAGGTCGCCGGCGGTGGTGATCGCCGGGGCGATGCCGAGGATCTCGGCGATCTGCCGGGCCAGGTCGTTGGCGCCGTGATGTCCGCCCAGCAGCGGCACCACGGCGCTGCCATCCTCGGCCACCGCCAGCACCGGCGGCTCCGTACGCTTGTCGGACAGCAGCGGCGCCAGGATGCGGATCAGCGCGCCCGCGGCGCAGAGGCCGATGATCGGCTCGCCCGTCGCGAACAGGGTGCGCAGATGGTCGGCCAGCTTGCCGAAGGCGATGTCGGCGCCGGTGACGCGGCAGGACGGCGCATGAATCGCCGCGCCCGGCAGCAGCGGCTTGAGCCGCTGGGCCGTGGCGAGCCCGCTCGCGGTCAGGGTGATCAGCGCCGTCATCGCCACGCCGCCCCGCGCCGATGCGCCAGGATCATCGAGAAATAGGGCACGGAGTCGGGATCCACCTCGGCCAGATTCAGCACACGCTGATGCCCGAGCGTGGCCCGCTCGGCATAACGTGCATCGGCGTACAATCCAGTTTCTTCAAGCAATTGAGATATCTTCTTGAAGTGACGTCCGAGCTTCATGATGGCCACGGCCTCGGCGGCCTGCAGCCTCGGCCGCAGCTCCTCCTCCGGCAGCGGCGCCGGCAACACGGTCAGCACGTCGTTGCGGGCGGCCAGCGGCAGGCCGGTGGCGGCGGCGCAGGCGGTCAGCGAGGAGACGCCGGGCACCACCTCGACCCGGTGGCGCTCCGCCAGCCGGCCGAACAGATACATGAAGGAGCCGTAGAAGAACGGGTCCCCCTCGCACAGCATCGCGACGTCGCGGCCGGCGTCGAGATGGCCGCCGATCTCGATCGCAGCGGCGTCGTAGACCGCCCGGGCCGGGGCCGGATCGACCCGCATCGGCACGCGGATGGCGATCTCCGTCTGGCCGCCCCGCAGGTGCGGCGCCACGATCGCGCGGGCGAAGCTGTCCCCGACATCCGGCGCCGGATAGGCCAGCACCGGCGCCGCCCGCAGCAGCCGCAGCGCCTTCAGCGTCACCAGCTCCGGATCGCCCGGGCCCACGCCGAGCCCGTACAGGGTGCCGGTCATGGGGCGCTCCGGGCAAGAAGAGCCGCATGCTCCCATTCCCCTCTCCTTGGGGAGAGGGAGGGGCCCGGCGCCGCAGGCGACGGGAGGGTGAGGGGGAGAGCCGGCGTCGTCATTGCGAGCGACTCCAGGGGCCGGAGCCGCCCCCTCACCCGGAATCGCTTCGCGATTCCGACCTCTCCCCAAGGAGAGGTAAAAGGCTGTGTCCGCTCCATCACGCCGCCCCCCACGGCTTCGTGACGGCCCATTGCGTCACCGGCATCAGCGGGCGCCAGCCCTGGTAGCCGCCGACCGGCTCGGCGCGGGACACGGCGATGCGGGACAGGCTGCCGCCGAGCCGGGACCGGTGGCCGATCACCGCCACCTCGCCCTCCGCCGTCACCACATTGGCGACCAGCCGGCCGCCCGGCGGCAGCGCTGCCCAGCAGGTTTCGACCACACCCTCCGCGGTGATGCCGCCGCCGATGAACACCGCGTCCGGCCGCGGCAGGTCCTCGGCCAGCGCCGCCGGCGCCTCGCCACGCACGACCTTGAGGAAGGGCGTGCCCAGCGCCGCCGCGTTCTGGGCGATCAGGGCCAGGCGGCCGTCGTCGCGCTCGATCGCCACGGCCCGGCAGCGCGGGTCGCTGCGCATCCATTCGATCGCGATGGAGCCGCTTCCGGTGCCGACATCCCACAGCACCTGGCCGGGCGACGGCGCCAGCGCCGCCAGGGTCATCGCCCGGACCTCGTGCTTGGTCAGCTGGCCGTCATGGGCGAAAGCATCGTCCGGCAGGCCCGGCACGGCCGGCAGCACCCGCGTATCCGGCCCGGCGACGCAGTCCAGCGCGATGGTGTTGAGGTCGTCGACCTCGCGATCGCCCCAATCGGCTGCGGTGGCGCGGGTGAGGCGCTCGGCCTCCCCGCCCATCCGCTCCAGCACGGCGAAGCCGCTGCGGCCCCAGCCGCTGCGGCGCAGCAGGTCGGCGAGCCGCGCCGGGGTGGTGCGGTCGGCGCTGAGCACCAGGATCTTCGCCCCGGGCTGCAGATGCGGCACCACCAGCTCCAGCGGCCTTCCGTGCAGCGTCACCATGCGGGAATCGACCAGCGGCCAGCCGAGCCGGGCGCAAGCCAGGCTGAAGGCGGAGGGCGCCGGCAGCACCACCATCTCGGCGATCGGGATGCGGCGCGACAGGGTGACGCCGACGCCGAAGCACATCGGGTCGCCGCTGGCCAGGACGCAGACGCGGCGGCCGCGCAGCGCCTCGATCTCCGGCACCAGCGCCACAAGCTGCGGCGGCCAGGGGATGCGGCGGCGCCCATCCTCCGGCACCATCGCCAGGTGTCGCCTGCCGCCGACCACGATTTCGGCGCCGTCATAGAGCGCGCGGGCGGCCGGCGACAGGCCGGCCAGCCCATCCTCGCCGATGCCGATCACCGAGAGCCAGGGGGTGGCCATCAGATGCCCTCCCGCGCCAGGGCGTTCACGGCCGCCGAGGCCATGGCGCTGCCGCCGCGCCGGCCCGGCAGGGTCAGGAACGCTTGGTTGCTTTCGGCCAGGGCCGCCTTGGATTCGGCGGCGCCGACGAAGCCGACCGGAAAGCCCAGAATGGCGGCGGGCCGCGGTGCCCCCTCCTCCAGCAGCTCCAGGAGGCGGAACAGGGCGGTCGGGGCGTTGCCGATCGCCACCACCGCGCCCTCCAGCCGGTCGCGCCACAGCTCGACCATCGCCGCCGAGCGGGTGGTGCCGAGACGGCGCGCCAGTTCGGGCAGCGACGGGTCGCCGATCAGCGACACCACCTCGTTTTCCGCCGGCAGACGCGAGCGGATGATGCCGGCCTCGACCATGCGGCAATCGACCAGCACCGGCGCGCCGGCCGCCAGCGCCGCCCGGCCGCGCGTGGCGACCTCGGGGGTGAAGAGCAGGTCGTCAACCACCTCGACCATGCCGCAGGCATGCGCCACCCGCACCGCGAGCCCGGCGACATCCGGCGGGAACCGCTCCAGCCGCGCCTCGGCCCGGATGGTGGCGAAGGACTGGCGGTAGATCGCCTCCGGGTCGCGGAGATAAGCGTGCGCCATCGCGCCCCTCACCCGGCCTTCTTCAGGCTCTTCGGCCCCAGCGGATGATCGGCATGGGGATAGGGATGGTGGTGATGGCCATGATCGTGGCTGTGACCATGGCCATGGTCGTGATCATGGCTGTGGCCATGCTCGTGGTGGTGATGGCCGCCATCGTGATGATGGTGATGGTGGCCGTGATCGCCGTGGTGATGGTGGTCGTGGCCATGGTCATGGTCATGGTGGTGCCCATGATCGTGGTCGTGCCCGTGATCGTGGTGATGGTGCGCCGGGCCGCCGGAGATGCCCTCGACGTGGTGGTGGTGGCTCTCCTGCGGCAGGCCGACCTCGGCCTCGAAGCCCAGCACCTGCATCCGGTACTTGCACATCTGGCAGTTCATGTTGCCGGTGCCGGCGAGGATCTCGGCGATCCGCTCCTCCAGCGTCTCCAGCACCAGCGGGTGGTCGTTCAGGTAGCGGGCCTTGACGAACTCGATATCTTGATGGCGGGCGGCAACGGCGTCGGTGGCGTCGTAGATGCGATCGACCAGGATGCCGGTGAACAGGAAATACGGGAACACGACGATGCGGCGGTAGCCAAGCTTGGCCGCATGCTCCAGCGCCGGCTCGACCAGCGGGAAGGTGACGCCGGAATAGGCGGTCTCGCCCCAGCCGAAGCCGATGCCCTCCCACAGCATCCGCATCACCTTGGCGACGTTGGAGTTGGCGTCGGGGTCCGAGGCGCCGCGGCCGACCACCACCAGCATGGTCTCGTGCCGGCCGATCGGCCCGTCCTCGCGCTTGGCGTCGGCGATCTCCATCGCCTCCTGCACCCGCTCGCCGGCGGCGCGCAGCATCTTCACGTCGATGCCCAGGTCGCGGCCGTAGCGGATGGTCAGGCCCGGGTTCTGCGCCTGGTAGGTGTTCAGCACCGAGGGGATGTCGTTCTTGGCGTGGCCGGCGGCGAACAGCATGCCGGGGATCGCCAGCACCTCGGTCACGCCCTTGGCGCGCAGCCGGTCCAGCCCGTCGCGGATGATCGGCCGGGCGAATTCGAGATAGCCGTAATCGACCTCGTATTGCGGCAGGCGGCGGCGCAGCTGCAGGGACACGGCGGCGAACTCGTCCACGGCCCCCTGGTCCCGGCTGCCATGGCCGCAGATCATCACGCCCAGCTTGCCCGCCATCATGCCCTCCTGGCTCCACGCCATGCCGGCACGGCCGGGACGGGTCCCGGCAGCGGACGGTGGGCGGCACGCGCGGATATCGCTTGGATCTATCCGTCCGATGGAACCCCGTTGCCGATGGCATCCCGGGGGCGTCGCGGGACGCACCGTCGACGTCCCGGCCGGCACATTGCTATAGGCTTCCCCCGGAAGGCAACAGCGACGCGACATCCGATGGACGATCTGCGACCTGGGAAACTCTTCGTCTTCGGCCTCGGCTACAGCATGACCCGGCTGGCGCGGCGGCTGCGCGACCTCGGCTGGCAGGTCGCCGGCACCACCCGCGACGCCGACCGGCTGGAACGGCTGCGGGACGAGGGATTCGAGGCCCATGCCTTCGGCCCGGGCCAGCCGTTCGACCCTGCCGCACTGGCCGGGACCACGCATCTGGTGCAGTCGATCTCGCCGGAGGAGTCGGGCGACCCCGTGGTGCCGGCGCTGGCCGAGGCGCTGCGGGCGCTGTCGCAGCTGGGCTGGGCCGGCTATCTCTCGACACCGTCCGTCTATGGCGACCGCGGCGGTGCCTGGATCGACGAATCGGCCGACCCGACCCCCGGCTCGCCGCGCGGCTGGAAGCGGCTGGAGGCGGAGCGTGCCTGGTTCACGGCGTTCCAGAGCACCGGCGTGGCGGTGCAGGTGTTCCGCCTAGCCGGGATCTACGGGCCGGGGCGCAGCGCGCTCGACCAGCTGCGGCACGGCCGGGCGCGGCGCATCGACAAGCCGGGCCAGGTGTTCAACCGCATCCATGTCGACGATATCGGCACGGTGCTGATGGCCTCGATGCGCACGCCGAGCCCCGGGGCGGTCTACAATGTCGCCGATGGCCACCCGTCCAGCCCGAACGACCCGATCGAGCATGCCGCCCGGCTGCTCGGCATCGAGCCGCCGCCGTTGATTCCGTTCGAACAGGCGGGCCTGTCACCGCTGGGCCGCGAGTTCTACTCCGAGTGCAAGCGGCTGAAGATCGACCGCATCATCGACGAGCTCGGGGTGCATCTCGCCTATCTGAGCTATCGCGAAGGGCTCGATGCGATCTGGGCTGAGGAGCGGGCTTAGCCTGCCCCCAGCCGAAGAGCGATACGGTCTCGAACGTCTTCTCGCGTTGCCTCTCCCGCTTGGCGGGAGAGGTCGGGCTCGCGTCAGCGAGACCGGGTGAGGGCTGGTCCCGGCCTCGACAAAACCCCCTCACCCGGAGCCGCTTCGCGTCTCCGACCTCTCCCGTAAACGGGAGAGGCACGCGTTAGCGCCTTGATACGATCGAACGACCCGCCTTTACCCAAGCGCCCGCCCCGTCTCCGGGTC
>NZ_JBCNNF010000326.1:0-7799 GCF_039594555.1 Inquilinus sp.
GAACAGCAGATCCGGCACCCGCTCGGGCGCCGAGGGCGCCGGCACCGAGACGCCGAACACGCCCTCGACCAGCGGCGCCTCGGGCGTCCAGTCGCGGAACACCAGGGGCTGGCCCCTGCCCTGCACCACCGGCACGCAGGCGTGATGGCCGCGATCGATCGCGGCGCGCAGCAGCGGCAGCGGGTCGAGCTCGTCGTCGATCGGCAGATAGGCGCTGACCACTCCACCCGGCGGCAGAGGGATCGCCCGCAGCACGTTGTCGCGCAACCGCTCACCGGCCCCGGCGCCGTGCTCGGCATGATAGGCGGCACGACGTTCCCGCGCCGCGGCGCGGAACGCCTTCTTGGCGTCGCGCAGCTCGGTCCCGTCAGGCATTGCGGCTAGGGAAGAAAGAGGTGGTAGCGGAGCCGCATCGGCCGGTGGTCATATCGTCTCCTCTTGGGCCCTGCAACAGCAGGTGGGTGCCGTGTGTCCAGGACCACGATCCCGGCAGGGACAGCCCCCTAAGAGAAGCGCATCGGCCCCAGGGACAAAGCGACCTGTCGCACCGCGCAGCCCCGCTCCGCGAACAGATTTAGGGCGTCTCGACCCGGGCTGCAATGGCCTCGATCCGATCCGCGAGTTTCTGCAGCCGCGACGCCAGTTCCGGATCGTCCAGCGGCGACGGCGCCGGGGGCGGCGCGCCGGGGATCTTGCCCTCGCGCAGGTCCAGCAGCTCGTCGCCCAGCATCAGCGCGACCATGACCAGCAGATGCGTGTCGGTCGCGGTCCGCACCGAGCCCTGGATCTCGCGGATCCGGTCCTGCACGAAGGCGGCGACCTCACGGACGCGCGGCTCCTGACCGTCTTCGCAGGCGATCGGATATGGGCGGTTGTTCAGATTGATTTCGACCCGGGCCACGGCGCTACTTTTCCAAAAGGGTCTCGATGCGCTGGATCACCTGGGTGACCCGCGCCGCCACCGTCGCCGTGTCCTCGCGCAGCTCGGTCTCGATCTCGGTCACCGCCTGCGAGCGCACGCGGTCCGCAATCTCGTCGATCTGCGTCTGGCGGCGCTCCTCCTGGGCCGCGACAGCGGCATCCAGGCGCTCCAGGGCGCGTTCCAGTCGGTCCAGCTCGGCGGTCAACCCGCTCATGGGCGGGACTCCAGATCCAGCGTCATCCGCGTGAAACTATGCGCCGCTCCGTTCCCCGTCAACGGACGCTTCGGGGACCGCCACGCCGACGGAGCCGGCGAAGGCCGCCAGACGCTCCCAGGTGCGGCGGTCCAGCGGCACGCCGAGCCGGGCGCGCTCCGCCGCCTCCCGCTTCTCCGGATCGCCCGGAGCCATCACCTCCTGCCCCGGCTGGGCCGGCTGCGACCGCAGGTCCGAGAGAATCGCAGCCAGCGAGTCCTCATAGCCGCCGGCGGCGAAGGCCCGTGGCTTCAGCAGCAGGAAGAAATGGCCGATATGCACCGGCTCGCCCGGGCCGGTGAACTTGGTCATGCGGAAGCCGTGCGGCATGCCGGTCAGGCTGGCGCACAGGATCTCCACCATCATCGCCAGCCCGGCGCCCTTGTAGCCGTAGCCCAGCCCGCCGACCGGGATCAGGCCGGTGGCGACATGCGGATCGGTGGTGGCGATGCCGTCGTCGCCGACGGCGACCTCCGGCGGCAGTTCCGTGCCGGTGTCGCGGCGCAGATGGACGCGGTTCAGCGGGATGGCGCTGGTCGCCATGTCCAGAAGCATCGGCTCCTCGTCCCGGGCCGGGGCGGCGAAGCTGATCGGGTTGGTGCCGAAGAACGGCTTCACCCCGCCATGCGGCACCACCAGCGCATCGGCATGGGTGCAGCCGAAGGCGACGAAGCCGCGCTGCGCCGCCGCCAGGGTGTAGACGCCGGTGGCGCCGTGATGGGACGAGCGGGTGACCACGGCGGCGGCCAGCCCCGTCTCCTCCGCCAGCGTCGCCGCCTCGTCGATGGCGCGGTAGCTGGCGAGGTGGCCCAGGCCTCCATCGGCGTCGACGACGACGCAGGACGGCGCGGTCCGGGTCGCGGTGATCGCCGGTGTTGGATTGACCCGGCCGTTCTGCAGCTGGTCGAGATAGAACGGCACCAGCCGCACGCCATGGGTGTCGACGCCGCGGGCCGAGGCGTCGGTCATTGCCCGCGACGTCGCCGCCGCGGCCTCGGCCGACATGCCGGCGCCGCGCAGCAGCGCCGCCGCGAAATCCTCCAGCACCGGCCGTGCCAGGCGCACCCCGTCGAACCGTTCCATCCCAGATCTCCGAAACCCTGCGGCCGGCATGCGTTCCGGCCGATATGTCCGACCTGTCTAGCGCAGCGCCCGGCGGACCTCCAGCGCTTCCGTCCGCCCCTGGGGCGACAACGAGAATGTCGGACCTTTCGGCCTGCGATTTCGGCCCGAATTGGGCATTTGGTGGCATTGACGCGGGGGACGCCGGGCTGCATGGTGCCGCCGCCCCCGACGACAGCCCGCCTGACGAGAGCCTGGGCGGGCCATCGCCGGATCCCCGTGCCCCGAACGGATCGATGCCATGAGCGACAGCCCCCGGACCGTGACCCACTCAGACATGGCGAACGCCATCCGCTTCCTGTCCCTGGACGCGGTTGAGGCTGCGAAGAGCGGCCATCCCGGCATGCCGATGGGCATGGCCGACGTCGCCACGGTGCTGTTCAGCCGCTACCTGAAGTTCGACGCCGCCCACCCGACCTGGGCCGACCGCGACCGCTTCATCCTGTCCGGCGGCCACGGCTCGATGCTGCTGTATTCGCTGATGTACCTGACCGGCAACAGCAAGATCACCCTCGAGGAGATCAAGCACTTCCGGCAGCTCGGCTATCACACCGCGGGCCATCCGGAGGTCGACCACGAGGCCGGGATCGAGACCACCACCGGCCCGCTGGGCCAGGGCCTGGGCAACGCCGTCGGCTTTGCGCTGGCCGAGCGCATCCTCAATGCCCGCTTCGGCGACGATCTGGTGAACCACCACACCTGGGTCACCTGCGGCGACGGCGACCTCGAGGAGGGCATCAGCCACGAGGCCTGCTCGCTGGCCGGGCACCTGAAGCTGGGCCGGCTGATCGTCCTCTATGACGACAACCACATCACCATCGACGGCCCGACCTCGCTGTCCTTCAGCGACGACGTGCAGAAGCGGTTCGAGGGCTATCACTGGCACGTCCAGCGGGTCGACGGCCACGACACCGACGCGATCGCCGCCGCCATCGACGCGGCGCTGGCCGATGAGCGGCCGAGCCTGATCGCCTGCCGCACCATCATCGGCTGGGGCGCCCCGAACAAGCAGGGCACCAGCGGCGTCCACGGCTCGGCGCTGGGCAAGGACGAGGTCGCGGCCACCCGCGCCAACCTCAACTGGCCCTACCCGCCCTTCGAGGTGCCGGAGGCGACGATCGCCGCCTGGCGCGAGATCGGCAAGCGCGGCGAGGCCGAGCGCCTGGCCTGGGACGCCCGGCTGTCGAAGACCCCGGCCGAGACCCGCGCCGCCTTCCGCCACGCCATGGACGGGACGCTCCCCTCCGGCCTCGACGGCATCCTGGCCAAGTTCAAGGCCGAGACCTCGGCCGCGAAGCCGAGCCTGGCCACCCGCGTCGCCTCCGGCCAGGTGCTGGAGCTGCTGGTGCCGGCGATCCCCGAGCTGATCGGCGGGTCGGCCGACCTGACGCCATCGAACAACACCAAGACCAAGGTCTCGACCGACATCGAGCCGGGCAAGTATGGCGGCCGCTACATCCGCTACGGCGTGCGCGAGCATGGCATGGCGGCGGCGATGAACGGGCTGACGCTGCATGGCGGCATCATCCCCTACGGCGCCACCTTCCTGACCTTCACCGACTATTGCCGGCCGTCGATCCGCCTGGCGGCGCTGATGCGCCAGCGCGTCGTCTACGTCATGACCCATGACTCGATCGGCCTCGGCGAGGACGGCCCGACCCACCAGCCGGTCGAGCATGTCTCGGCGCTGCGGGCGATCCCGCATCTGATGGTGTTCCGCCCCTGCGACGCGGTCGAGACCGCCGAGGCCTGGCAGATCGCGCTGGAGACCGAGGACGCCCCGTCGGTGCTGGCGCTGACCCGCCAGAACCTGCCGACCCTGCGCCTCGACGCCAATGCCGAGAACCTGTCGGCCAAGGGCGGCTACATCCTGCGCGAGGCGACCGGCACGCCGCGCGTGCTGCTGGTCGCCACCGGGTCGGAGGTGTCGATCGCCAACGAGGCGCGCGACCTGCTGGAGGCCGAGGGCATCGGCACCCGCCTGGTCTCTATGCCCTGCACGGCGCTGTTCGACCGCCAGCCCTCCGACTATCGCCGTAGGGTGCTGGGCCAGGGCGTGGTCCGCATCGCGGTCGAGGCCGGGGTGCGCCATGGCTGGGACCACTATATCGGCCCGGACGGCGCCTTCGTCGGCATGACCGGCTTCGGCGCTTCGGGCCCCTACGAGCAGCTGTACAAGCATTTCGGGATCACGGCCGAGGCGGTTGTCGCCGCCGCCAAGGCCAAGCTGTAACGCCGATGCGCGGACCGGCCCTTCCCGGACAGCAAGGGAACGGGCCGGTCCTTTGGGCTATCGGTATAGGACCATCGGATCGGAGAAGACGACATGGCCGTGAAGGTTGCCATCAACGGGTTCGGGCGCATCGGGCGCCTGGTGCTGCGGGCGCTGATCGAATCCGGGCGCAAGGACATCGAGGTGGTCGCGATCAACGACCTCGCCGACGTCAAGACCAATGCGCATCTGCTGAAGTATGACAGCGTCCACGGCCGGGCGCCGTTCGACGTCCAGGTCGAGGGCGACACGCTGATCGTCAACGGCCACGGCATCAAGGCGGTGCAGCAGCGCGACCCGACCCAGCTGCCTTGGGGCCAGCTTGGCGTCGAGATCGCGCTGGAATGCTCGGGCATCTTCACCAAGCGCGACGACGCGGCGAAGCAGCTGACGGCGGGCGCCAAGAAGGTGCTGATCTCGGCCCCGGCGACGGACGAGGACCTGACGGTCGTCTACGGCGTCAACCACGACAAGCTGACGGCGGCGCACACGATCGTTTCCAACGCCTCCTGCACCACCAACTGCCTGGCGCCGGTCGCCTGGGTGCTGCATGACGCGATCGGCATCGATCACGGCTTCATGACCACGATCCACAGCTACACCGGCGACCAGCGCATCGTCGACACGATGCACAAGGACCTGCACCGGGCCCGGGCCGCGGCGCTGAACCTGATCCCGACCTCGACCGGCGCCGCCAAGGCCGTCGGCAAGGTGCTGCCGGAGCTGAAGGGCAAGCTGGACGGCACCTCGATCCGCGTGCCGTCGCCGAACGTCTCGGTGGTCGACTTCAAGTTCGTCGCCAAGCGCCCGACCACGGTCGAGGAGGTCAATGCGGCGATCAAGCAGGCGGCCGGCGGCAAGCTGAAGGACATCCTCGGCTTCTACGAGGAGGACCTGGTGTCGACCGACTTCAACCACGACCCCCGCTCCTCGATCTTCGCGATCAACGAGACCAAGGTCATCGACGGCACCTTCGTCCGGGTCATGGCCTGGTACGACAACGAATGGGGCTTCTCGAACCGGATGGGCGACACCGCGATCGCCATGTCCCAGGCCCGCTGAGGCGGACCGACGGCTCCATCGAGACCAGAGAGGGCGGCTTCGGCCGCCCTCTCCTTTTCCGGCAGCGCTCAGTCCGGCTTGGCGACGTGCCAGACACCGCCGACGCCGTCGCCGGTGACGTCCCCGGCCTTCTGGTCCTTGACGAAGGTGTAGAGCGGCTTGCCGTCATAGGCCCACATCATGGTGCCGTCGGCGCGCTTGACCACGGTCCACTCGCCCATGGCCATGGCGCCGGCCGCGGCCTTGAACGGCGGCCAGTTGGCGGCGCATTTGTCGACGCAATTGGACTTTCCGGCCTCGTCCTTGTCGTAGACGTAGAGCGTCATGCCTTTCTCGTCCGTGTAGACCTCGCCGGCCGAGGTCTTCATGGTCTTCGCCGGCTCGTCCATGGCGAAGGCCGAAGCAGCGAGGAGCAGCCCCGCCGCAACACCGATTGCGATGAACTTCATGGTGTCCTCCCCGAAGGCAGGCGGGTACGGCCGAGGCCGGCCCGCCACCTCACGGTTCGCCCCGGGAAGAACTGAGGTTGCGTCTCCGGCGGCGTCAGACCGCCCAGGGCGGGGTGAAGGGCTCCTGCCCTGCATAGGCGGCCTGGCCGCCGACCGGCAGCACCACCACCGCATCGAACGGCTCCGGCCCCGGATTGGCCAGCGCGAATTCGGTGTCGGCCGGCACCACCAGGGCGCCGCCGGCCGCGATTTCGTGCCGTTCGCCCGCCAGTGTGGCAACGGCGCGGCCGGCGACGGCGATGAAGATCTCCTCTCGCGTGACGCGGTGCGGAGCGCCGGGCGCGCCGGGGTCGAGCGCGATCCGCCATGCAGCGGTCTCGCGGGCACCGCGGCTGGGCGCCGCCAGACCGGTGAAGGTGATTCCGGGCAGCGTGAAGCGCGGCGCCTCGGACGCGGAAATGACAGGCATGGTCTTCTCCTGCGGAAAGGCTTGAAGCGCGATCCGCCGAAGCGCATCTTCGGCGATGAATCGTCAAGCATCTTGACGGTATCGGATGGATCAAAAATGGTCAAGCCGCTTGACGACGCCTCCTATCCCGCGCCGCTCGACCATATCGGCTGGCGGCTGTGGCGCCTGGCCTGGGCCTGGAAGGCCCGGTTCGAGGCGGAGATGGTGGCGCTGGGCCATGGCTGGTTCGCCGAGGCGCGCTCGGCCGTGCTGGCCCATCTCGGGCCGCAAGGCGCGCCGCAATCCAGCCTGCCCGGCCGCATGGGGCTGACCAAGCAGGCGGTGCAGCAGCTTGTCGACGACTTGGTCCGCGACGGCATCGTCGAGCGCCGCCCCGACCCGCGCGACAAGCGCGGCCGGCTGGTCGTCCTCACCCCCGCCGGTCTGGCGGTGATGGCCGATGCCGACGGCGTGAAACGCCGGATCGAGGCCGAGTATCGCGGTCTGCTCGGCACCGGGCGCTTCGACGCGCTCAGCCGCGACCTGGATGCGCTGGACGAAAAACTGGCAGGCGCGGAGCGGGGCTGAGGCCCGGAGCAAAAAAAAGGGGCGTCTCGAAGGACGCCCCGAGTCTGGCCGCCTTATGCGGCAGCGTTACTGCACCGCCTCGCCATGCAGGGCGAGGTCGAGGCCGTCGCGCTCCGCCTCTTCCGAAACCCGGATACCCATGACCGCCTTGATCAGGACCAGCAGCACCGCGGTGACCACACCGCTCCAGACCAGCGTCGCCAGCACGCCCTCGACCTGGATCCAGACCTGGCCGGGATTGCCGTAGAGCAGCCCGGTGCCCGCCGAGTTGACCGACGGGTCGGCAAAGACGCCGGTCAGGATCGCGCCGACGATGCCGCCGACACAGTGCACGCCGAAGACGTCGAGCGAGTCGTCATAGCCCAGCGCCTTCTTCACCGAGGTGGCGGAGAAGTAGCAGATGATGCCGGCGGCAATGCCGATCGCCAGCGCGCCCATCGGGTTGACGAAGCCGGAGGCCGGGGTGATCGCCACCAGCCCGGCGACCGCGCCGGAGATGATGCCGAGCACGCTCGGCTTGCCCTTGGCGCCCCACTCCACGAACATCCAGGCCAGCGCCGCCGCGGCGGTGGCGATGTGGGTCACGGCGAAGGCCATGCCGGCGCCGCCGCCCGCGGTCAGCGCCGAGCCGGCGTTGAAGCCGAACCAGCCCACCCACAGCAGCGAGGCGCCAATGACGCTGA
>NZ_JBCNNF010000327.1:0-7686 GCF_039594555.1 Inquilinus sp.
GGAACAGCCCGAACAGCACCGCCAGGCTGTAGGCATAGGCGGTGGTGCCGTACAGGTCGAACTCGAACCAGCCCAGGATCGGGCGGACCGCCATGCCGTTCAGCCCGTCGGCGCCGCCGGTGAGGCCCGCGGCCTGGTTGGCGATCTCGAACAGCAGCAGCGAGATGCCGAGCGTGACCATCAGACGGGTGAGGTCGCTGCCGCGCAGCACCAGGAAGCCGGTGGCGAAGCCCAGCACGGCGCCGGCGACCGCGGCGGCCGCGAGGCCGAGCAGCGGCTCGCCGGCGACATGGATGGTCAGCAGCCCGGCGACATAGGCGCCGAGGCCGAAGAAAGCGGCATGGCCGAGCGAGACGATGCCGGCATAGCCGAGGATCAGGTCGAGCGAGAGCGCGAACAGCGTCAGGATCGCGATCTCGTTCAGGATCAGATGCTGGTCCGGCAGCAGGAATAGCGCCGCCAGCGCGGCCAGCCAGAACACCGCCTCCGGCCACCGCCAGCGGGCACGGGACACGGCCAGGCGCAGCGGCTGGGGCGTGGCGGAGGAGAGCGGGGCCGCCGTCACCTGCCGCCTCCGCGCGCGAACAGGCCCTGCGGCCGCAGCAGCAGCACCACGATCATCACCGTGTAGATGACGAAGGAGCCGGCGGCGGGGACATAGTACTTGCCGGCGACATCGGCGATGCCCAGCAGCAGCGCCGCCAGGAACGGGCCGGTCAGGCTGGAGGTGCCGCCGACCGTCACCACGATCAGGAAATAGATCATATACTTCAAGGGGAAGGTCGGGTCGACGCCCAGGATCTCGGCCCCCAGCGCACCGCCGAGCCCGGCGAGGCCGCTGCCGACGGCGAAGGTGGCGGCGAAGACGGTGTCGACCCGGATGCCCAGGCCCCGCGCGGCTCGTGGATCATCCACGGCGGCACGCAGCCGGCTGCCGAAGCGGGTGTAGGCCAGCACCCCTTGCAGCGCCAGCACCAGCATGCCGCAGATGACGATGATCAGGGCGCGGTAGATGCCGATGCCGACGCCCAGCACCTCGACCCGGCCGCGCAGATAGTCGGGCAACTGGATGATCTGCTGCTCCGACCCCATCAGATAGTCGGCGGCGGCTATGGCCATGAACACGATCCCGATCGAGAACAGCACCTGGTCGAGATGGCTGCGGCGATACAGCTGTCGATACAGCGTCCGCTCCAGCACCAGCCCGACCGCGGCCGCGGCCAGGAAGGCCGCCGGCAAGCACAGGAAGAACGGCGCCTGCCAGCGGCTCATCAGGATCGCGGTGACATAGCCGCCGAGCATGGCGAAGGCGCCATGCGCCAGGTTGATGAAGTTCATCAGCCCCAGCGTCACCGACAGGCCGCAGGCCAGCACGAACAGCAGCATGCCGTAGGCGATGCCGTCGAACAGGATCGTCGCCATGCCTACTTCGCGGCCTTGACCGGGTCCTTCACCGCCTCGATGGTCGCGAACTCGACATTCCAGAGGGCGCCGTCGCGCTTCTCGACCTTGCGGACATAGACGTTCTGGACGATGTCGCGGGTGTCGGGGTCGATGGTGATCGGGCCGCGGACGCTGGTCCAGCTCATGCCCTTCATGGCGTCGACCAGGGCCTGGCCGTTGGTGGCGCCGCCGGTCTTCTTCAGCGCCTCGAAAATCAGGTGCATGCCGTCATAGCCGCCGACCGCCATGAAGTTCGGCCGCAGCCCGGCATTGGCCGCCTGGAAGGCCTGGACGAAGGCCTTGTTCTCCGGGCTGTCATGCGCCGCGGAATAATGGTGGGTGGTGATGGTGCCCAGCGCCACGTCGCCGATCTTGTCCAGCAGCTCGTCATCGGTCACGTCGCCGGTGGCGATCAGCCGGATGCCGGACTTGTCCAGCCCGCGCTCGACGAACTGCTTCATGAACACGGCGCCGAAGCCCGAGGGCACGAAGACGAAAACCGCATCCGGCTTGGCATCGGCCACGCGCTGCAGGAAGGGCGCGAAATCCGGGTTCTTCAGCGGCACCTGCAGCTGCTCCACCACCGTCCCGCCGGCCTTGCCGAAGCGTTCGGCGAAGGCCTTCTGCGCGTCCAGGCCGGGGGCGTAGTCGCTGACCAGCGTGACCACGGTCTTGATGCCGTTCTGGGCGCTCCAATCGGCCAGCGGCACGGTGACCTGGGGCAGGGTGAAGCTGGTGCGGACGATGAAGGGCGACGCCTCGGTGGTCACCGCGGTGGCGGCGGCCATGATCACCTGCGGCACCTTGGCCTGGGTGGAGATCGGCGCTGCCGCGGCGGCCAACGGGGTCAGGCCGAAGCCGGCCAGCACCGCCACCTTGTCCTTCACCACCAGCTCCTGCGCCAGGCGCTTGGTGACGTCGGCCGTGCCGGTGTCGTCCTTGACAATCAGCTCCACCGTCTTACCGGCGACGGTGGCGCCGTTCTGCTGGAGATACAGCCGCGCGGCCGCCTCGATCTCCCGCCCGGTGGAGGCGGAGGGGCCGGTCATCGGCAGGATCAGGCCGATCCTGACCGTGTCCTCGGCCGCGGCGGGCCAGGCCGCCAGCAGGGCGACGCCGACAGCGGCAGCGGTCAGGGTGAAGTGTCGTCGATGCATCTTGGCTCTCCCCGTTTTGTCGATGACCGGCGGGTTGCTCCCGCCGGTGGATCAGTTGTCCTCGATCAGGCTCTCGCGCCGGTTGTCCGGCATCAGGATGGCGACGATGAAGGCGATGGCGCACATCCCGGTGACGTACCAGGCGAACCAGCCCTCAACCCCGGCGTCCTTCAGCCACAGCGCCACGTATTCGGCACTGCCGCCGAAGGCGGCGTTGGCGATGGCATAGGACAGGCCGACGCCCAAGGCGCGCACCGCCATCGGGAACAGCTCGGCCTTCACCAGCCCGCTGATCGAGGTGTAGAAGCTGACCGCCGCCAGGCCGCACAGGATCAGCCCGAAGGCGGCGTAGGGGCTGGTCACCGTGCCGATGGCGCCGAGCAGCGGCACCGTGGTCAGCGTCGTCAGCGCCCCGAACAGCAGCATGTTGTTGCGCCGGCCGATGCGGTCGGACAGGGCGCCGAACACCGGCTGCGCCACCATGTAGACGAACAGCACCGCCGCCATCACCAGGCTCACCGTCTTCGTGTCCAGATGGGCGGTGTTGACCAGGTATTTCTGCATGTAGGTGGTGTAGGTGTAGAAGATCAGCGACCCGCCGGCGGTGAAGCCCAGCACGGTCAGGAAGGCCCGCGGGTGCTGGAACAGGGCGCCGATCGTCCCCGCCTCCTTCGACTTGCGCACCTCGGCCGAGCTGGTCTCGATCAGCGACCGCCGCAGATAGAGGGCGACGACCGCCGCTGCGGCGCCGACCACGAAGGGGATGCGCCAGCCCCAGGCCCGGATCTCGTCGCCGGACAGCGAGAATTCCAGGATCACCACGACCAGCGTCGCCAGCAGCTGGCCGCCGATCAGGGTGACGTACTGGAACGACCCGAAGAAGCCGCGGTGCCGGCGCGCTGCCACCTCGCTCATATAGGTGGCGCTGGTGCCGTATTCGCCGCCGACCGACAGGCCCTGCACCAGCCGGGCGACCAGCAGCAGGAACCCGGCCGCCGCGCCGATGCTCTCATAGGTCGGCAGCACCGCGATCGCCAGCGACCCGGCGCACATCATCAGAACCGACAGCATCATCGAGGTGCGGCGGCCGTGCTTGTCGGCGATCCAGCCGAACAGCCAGCTGCCGATCGGCCGCATCAGGAAGCCGGCGGCAAAGATGCCGGCGGTGTTCAAGAGCTGGCTGGTCGGGTCGCCCTTCGGGAAGAAGGCGCTGGCGAAGTACAGCGAGGTGAAGGCGTAGGTATAGAAATCGTACCACTCCACCAGGTTGCCGGAGGAGCTGCCGACGATCGCGACGATGCGGTCGCGGGTGCTCATCGCCGCGATGGCGGCGGCGGATGACGGGCGCGGCGGGCGGTCCTCGGAGGTGGATGCGACCATGCGGCTGTCCTCGATCTCGTCAGGTGCGGGGTCGACCGGGCCGGGGCCTCGGGCCGATCGGGATCATGCACCCGCCGGCACGCGGCCGGCTACGGCGCTGCCCATCCCGCGGGACGGTGACGCTGCTGGTCATCCCGGACGCCTCCCCGTTCTTCTTGCCTGCCTGATCTCTTGTGCCCGAGCCCGGATGCGGTCAAGAATTTGTGCGCATAGCGGCAATCTTGTTCGTTCAGCGAACAAACCAGGGAGGACAGGCTGCGCGGCGAACAGGTCGTCTCGTTCCGCAAGGGGCTCGACATCATCAGCAGCTTCGGCGCGGGCCACCGGCGGCAGACCATCACCGAGGCGGCGGAGCGCACCGGCCTGACCCGGGCGGCGGCGCGGCGCTTCCTGCTGACCCTGTGCGAGGCCGGCTATGCCCGCAGCGACGGCAAGCATTTCGAGCTGACGCCGGCGATCCTGTCGCTCGGCCACAGCTTCCTGTCCGGCATGGGCGAGATCGAGCGGGTGCGCGACGCACTGCTGGGGTTGACGCGGATCCTGGGCGAATCGGCCTCCGCCGCCATGCTGGACGGCACCATGATCACCTATGTCGCCCGGTCGCCGGCGGCGCACCGGATCATGACGGTCGGGCTCGGCGTCGGCACACGGCTGCCGGCGCACGCCACCTCGATGGGCCAGGCGCTGCTGGCGGCGCTGCACCCGCGCGAGCTGGAGCGGTATCTCGACTCGGCCGTGCTGGAGCGGTTCACCGAACACACGCTGACCACCCGCGCGGCCCTGGCGGCGCGGCTAGCCGAGGTGCGCGGCCGCGGCTACGCCCTGGTGTCGGAGGAGCTGGAGACCGGGCTTAGCTCGATCGCCGTCGCGGTGCCGGGCGGCATCTCCGCCGGGGGGCTGGCGATCAACATGAGCGCGCCGGCCTCGCGCGTCGGGGCAGGGGAGATGCGCGACCGCTTCCTGCCGGCGCTGCAGGAGGCCGCGCGGGGGATCGCGCTGGCGGTGCCGCGCGCCTGACCTTGATTGCCTCGGGCCGACGGGTTGCCGGGCGTCTTCTCGTGTTGCCTCTCCCGCAAGCGGGAGAGGCAACACGACGGTGCGATCCGCTCGGCGTGGCTCCGTCTACAGCCCGTGGCGGCGGGCCTGGACGTAGGCGTGCATCCCGCCATCGACCGGCACATTGGCGCCACGGATCCAGGCCGAGGCGTCGGACAGCAGGAAGGCGACCGCCGGAGCGATGTCCTCCGGCCGGCCCGGCCGGTCCATCACCGCCATCTCCGCCCGCGCCCGATCGCCGAAGCTGGCCAGGAAATCGGGCAGGATCGGTGTGTCGATGGGGCCGGGGCTGACCGCGTTCATGCGGATGCCGCGGTCGCGCCAGGTCCAGCGGTTGCGGTGGGTCCAGGCGACCAGCGCCTCCTTGGCGAAGAAGTAGCTGCGCGCGCCGGCGATGCCGTGCCGCTCGCAGAAGGCCTCGACCTCCTCGAAGCCGAGATCCTCGCTGTCGCGGATGGCGGGCAGGGACTCGGCCCAGTCCAGCCCGGCGAGGGAAGCGAGGTTCACGATCGCGGCGCCGTCGGCCAGCTTCGGCACCAGCCCGGCGGTCAGGTGCTTCAGCCCGATCAGGTTGACCCGCAGGACCTCCGCGGCCGGCCGGGTCGGCGGCACGCCGGCGATGTTGGCCAAACCGTGCGCGCCATCCGGCAGCGCCGCCACCAGCGCGTCGACCGTGGCGCGGTCGGACAGGTCGGCGCGGAAGAAGGCGTCGACCGCATCCGCCGGCTCGTGCCGGTCGACGGCGATGACGCGGCCGCCCCAGGTCTGCACCAGCCGCGCGGTCGCGGCGCCGATGCCGGAGGCGGCGCCCGTGACGATGATGGTCTTGCCGGTCAGCATGGGAGTGTCCTGAGGAGTTCAGGTCTCCTTACCATCCCCGGCCGGCAGCCTCATCCCATCACGATCATGCCGTCAGGCTCCAGCCGCACCGGCAGGAGGTCGAGCCCGCAATCGGCGGGGCCGGAGACCGGCTGACCGCTCGCGGAGTCGAATTCGGCGAAGTGGTTGCTGCAGACCAGGCGCCGGCCGTCGGCGCTCAGCACGCTGCCGCCGCGCCAGGTCAGCGGCAGCCAGGCATGCGGGCAGGCGTCGAGGAAGGCGCGCACCGCGCCGCCGTGCCGGACCAGCAGCATCGAGAACACCCGGCGGCCAGAGCCGAAGCTCAGCGCCCGCATGCCGGGATCCTCGATCTCCTCGATCCGGCCTAGCGCCGTGCCCGGCGCCGGGGCGTGCGGATGCCGGCGCCAGGCCGGCCCGTCTTCCGGCGGCGCGAACGGGTTGCCGGTCACGCCGCCTGGTGGCCGTCGGCCGACAGCACGCCGCGCCGGATCTGGTCTTCCTCGATGCTCTCGAACAGGGCGCGGAAATTGCCCTCGCCGAAGCCGTCATCGCCCTTGCGCTGGATGAACTCGAAGAAGATCGGGCCGATCACGGTCTGCGAGAAGATCTGCAGCAGCACCTTGGTGTGCGCGCCTTCGACCACGCCCTCGCCGTCGATCAGCAGGCCCAGCTCGCGCAGCCTCTCGACCGGCTCGCCGTGCTTCGGCAGCCGGGTGTCGATCCTGTCGTAATAGGTATCGGGCGGGGCCGGCATGAAGGCCAGGCCGTTGCGGTCCAACTGGCTGACCGAGGCATAGATGTCGCGGCTGCCCAGCGCCACATGCTGGATGCCCTCGCCCTTGTAGGCGCGCAGATATTCCTCGATCTGGCTCTTTTCGTCGGCGCTCTCATTGATCGGGATGCGGATCTTGCCGTCCGGGCTGGTCAGGGCGCGGGAATACAGGCCGGTCAGCTTGCCGCTGATGTCGAAATAGCGGATCTGCCGGAAGTTGAAGAGCCGGCTGTAGAAATCGACCCAGACATCCATCTGGCCGCGATGCACATTGTGGGTCAGGTGGTCGACATAGTAGAGGCCGGCGGGCTCGGGGTGCGGCTCGGCATCGCCGATCCAGTCGAAATCGACCTCGTAGATCGACCCCTTGGCGCCGTAGCGGTCGACCAGGTACAGCAGCGACCCGCCGATGCCCTCGATCGCCGGGATCCGCAGCTCGCCGGCATTCACCCGGCTCTCGACCGGCTTGGCGCCCAGCGACACGGCGCGCTTGAAGGCGTGGTCGGCATCGGCGACGCGGAAGGCCATGGCGCAGGCGCAGGGGCCGTGCTTGCGGGCGAAGTCGCTGGCGAAGCTCTCGGGCTCGGCATTGACGATGAAGTTGATGTCGCCCTGGCGGTACAGCGTCACCCGCTTCGACTTGTGCCGCGCCACCGGGACGAAGCCCATGGTCTCGAACAGCGCGCCCAGCTTCTCCGGCTCGGAGGAGGCGTATTCGACGAACTCGAACCCGTCCGTCCCCATCGGGTTGGACTCGGTGATCTCGGCCGGCGGGGCGTCGTGCGGATAGGGGCCCATGCTGCTCTCCTGGCGTGGCGTCCGTCAGGGATGATACCAGCGAGGGCGTGGCCGTTCCGTGCGAAACGAAGGGTGGCGGCAAGCCCTGAAGCAAGCTTCGAGCGCTGCGCAGGTGCTATATGCAGGAAACGCGCATCACTCCCACCTGTCATGCCCGGGCTTGACCCGGGCATCCAGAGAGCGTCGACACCTTCTGGATTGCCGGGTCAAGCCCGGCAATGACACGGGAGGGGAGCGAAA
>NZ_JBCNNF010000328.1:0-7686 GCF_039594555.1 Inquilinus sp.
CATCGAGGACCCCATGCGCTCGCCTTTCACCGACCGTGCCGGCCGCTTCTCCTGGCTGAAGACTGTGGTCTTCGTCCTGCTGCTGCTGCCCGGCCTCTGGTATGGCGGGCGGCTGCTGGCCGGCGATCTGGGTGCCGACCCGGTGCAGACCTTCCAGCGCGCCATCGGGCTGTGGACGCTGTATTTCCTGGTCATCGGCCTGGCGATCACGCCGCTGAAGCGGGTTTTGCGCTGGCCGCAGCTGGTCCTGGTGCGCCGGATGATCGGCGTCGCGGCCGCCACCTATGTGCTGATCCACCTGACCGGCTACGCCGCCACCCAGCATTTCGATCTGGGCTTCGTGGCATCGGAGATCGTCAAGCGCCTGTACCTGACCATCGGCTTCCTGGCGCTGCTGGGGCTGATGCCGCTCCTGGCGACCTCGACCGATGCCATGATCAAGCGCCTGGGCGGCAAGCGCTGGCAGCGGCTGCACCAGCTGGTCTACCCGATCGTGGTGCTGGGGCTGGTGCATGGGGTGATGCAGTCGAAGGTCGACGTCGCCATCCCGACCATGCTGGCCGGCTTCACCATCTGGCTCCTGGTCTGGCGCGTGCTGGACGCCCGCCTGGGCCGCGGCGACGGGCTGCCGCTGTGGATGCTGGCCGCCCTGTCGGTGGTCACCGCCCTGGTCACGGCCGGCGGCGAGGCGGCGATGTACGGGCTGTTCACCGGCATCGACCCGATGCGGGTGCTGCGCGCCAACCTGGTCTTCGCCTTCGGGCCCCGCCCGGCCTGGATCGTGCTGGCCGCCGGCTTGGCCGTCACCGTGCTGGCCGGGCTGCGCCGGCTGCAAAAGAGCAAGGCCCGCCGGCCAGCCCTGGCCTAGGGGCCATCGCAGGACGGCGGGGCGGCACGTTCAGTGGGCAAGATCGAGCACGCTCTGCTCCAAGGTTCCCTTGGCGGTGCAGGTCAGCTCGCGATCCGAACCGGACGAGAAGGTGCCGCTTTGCCCCGAATCGAAGGAGACCGAGTCGGTGGCAGTCTGCGGGATTTGGCCACCGACGCTCTGCACGGTGACGCTCCGCGTCAGCACATATCTCGTATTGGCCGTGATCCGGGTCGACTTCGGCCCCTGCCGCTCGACGATGATGTTGACCCGCCCTTCCAGATTCATCTTGCGATCTAGGAAGTACAGGCCATCTGACATCACCTCGTATGACTGCTGAGCCTTGGCTCCCGGGAAGACGTAGGTCCGAGGACCACGCGCGTTTTTGACGTATGATGTGATCGTCCCGCAGTCCACATATCGTTCCGGGTCACCCGAATAGCTGACGTTGATGAACCCCGAATCCTTATCGAGGTTGTTGACGACAAAAAATTGCTGGCCGAGCTTCGGCACGAGCTTCTTCCACACGGCATCGGCGGATTCAGAGACCGTGATTGAATTCTGACCGGGCTGCGCCGCTTGCGGCGGCGCATAGTCCACCTTCCCCGCACAGGCGGTCGCGAGCAAAGTGGCCGCCAGAATGAGCGCGATCCGATAATGCACAACAATCCCCCTCCAAACAGATTTGAAACTATACATAGCGGCTGACTACTGCCGCGACACCGAATAAGCGGATACCACCCAAGTGACCGAAGCCTAAGCACAAGGTGAGGAATTCGTCCAGCCAGCGCAGCTTATCTATGGTCCGATGATGTTACGGCGGGCTTCCGCACCCAGATCACCGCGGCCAGCAGGGCGAACACCAGCACGCCGCCGCTGAGCGCCATTGCCAGCCGCATGCCGTCAACCGACATCCCGCCGCCGCCGATCGCGCCGAGCACGGCGACGCCGATGGCGCCGCCGGTCTGGCGCAGCGAGTTGAGCACGCCCGAGGCGATGCCGGAGCGGGCGCGGTCCACCGTCGCCAGCAGCGCCGCGGTCATCGGCGGCACGGTCAGCGCCGTGCCGCAGCCGATCAGCAGCAGCGTCCACCAGAGGCCGCCGTAGTCCGTGGCCGGGGTCAGCGCCAGGGCGAGGGCGGCGAAGCCGGCGACGGCAACGCACAGCCCCGACACCATCGGCAGCCGCGCCCCATGGCGCGCCGCGACCCGGCCGGCGAAGACGTTGATGACGGCGATCAGCCCGGTCATCGGCACGAAGGCCAGGCCGGTGAGCAGCGGCGACAGGCCGAGCGGTCCCTGGAAGTAGAGGCTGAGCAGGAAGGTCGAGCCGTAATAGCCGGCATTGAGCAGGAAGCCGATCAGCGACACCGCGGAGAACACCGGGTGGCGGAACAGGCCGAGCGGCATCATCGGCGCCGCACTGCGGGATTCGACCAGCAGGAAGCCGATGCCGGACAGCAGGAACAGCGCCACCCCGCCCAGCACCAGCGGATGGGACCAGCCCAGCGGCTCGCCCTCGATGATCGACCCGGTCAGCGCCACCAGCGCGACGATGGCCAGGACCTGGCCCGGCAGGTCGAGCGCGCGCTTGTGCCGGCCTTCGGTCTCGGTGGTGAAGCGCAGCGTCAGCCACAGGCCGACCGCGCCGATCGGCAGGTTGATCAGGAAGATGCTGCGCCAGCCGAACAGCGCGACCAGCACGCCGCCGACCACAGGCCCCGCCACCATGGCCATGCCTCCGGCCCCGGCCCAGATGCCGATCGCCCGCATCCGCTCGCCCGGGTCGTGATAGGCATGGGCGACCAGGGCCAGGGAGCAGGGCATCAGCAGCGCCCCGCCCAGCCCCTGGGCGACACGGGCCGCGATCAGCACCGTGCCGGTCGGCGCCAGGCCGCAGGCCAGCGAGGCCAGGGTGAACAGGGCGAAGCCCGTCAGATAGAGGCGCCGCGCGCCGAACCGGTCGCCCAGCGCGCCGCCGGTCAGCAGCAGGCTGGCGAAGGCCAGGGTGTAGCCGTTCACCACCCATTGCAGCGCGGCGACGCCGCCCTGCATCAGGCCCTGGATCTGGTCGAGCGCGACATTGACGACGGTGACGTCGATCTGCACCACCACGACGCCGAGGCTGAGCGCGGCAAGTCGGGCGGCACGCCGCGCGGGGGTCGCACACCGCGCCGGGGCGGCGCGGCCGGGACAAGCATCGAGAGGCATGGGCTCGCCTGGGCGGCGGGAAGGGCGTTCGGCTTCTGTTCCTAGCACGAGTCGCCCGGGCCCGCGGCCGCCATCGGCGCATCGCTGTCCCGCTTGGCGGTCAATCCGGCGCCCCTCAATCCGGCAGTTGCCCACCCAGATACAAGGTGCCGCGCGACAGGTCGGCGCCGGCCGGCAGCTCCGCCCGGGCCTGCGGCACGTGGCGCAGATAGGGCGTGACCCAGGCCAGGGTCTCGCGGCCGGGATCCTCCTGCGGCGTGCCGGCCCGCTCGGCGAAGCGGCGCGGATCCCGCAGCCCGGCCAGCGCCCGCTCCACCAGCCGCCCGAGCGCGCCGTCATGCTCCGGATAGAGGTCGACGCCATTGGCGGCCGCCAGCTCCGCGATCATCACCAGGGGCGCCGCCGCGAACAGGTGGTAGTGCAGCGCCCAGCCCCGCCGTGCCGCCTCCAGCGGCAGCATGCCGTCCTCGTCCACCTGCGCCGCGGCCAGGCGATAGCTGGCGATGCCCCAGTCCAGCAGCTCCGCCCGGCCCGCCGCGACGCCGGCCGCCGCCACGGCAAAGCCGGCCCAGTAGCGGTGGTTGTTGCGAGTGTCGGTGCGGGCGGCGCGGTCGGGGCTGTAATAGGCCAGGGTGCGGTCCGCCAAAGCGGAGAGCCAGTCCTTGATCCGGCGGCGGGTATCGGTGTCCGCGGCGTCGCGGTCGCTGCGCAGCTTCAGCCAGGACACGGCCAGCCCGCCCAGCATCCAGCCCTGGACATAGACCGACTGGCTGCCGCGGACCTCGCCCAGCAGCACCCCGTCGCGGGCGAAGCGGTCCAGCCACTGCGCGGCGCAGCGTGCGGCCGCCGGATCGCCGGTGCGGCGATAACGGTCGGCCATCGCCTCCACCTGCCCCAGCGCGTCGTGCAGCGGGGCGACCGCCGCGTCATAGGCCTGCTTGCGCGCGGGGTCGATGACCGAATGGGCGGGATCGCCGTAATAGTCGCGGACGGCGAGCCCGGCCGGCAGCGCGGGCGCATCCGGACAGGGCACGGCGGCTGGTGCGGAGGCGTCGACCGGCGGCGGCGCATCCCACGGGCCGTGCAGCACCGCCGCCCCGGCGGGGCTGCCGGCGATGAGGATGAGGCCGAAGCCGAGACACAGGAGTCGCACCATCCGGACCTCCGATCCCCCAAGACAGGATGGCCTCGGCGGCAGGGAAAAACCCTGCGCTAGACTGGCGCAGCAGCGAAAACGGAGCGATCATGGCCGCGACCCTTTATCTGATCCGGCACTGCCGGGCCGCCGGGCAGGAGCCCGAGGCGCCGCTGACGGCTGAGGGCCGCGGCTAGGCGCTGCAACTGCGCGACCGGCTGGCCGGGCTGCCGATCGCGCGCATCGTCTCCAGCCCCTTTCTGCGGGCACGGGACAGCGCCGCCCCTCTGGCCGAACGGCTGGGGCTGGCGGTGCGGATCGACGATCGGCTGGCGGAGCGGGTGCTGGCGACAGCGCCGGCCGAGGACTGGCGCGACCGGCTGCGCCGGTCCTTCGCCGACCCGGCCCTGGCCTGGCCCGGCGGCGAATCCGGCGCCGCGGCAGCCCGGCGCGGCCTGGCGGCGCTGGCCGATGCGGTGGCGGGGGCCGAGGGGGCGGTCGCGATCGTCAGCCACGGCAATCTGCTGGCCCTGCTGCTGCACAGCCTGGACGGCCGCGACGGCTTCGCCGCCTGGGCGGCCCTGAGCAACCCGGACGTGTTTCACATCGACCCCGCCGGCACGGTCCGGCGCTGCTGGAATGAGGATGACTGAGATGGAAGTGACGATCGCCGTGGAGTCGCCGGACCAGCCCGAGGTGCGGGACCTGCTGGCGCAGGCCGATCGCCGCTCGGCCGGGCTGTATCCGGAGGATGCGCGGCCCGGGCCGGACATGGCCACGCTGCTGGCGCTGCAGGTGCGCTTCCTGGTCGCCCGGCGCGGCGGCCGGGCGGTCGGCTGCGGCGGCTATGCCCCCGACGGCGACGGCGCAGCCGAGCTGAAGCGGATCTTCGTCACGGCCGAGGCCCGCGGCCTGGGCATCGGCCGCGCCCTGCTCGAAGCGCTGGAGGCCGACGCGGCCGGTGCCGGCATCCGGCTGCTGCGGCTGGAGACGGGGGTGAAATCGACCGAGGCGATCGGCCTGTACCGCCGCTTCGGCTATCGCGAGACCGGCCCCTTCGGCGCCTATGGCCCCGACCCGCTGAGCGTGTTCATGGAAAAGGCGCTGCCCCGCGGTTGAGCCTCGGAAGCGCCCCCGTGGCCAGAGGGAGCAAATCGCCCTATATTGAGGCCATGAGGAAGCCAGCACCGATCCAGCCACCGGAGGATGATCCGGAGATCGCTGCAAAGCGGGCCGCGATCCGGGAAGGCATCGCCGCGGCGGATGCCGGGCGGCTGATCCCACACGAGGAGATGCGGCGCTGGCTGCTGTCCTGGGGGACGGAAGACGAGCTGCCCCCGCCGCAGTGCAAGTAGCCTGGACCGAACCGGCCCGGCAGGACCTGGAGCGCATTCGCGCCTATGTCGCGGAGTTCAATCCCTGGGCGGCCAACCGGCTCGCGGTACAGCTGCTGGCCGCGGCTGACAGCCTCGAGCATTTTCCGCGCCGCGGTCGCCTTGGCATCGAGGCCGGTACCCGCGAACGTCTCGCCCTACGCCACGTCTATCGGATCGGCACGCGGGTCGAAATCCTCCGCATCTGGCACAGCGCCCAGAGCCGGCTCTGATCGGGCCGCACGGCACCGAGTCTGCCGGTATTTGTGCCTCACTATCGACTAGCCGGCCTCGACTAGGAAAAGACCCGCCATCCCGGGAAGGGGGATGGCGGGCCAGTCCGGACGGCGGCCCACAGAGCAACGGCCGTCGCCCTTTCGGGGAGATCAGGCCGCGGCGGCGATTGCCAGGCCCAGCCGCTCGGCCACGCCGGCGCCGTAGGCCGGGTCGGCCTTGGCGAAATGGGCAATCTGGCGGCGCTGGATCGCCTCGGGCACCGACCGCATCGATCCCGCGATATTGTCCATCAGCCGGGCGCGGGCGCCGTCATCCATCAGCCGGAACAGGTCGCCGGCCTGGCTGTAGTCATCGTTGCCGGCGCGGTGGTCGTAGCGGTCGGCGGCGCCGCGCAACGGCAGCGCCGGCTCGGCCGCCGCCGGGTCCTGCTGCGGCCCGCCGAAGCTGTTCGGCTCGTAGTTCACCGCGCCCTTGCCGTTGTCGTCGAAGCGCATCGCCCCGTCGCGCTGGTAGTTGCTGGCCACGGCGGCATGCGGCCGGTTGACCGGCAGCAGGCCGTGATTGCCGCCGAGGCGGTAGCGATGCGCGTCGCCATAGGCGAACAGCCGGCCCTGCAGCATCTTGTCCGGGCTGAAAGAAATGCCGGGCACCACATTGGCCGGGCTGAAGGCCGACTGCTCGACCTCGGCGAAGTAGTTCTGCGGGTTGCGGTTCAGCACCAGCTCGCCGATCTCGATCAGCGGATGCGCCGCATGCGGCCACACCTTGGTCAGGTCGAACGGGTCGATCGCGAAGCTCTCGGCCTCCGCCTCGGTCATGATCTGCACCGAGACTTTCCAGGCCGGGAAATCGCCGTCCTCGATCGCGGCGAACAGGTCGCGGGTGGCGTGGTCGGGGTCGATGCCGGTCATCGCCTGCGCCTGCTCGCCGGTGAAGTTCTGGATCCCCTGCCGAGTCTTGAAGTGATACTTGACCCAGACCCGCTGCCCGGCCGCGTTGATCCAGCTGAAGGTATGGCTGGAGAAGCCGTCCATGTGGCGGTAGCTGCGCGGCGTGCCGCGGTCGCTGAACAGGATGGTGAACTGGTGCAGCGTCTCCGGCGACAGCGAGGCGAAGTCCCACACCGCCGTCGGGTCTTTCAGGTTGGTGGCCGGGTTGCGCTTCTGGGTGTGGATGAAGTCCGGGAACTTCAGCGGGTCGCGGATGAAGAAGACCGGCGTGTTGTTGCCGACGATGTCGTAGTTGCCGTCCTCGGTGTACAGCTTCAGCGCGAAGCCGCGCGGGTCGCGCTCGGCATCGGCCGAGCCTTTCTCGCCGCCGACGGTGGAGAAGCGCAGGAACACCTCCGTCTCCTTGCCGACCGCGGCCAGGAACTTCGCCTGGGTCCATTTCGTCACGTCGGCGGTGACGCGGAACACGCCATAGGCCCCGGCGCCCTTGGCATGCACCACCCGCTCCGGAATGCGCTCGCGGTTGAAATGCGCCAGCTTCTCGATCAGGTGGAAATCCTGGATCAGCACCGGGCCGCGCGGGCCGGCGGTCAGAGAATTCTGGTTGTCCGGAACCGGGGCGCCGAAGGTGGTGGTCAGGGTGGTCATCAAGGGCTCCTGTCGGGCGGGGTGTCCGCCATGGGAAGAGGATTGCCGTCGCGCTTCGATCAGGGAAATCGATCGTCCTTATCGGCGCGATAAGTGAGTGCCGCGTTCGACCAGGGGCAGCAGGTCGCGGCGATGGCGGTGCAGCCGCAGCAGCAGCTCCGGCGGCAGGTCGCCCTGCACGCCGACGCGGCCGTTCTCGAGGGTGAGGCTGGCGCCGTGGCGGGCGAGGTCGGCCAGCAGCGCGTTCAGGGCCGGACGCATCACG
>NZ_JBCNNF010000329.1:0-7681 GCF_039594555.1 Inquilinus sp.
CCGGGGCCATGGCGCCAGCCAGAATGAAGGGGGTGACGATCACCGCCTGGTTGGCGCGGGCATAGGTCTTCAAGGCGCCGAGCATGGTGCCGTCCCACACCATCGGCGAATTGGCGTTGATCAGGCTGATCAGCACGCAGTTCTCGTCGACGAACTGCTCGCCGAACACCAGCCGCGCCATGGCGACCGTATCCTCCGCCCGCTCCGGCGCCGTCACCGACCCCATGAACGGCTTGTCGGAGTATTTGATGTGGGAATAGACCATGTCGAGATGCCGCTTGTTCACCGGCAGGTCGACGGGCTCGCACACGGTGCCGCCGGAATGGTGCATCGCCGGCGTCATGTAGGCGAGCTTCACGAAGTTCCGGAAATCCTCGATCCGGGCATAGCGGCGGCCCTCGTCGAGGGTGCGGATGAAGGGCGGGCCGTAGACCGGGGCGAAGACGGTGTTTCCGCCGCCGATCTGCACCGTGCGCTCCGGGTTCCGGGCGTGCTGGGTGAACTCGCGCGGCGCGGTCGCCTGCACCAGCTGGCGGCACAGGCCGCGCGGGAAGCGGATGCGGGTGCCCTTGACGTCGGCGCCGGCGGCACGCCACAGCTCCAGCGTCTCCTCGTCGTCGCGGAACTCGAGGCCGATCTCCTCCAGCACCGTGTCGGCGTTGTGCTCGATCAGCTCCAGCCCGTCGGTCTTGAGGACCTCGTAGAGCGGGATCTTGCGCGAGATGTATTTCAGCTGCTGCAGCCCGCCGCCGCGGCGCAGGGCGCGCCGGGCCTCGGCGCCGCCGCGGCCGCGCCGGCCGGCCCGGCCGCCGGTGTCCTGGGTCTCGTCCGATGGGGTGGCGGGGGCGTCGGTCATCGCTGGCAATCCTTCTCGCGGAGTCCCGATGCTACGCCCCGAGGCCGCGCCGACCATCGCGCCTGCGACCCGGCCTCGCCCGGTCACGACACACGCCGGAGGCCGCATGAGCCGCCTTGAACCGGGGCCGCCGCCGGGTTACCTGGAGGGGGCCATGACCTCGGATCTCCCCCCCATCGTCTCGCCCTGCATCGGCGTCTGCACGCTCGAGGCCGGGACCGGCCTGTGCGCAGGCTGCCTGCGGACGATGGAGGAGATCGCGGCCTGGCGCGACGCCGACAACGCCTGGCGCCTGGCCACGCTGCAGCGGCTGAAGGAACGCCGCCGCGCCCGCGGCCGCACCAGCGCCGCCGACAGCCGACCGCGGCGGCGCCAGCCGCAGACGACCGCCTGAGGATCCGCCATGACCACCGTCACCGTCGCCGCCACCCAGACCTTCTGCACCTGGAACGAGGCCGAGACCCTGGACCGGGTCGAGGCGCTGGTGCGCCAGGCCGCCGGCCGCGGCGCCCAGATCGTGCTGCCGCAGGAGCTGTTCGCCGCCCCTTATTTCTGCCGTGACGAGCTACAGCAGCACTTCGCCCTGGCCCAGCCGATCGACGGCCATCCGGTGGTGGAGCGGTTCCGCCGGCTGGCGGCGGAGTTGAAGGTGGCGATGCCGGTCAGCGTGTTCGAGCGCGCCAACAACGCCTATTACAACTCGATCGCCATGGTCGACGCCGATGGCAGCGTGCTGGGCGTCTATCGCAAGTCGCACATCCCGGACGGGCCGGGCTATGAGGAGAAGTTCTACTTCAACCCCGGCGACACCGGCTTCAAGGTGTGGAAGACCCGCTACGGCGTGGTCGGCTGCGGCATCTGCTGGGACCAGTGGTACCCCGAGACGGCGCGCTGCATGGCGCTGATGGGCGCCGATGTGCTGCTGTACCCGACCGCGATCGGCAGCGAGCCGCAGGATGGCGGGCTGGACAGCCAGGCGCACTGGACCCGGGTGATGCAGGGCCATGCCGGCGCCAACCTGGTGCCGCTGGTCGCCTCCAACCGCATCGGCACCGAGGAGGGCGAGCGCTTCAGCCAGACCTTCTACGGCTCCTCCTTCATCGCCGGCCCGACCGGCGAGCTGGTGGCCCAGGCCGGCCGGACCGAGGAGGAGGTGCTGGTCGCCCGCTTCGACCTCGATGCCATTCGGGCCCAGCGCGCCAGTTGGGGCGTGTTCCGCGACCGCCGGCCGGAGCTGTACGGCGCGATCCTGACCTATGACGGGGCCACCCGCCCCTCTTGAGCCGGCGAGCCGTCCAGACCGAGTAGTCTGGATTCGCGACAAGCGAACCCAACGATCGATCGGGCTGCACCATGCTGGGTTCGCTCGCGAACCCAGTCGACGCGACTGCTCGATGGCGTTGACCATGCGTTATAAGAACAAAAAGAGAACGAGAAGTCAAGCAAAACCGCGAGATCGAGGTCACCCCGCCGCGAGGCCCTGCCCCTGGTCCGCCGCGATCTCGGCCAGGATCCAGTCGCGGAAGGCGGCGATCTTCGGCACGTCGCGGCGGCTGTCGAGATAGACCAGGTGGTACGAGCCCTCGTCCTTGATGCTGACCGGGAAGGGACGGATGAGCTCCCCGGCCGCGAGCTCGTCGAGGAAGAAGGTGGGGTTGACCAGCGCCACTCCCTGCCCGGCCTGGGCCGCGCGGCCCAGCATCTGCTGGTTCTCCAGCCGCAGGCCACCACTGGACACCGATTCTGGCACCGCGACGCCGGCGGCGGCGAACCAGCGCTGCCAGTAGGCGTCCCCGCCGTCCCAGAACAGCGGCAGCTGCAGCAGGTCGCGGGGATGGGCGAGGCCGCCGGCGCGGTCGCGCAGCGCCGGGCTGCACAGGGCTGTGTATTCGATCGGCATCAGCGGATGCGCCGCAAGGCCGGGCCAGACGCCCATGCCATGGCGGATGCCGATGTCGTTGTCGCTGCGGGTAAAGTCGACCAGCTTCGACTTGGTGTCGAGCCGCACGGCGATGCCGGGATGGGCCAGCTGGAACCGGCCCAGCCTCGGCACCAGCCAGTTGGTGGCGAAGGTGTGGATCGAGGTGATCGCCAGCAGCCCGCCGGTGTCGTCGCGCGCCGCGGCGAAGGCGCCGGCCAGCCGCGCCAGCGCCTCGGTCACCGCCGGGGCCAGGCGCTCGCCGGTCTCGGTCAGCTCGACCCTGCGGGTCAGGCGGCGGAACAGCGGCGCGCCGACGCGGTCCTCCAGCAGGCGGATCTGGTAGCTGACCGCCGCCTGGGTCATGCCCAGCTCCTCCGCCGCGCGGGTGAAGCTGAGATGCCGCGCCGCCGCCTCGAACACCCGGATGGCCGGCAGCGGCGGCAGGCGGGAGGCTGATCCTTCATCCATAAAGGCTGTTTATCCGTCGCTTATCGAGAACGCGTTGGTCGGACGCCCGCGGAAGGGCGATATTCCTCTCATACAGACCACATCGCAACGACCGGCCCGTCGCCACGCATCAGCTGAGATGATGCGTCCGGGCCATCCGGAGACCGAGATGACCGGCACCGTCCAGCGGGCGCCCGCGCGCCCGATCCCCCGGCTTCGCCCTCGGCGCAGCCTGCTGTCCACCCTGCGGGCCGCCGCCGGCCGGCTGCTGCGCCCGGCCGCGGGCCGGGTGCTCGACCCCAACGGCCTGTCCGACCAGCTGCGCCGCGACCTGGGCTTCGACCGCAGCTAGCCGTCCCGCCGCCCCGCCATCGCCGCCGCGGCCTCGGCCAGCAGCCACTCCCGGAACAGCGCGATCTTCGGCACGTCGCGGCGGGTCTCGAGATAGACGATGTAGTAGGCGCCGTCTTCGCGAAGCATCGTCGGGAAGGGCTGCACCAATTGGCGGGAGGCGAGTTCGTCAGCGAAGAACAACGGGTTCAGCAGCGCCACGCCCTGCCCCGCCTTCGCCACCTGGCCCATCATCTGCTGGGTGTCGAGCCTGAGCCCGTCATCGGCGACGGAGGCCGGCACCGCCTCTCCCGCCGCGGCGAACCAGCGCTGCCAGGTGTCGGCGACGTCCCACAGCAGCGGCAGGCGCAGCAGGTCGCGCGGATGCCGGACACCACCCGCCCGCTCCAGCAGGGCCGGGCTGCATAGCGGAGTGATGTCCACCGACATCAGCCAGTGCACCGCCAGCCCCGGCCAGACGCCGCGGCCGTAGCGGATGCCGAGATCGTAGTCGCCGCGGGTGAAGTCGACATTGGCCTGGCCGGTGTCGACCCGCACCGTGACCTTCGGATGGGCGGCCTGGAACCGGCCGAGCCGCGGCACCAGCCAGTTCGAGGCCATGGTCAGCACGGTGGTGACCGAGAGCAGGCCGCCGCCGGCGTCGTCGCGCAGGGCGGCGAAGGCCCCGGCCATGCGCGACATCGCCTCGGTCAGTACCGGCGCCAGCCGCGCCCCGGCCTCGGTCAGCGCCACCTTGCGGGTGAGGCGCAGGAACAGCGGCGCGCCGACCCGGTCCTCCAGCAGGCGGATCTGGTAGCTGACCGCCGCCTGGGTCATGCCCAGCTCCTCCGCCGCGCGGGTGAAGCTGAGATGCCGGGCCGCGGCCTCGAACACCCGGACCGCGGCGAGCGGCGGCAGCTGGAAGCCTGGCTGGGTGGTCATCGGGTCGCGGCGTCACGGGCGGTTCAGGATCTGTTCCATTCTCGCCGGGGATGCACGGTACTACAAGCCTGACGGCTGCTCTCCCCCTCACCCTCCCGTCGCCGACGCGACGGGCCCCTCCCTCTCCCCAAGGAGAGGGAAGAACCTCAGCCTCTCCTCAATCCAGTGTCTGCAGCGTCTCGCGCAGGGTCTCGACGATCCGGTCGATCTCCGCCTTCTCGATGATGAAGGGCGGCGACAGGGCGACGATGTCGCCGGTGGTGCGGATGCCCACCCCCTTTTGGAAGCACTTGACGAACAGGTCGTAGGCCCGGGAGGTCGGCTTGCCGGCGATCGGCTCCAGCTCCACCGCGCCGATCAGGCCGAGGTTGCGGATGTCGATGACGTGGCGGGTGCCCTTCAGGCTGTGCAGCGCCTGCTCCCAGTACGGCGCCAGGTCGGCGACGCGCTCGAACAGCCCCTCCTCGCGGTACACGTCGAGGGTGGCGAGGCCGGCGGCCATGGCCAGCGGATGGGCCGAGTAGGTGTAGCCGTGGAACAGCTCGATCAGGTGCTCCGGCCCGGTCATGAAGGCGTCGTAGATATGCTTGCGCACGCCGACCGCGCCGGCCGGCACCGCGGCGTTGGTCAGGCCCTTGGCCATGGTCACCATGTCCGGCTGCACGCCGAACCAATCGGCGGCGAAGCTGGTGCCGAGGCGGCCGAAGCCGGTGATGACCTCGTCGAAGATCAGCAGGATGCCGTGCCTGTCGCAGATCTCGCGCAGCCGCTGCAGATAGCCCTTGGGCGGCATCAGCACGCCGGTGGAGCCGGCCACCGGCTCGACGATCACCGCGGCGATGGTCGAGGCGTCGTGCAGCGCCACGATCCGCTCCAGGTCGTCGGCCAGCTCGGCGCCGTGCTCCGGCAGGCCGCGGCTGTAGGCGTTGCGCGCCAGGTCGTGGGTGTGGCGCAGGTGGTCGACGCCGGTCAGCATCGTGCCGAAGGCCTTGCGGTTGGCGACGATGCCGCCGACCGAGATGCCGCCGAAGCCGACGCCGTGATAGCCGCGCTCGCGCCCGATCAGGCGGGTGCGGGTGCCCTGGCCGATCTGGCGCTGATAGGCCAGCGCGATCTTCAGCGCGGTGTCGACCGCCTCGGACCCGCCGCCGGCGGCGAAGAAGACGTGGTCGAGGTCGCCGGGCAGCAGCTGGGCGACGCGGGAGGCCAGCTCGAACGCCTTGGGGTGGCCCATCTGGAAGGACGGGGCGTAGTCCATCTCCGCCGCCTGGTCCTGGATCGCCTGGACGATCTTGGGGTGGCAGTGGCCGGCATTGACGCACCACAGGCCGGCGGTGCCGTCCAGCACCTGGCGGCCGTCGACGGTGGTGTAGTACATGCCCTTGGCGCCCGCGTAGAGCCGCGGCGCCGCCTTGAACGACCGGTTCGCGGTGAACGGCATCCAGAAGGATTCGAGGTTGTTCGGCGTGCGCAGGTCACCGCGCGGCACGGCATCGTCCATGGCAAGCAACTCCGGTCGGCTGTGGAGGGAACCGAACACGCCGAACGGCCGGCGCCGGTCCGCCCCCCAGGGGCAAAGGGCCGGACCGGAGCCTAGGACCGCCCCGATCACTGGACAAGCGGGCGCGCGCGCCGGACACTGCGAAAACCGCCGGCGGAGGCCGCCCCGATGCCGGCGTTCGGGATTTCGAACAGGAAAACACCCATGGCCCTTCCCCCGGGTCCGGCCCCCATGATCCCCGAGTCCCCCCTCCCCTCGCGGGAGGGGGCCAGGGGGAGGGGGTTGTCGAAGCCGGAACCGGCACCCTCTCCCGCCGGTCCGGCAGCGGCCACCGAGGACGATCCCGGCATCGACATCGGCGGCCGGCTGCGGCGGCTGCGCGAGGAGCACGGGCTGAGCCAGCGCGAGCTGGCGCGCCGCGCCGGCGTCTCCAACGCCACCGTCTCGCTGATCGAGCAGAACCGCGCCAGCCCCTCGATCGGCTCGCTGAAGCGGGTGCTGGACGGGCTGCCGCTGAGCCTGGCCGCGTTCTTCGCCTTGCCCGAGGGGCCGGAGGACCCGGTGTTCTTCCCGGCGGCCGAGCTGACCGAGATCGCCGGCAGGCCGGGCGCCGCCGGGGGCCATGGCGGATCCGGAGGGTCGGGGGCCGGACCCGGCGGACCGGGCGGCCTGATCTCCTACCGCCAGGTGGGCTGCGACCTGTCGGGCCGGGCGCTGCAGATCCTGCATGAGCGGCTGGCGCCGGGCGCCGACACCGGCCCGACGGCGCTGAGCCATGCCGGCGAGGAGGGCGGCGTGGTGATCCGCGGCCGGGTGGAGCTGACGGTCGGCCCGCGCCGCCGCATCCTCGGCCCCGGCGACGCCTATTACTTCCAGAGCCGCCTGCCGCACCGCTTCCGCGTGGTCGGCGAGGAGCCGGCGGAGATCGTCTCGGCCTGCACCCCGCCGAGCTTCTGAGAGCGGGCGCCTCCCTTTGCCGTCATTCCCGCGAAAGCGGGAATCTCTTTCCGGTTGAAGCGTCACGAGATCCCCGCTTTCGCGGGGATGACGAGGGGAATCTGAAAAATCTCGCGAACTGGGTGAGGGCCGGCACCGCCCCCTCCCCTCGCCCGCCGGCGCAAGCACCACCAGCCCCGCCCGCGGACGGGAGAGGCGAAGCACATCGGTTCATCATCAAGGGAGGGCACGTCGCGACCGCGGCGGCGGTCAGCTGCTGTCCGGCGTCGGCCGCCGGGGCGGCGGACAGCCGTCCCCGGACTCCTCCGCCGGTTCGGCCCGCCCCTCCCCGTCCCCGGGGCGTGCGGCGGCATCGCCGGCGCCCGCGCCGGGCAGCCCGGAATTGTCGTTGGCGCCCTCGTCCAGGCCCTCTGGGCCCTCCGGACCGTCGAGGCCCGGCGGCAGCGGGATCGAGGGCGGCGGCCGGCCGATCTTGCGGCAGACCTCGCGCAGGAAGTCCTCGGGCGACAGCAGGTCGAGCTTCGCGTCGAGGACATCGTCCTCGTTCAGCGCCTCCCGCACCGCCGAGCGCACATAGTCGGCGTCCCAGTCCTTGTCGGGCGCCGCCACCGCCTTGACGGCGGCCTCGGCCACCTGCTCGCGGAGCTTGCGGCGGCGCGCCTGCTCGCCCGATGCCACGCGCTCGTAAAGGCGCTGCTTACCCTGCTTCAAACGGCGATGTTTATTT
>NZ_JBCNNF010000033.1:0-28996 GCF_039594555.1 Inquilinus sp.
GATGGCGATTTTCCCGCGTGAGCAAAAGCCCGATCATCCCCGCAGGGCGGTCATCAATGAAACCAACCGGTTGTTGGGGTTCATGCCAAAGCCGCCGGGCGCTTCGGCGGCAGCTTCAGCGCCGAGCACGGCATCGGTCGCGCCAACCTGGCCTTCTATGAGCGCTTCATCGCGGCGCGCGAGCGGAAGCTGGCCGGGGCGATCCAGGATCTCGTCGCACCGGGCGGACTGGGAGCGGTGGACTTCCGCGCCGCGGCCGCGCCGGACGTCGCCTGAAAGTTCGAGCGCTTCTCGGCCGCGGGATCATGCCCGGAGGGGCGCGCCGATCGGCCCTTCGAACGCCACATCATATTTTCCATAATATATATTATCCGACTATCAGGCCGCCATCCCGGGCTCGGTCAGGCCGTCAGCTGCAAGCGGAACCGGAACTGCAGCGTGCCCTCGCACCACATCGGGAAGTTCGTGCCCCACTTGTTGTTGTGCAGGTTGATCCGCACCCCGTCGGCGAAGTCCGGCAGCCCTGAGGCGAACGGTATGAAGCGCGAGCCGGCCGGTGCTGCCAGCGGCGCGTCGAGCGACTGGATCGACAGGACATGCCCGTCCGCGTGTCGGCCGCGGATGCCGGATACGGCCTGCAGCTGGCCGCCGCCCTTCGGCGTGATCCGGTCGGCCGGCTGCCACAGCCCCATTTTGCGGAAGTCCCAGCCTTCGATGCCGGCCGGCGTGAAGCCGAGGAAGCTCGCCTCCGGCATCCGGTTCGAGGGCTTGTCGCGCAGCACCAGGATGAGGTCGAGGCCATCCGCCGCTGCCTCGATCCGCAGCTCCACCCGGCGTGGCGCACCGAAGACGGCATGGGCGTCTTCCGGCATGTCCAGCAGCAACGTCAGGCCGACCCCGTCCTGGGCCAGCCCGGTCAGCCTTGGCCGCCAGGTGGCTGAGCGCGCGGTCCGTGCCCGCTCGAGTCCCGGCTTGCCATGGTCGAGCAGTGCCCATTCGATCCGCTGCGTCAGGTAGGCCTGCATATGCGCGGCGATATCGGCTGCGTCGTAGGTCTCATAGGCATAGGCAATCAGGCTGCCGCCGATCCTTTCCACCGTCCGGCCGTCCGGGGCCGTCAGCGTCGCTACGGCTCCGGTCGTGCCGTCGATGTCCAGCCCCCAACCGCCGGCCCGAGCCTCGATCGGGCCGCTGCCAGCCGGCGTTACCGCCGTGATGGGCTCGGCCGGCCGCAATTCGGCCAGGGCCTTGTCCGCTGCCGGCCGATCGGCTGCGGACAAGGCCTCCACAGCGGCATCGAGATAGCCGCGCTGCTCGGCCCAGGAGCTCTCGGTGAAGCGGAAGCGCGGATCCTGCCGCCGTGCCGCCTCGAAATCCGGACGGTCCCACGCCGTCTCGTCGCGCAGGAAGGTCTTCACATCGACCCCGCAGGTGTGCTCGGCGACTATCGCCAAGCGCCGGCCGAACGCCAGGCGACCGGCATCCAGCCCCTCCTCCACGAACCGGTCATAGACGCGCTGCAGCGCCAGGAACCGCGCAATCTTTTCCGGATCGCTGGCGCTGCCATGGATCCAGCTGTCCCCGACCTCGCGGTCGACCACCGGGAAGCGCTCGCGCTCCGGCCAGATCACCGCGGCGAAATCGTCGAGCGATGAAGCCCGGACCATGGCGCCCGGATTGGCCGCCCGCACCTCGCGGTGGCATTCCGCCGCCGCCGAGATGCCCTGCGGCCCGACATTGTCCGAGGTGTGGGCGAAGCTGAGCCCCTGCCCCATCCCCTCCGGGAAGAAGGTGGCGCCGTAGCTGCTCTGATAGGCCACCAGCACCTCCTCACCCGACGGCGCGCGCCAGCGGAACAGCGGCGGCACCTCCGGCAGGGTCGAGGCCGAGTTGACGCCGATATGCAGGAAGCGGATGCCGGCCTCGGCCAGGAGCGGCACGATGCCCAGCGGATGGCCGGGCACATCGGTCATCTTGGCGGCGATGGTGCTGGTGCCGAAGCGGCGATCCAGCTCCTGCGCATAGGACATCCCGGCGCGAAACAGCGCCGGCGACATCAGCTCGGTATGGGTGGTGAACGGCAGGCCGTGCCAGCGGATCAGCCCGCGCTCGATGGCTCGCTCCAGCCGCCGCGCCTTGTCGCGCGGCTGAGTCTCCAGATGGTCCCAGATCAGCCAGGCACCGGTGGTCCAGACGAACATGCGCTGCGCCGGATCCTCGGCGAAGAAATGCTCGCCAGTGTCAATGGCGCGCGGGATGAACATCTCGTGATATTCCCGCCGCACCGTCTCGGCCAGCTGGGTGAAGCCGATGTCGAGATGCGTCTTGAAGATGAGGTGGATCGTCCGGCCGGTCATCGTCTCATCCATGGTGGCGTGATGGGTCAGCCCACGGTGCTGCGGACGACCAGCTTGGTGCGGATCGTCTCGGTCATCGGCGGCGCGCCGCGATGCTGCAGGCGCTGCAGGATCAGCCGCACCAGCGCGGCCACCCGCTCCTCCACGTCGATCTTGATCGTGGTCAGGTCGTAGCTGCGCCAGGCCGCCTGGTCGATGTCGTCGAAGCCGACGACGCTCACATCCTCCGGCACCCGCCGGCCCAGCGTCTGGCGCAGCGCGTCCAGGGCCCCGAAGGCGCTGACGTCATTGGCGGCGAACACCGCATCGGCCCCCGGCCCGGCCCGGAACAGCTCGATCGTGGCGTCATGGCCGCGCTGATAGCTGAAATCGCCCTCCACCACCGCGGCCGACGGCAGGCCGCGCGCCGCCAGAACCTGCTGCAGCGTGCGCAGCCGCGCCGTGTTGGCCTGGGCCTTCGGGTTGCCGGCCAGATAGGCGAAGCGCCGACGGCCGAAGCCGGACAGCAGCGCCACCGCCTGCTCGATGCCGTCGCGCTGCAGCACGCGCAGGCAGTCGAAGCGATGCATCCCCGATCCCGGCAGCGGCCCCGGGTCGGAGGCCTCGTTCGGATAGTCGACATAGACCGGCACCGCCTGGTCGAACGCGCGGTGCAGCTGGTCGGGCGGCACGTTCTCGGTGAACACCACCACGCTGTCCGGGTTGTAGGCCCGCATATAGGACAGCAGCTTCGGGTCCAAGCTGCGGTCGATCCGGGTCTTGAACAGCAACGTGGCGAAGCCGCGATCCTGCAGCGCCGTGGTCAGCGCGTCGATCTCCAGGCTTTCCCAAGGGCTGCAGACATGCGGCACGATCACGCCGACCAGATGCGACCGCTGCGTGGCCAGCGCCCGGCCGGCCATGTTGGGGACGTAGTTCAGTTCCTCGGCGATGCGCAGCACCAGCTCGCGCTTGTCGGCCCGCAGCGGCGCCTTGGGGTTGAAGGCCCGGGACACCGCGGCGCGCGAGACCTTAGCCCGGTCCGCCACGATCTCGGCGATGGATTGTCCCTTGTCCTCTCGTGCCACCTTCACCTCGGGTGAAATCGCTTTCATCCACACTGGGCGGGAGGTCTGGGGCTGTCAAGCATGGCACGCTGCAACATGATGTATTTGCTCGAATTTTAGCCGATCTCAGATCCGGCATCGAGACAACTGGAACCAAACCGATCCCGATTGACGGAGAACTGAAAGCGTGTTCACTTTTGGCCGAGCCGCATCCCACCTGAAGGATGCGCCGCCATGGGAGGACACAGCGCATGACCGCACATCGCCTGGGGATTCTCACTGCCGGCCTGCTCGCGACCTTGTCCTGGGGCGCGCCGGCACACGCCGCCGACCTGTCGATCGTCTGCCGCTGCGTCGAGGGCGGCGTGAACACCGAACTGGCGACCTGGATCAAGACCTGGGTCATCCCGGAATTTGCCAAGACTCCCGCCGGCGCCGATAGCACCGTGACGCTGAAGAGCTTCGGCGGCACCGACGAGCAGCTGACGCAGCAGCTGGCGCTCGACTTCTCGACCGGGGCCGGGTCCGACGTCTCCAGCTTCGACGGCTTCCTGATCCCGAGTTTCGTCGAGGGCGGCCTGCTGAAGCCGCTCGACGAGATCGCCGGCTCCGAGGTCGATGGCTGGGACGGCTGGTCGCACATCTCGCCCGGCGCCCAGGCGCTGATGTCCTACCAGGGCAAGCGTTACGGCCTGGCCGAGGGCACCGATGTCCGCGTCATCTTCTACCGCCGCGACCTGTTCCAGAAGGCCGGGCTGAAGGCCGAGGGCTGGCAGCCGGCCAGCTGGGACGAGCTTCTGGCCGCCGCCCGCGCCTTGAAGAGGGCCGACCCGGACAGCTTCCCGCTGCAGATCAATGCCGGGGTGTCGATGGGCGAGGCCACCACCATGCAGGGCTACTATCCCCTGCTGCTCGGCGCCGGCGAGGCGCTGCAGGACAAGGACGGCAAATGGATCACCGGCAGCCCGGCGATCCTGGCGGCGCTAAAGCTGTACAAGACGATCTATGTCGACGAGAAGCTGGGCGACCAGCGGGCCCAGCTGCTGGCCGATGGCCGCAACCGCAGCTTCGCCAATTTCCGCGACGGCCGCACCGCGATGCTGATCGAGGGCGACTGGTTCTACCGCTCGGTCACCGCGCCGGGCAGCGAGTTCGCCGTGGCCGACCGCAACAAGACCTTGGGCTGGGCCAAGATCCCGGCCGAGGCTGCCGGCCGCGGGCTGGACGGGCGTGACTTCGTCACCATCTCCGGCGGCACCGGCTTCGTCCTCAACCCGCACACCGAGCACCCGAAGGAGGCCTGGGCGCTGCTGGCCTTCATGAACAGCCAGCCGGCATTGACCGCCTATCAAGGCTTCGAGGAGCGGATCCGCATTCGCGACGACGTGCCGGTGCCGAACTCCGCCTTCCTGCAGGACACCGCCAAGGCGCTGATGCCGATCACCACGGCCCGGCCGAACGACCCGAACTACGACAAGGTCTCGGCCGAGCTGCAGCGCATGACCGAGGCCGTCGTCTCCGGCAACGCCACGCCGGAGGAAGCGATGACCCGCTACGGCGCCGCCGTGAAGAAGATCGTCGGCGAGGCCAATACCGTCAGCAAGGGCTGAGGATGGGGCTCGCCCGCCCTCTTCCCTCACTGTCGCGGCATGTCCGCCCATGAACCGCCCCACCCTGCTCTCAGCCCGCACCGGCGCCGCCTTCATGATCCCCGCCGGGGTGCTGGTCGGGCTGTTCGTCGTCGTGCCGTTCTTCTGGATCATCGCGGTCAGCTTCACCAACCGCACGCTGCTGGGCCGCACCGCGCTGCGTCCGGATTTCGTCGGGCTGCAGAACTACACCTCGCTGTTCGACGGCGGCGCCTTCTTCGCGCCAGGTGAGTTCGGCGCCTCGCTGATCCTGACCGTGCAGTTCGTGCTGCTCTCGGCCCTGATCGGGCAGGCGCTGCTGGGCCTGCTGCTGGCCTGGCTGCTGCAGAACATCCCTCCGGCGCTGAAGGCCGCGGTGCAGGCGGCGGTGGTGGCGGCCTGGATCCTGCCGGAGGTGGTGATCGGCTTTGCCTGGTTCGCCTATCTCGACCGTGACGCCGGCACGCTGAACGGCATCCTCGGCACGCTTGGGCTGCCGCGGCCGGACTGGCTGCTGGAGATGCCGTTCCTGGCCATCGTCGTGTTCAACACCTGGCGCGGCACTGCCTTCTCGATGATGCTGTTCTCCTCGGCGCTGCAATCGATCCCGCCGAGCTATTTCGAGACCGCCAATGTCGTCGGCGCCTCGTCCTGGCAGAAGCTGCGCGACATCGCCCTGCCGCTGATCCGTGGCCATGTCGTGACCGACCTGATCCTGGTGACGATGTGGACCTTCAACGTGTTCACGCCGTTCCTGCTGACCGGCGGCGGCCCGTCCTTCCGCACCGAGATCCTGTCGATCTACACCTACCAGCTGGCCTTCAAGCATTTCGAGTTCGGCCGCGGCGCTGCGGTCGGCGTCGTCATCATGCTGATCAACCTGGCTTTCGCCCTGGTCTATCTGGGCTTGGCGCGGCGCCGCAAGGCTGCGGCGGAGCATTGAGATGGCGCTGCGCCCCCTCCTCATCCGCATCCTGTTCGCCGGCCTGGCGGCGCTGATCGGCCTGGTCTTCGCCCTGCCGCTTTTGTGGTTCCTGCTGGCGCCGTTCAACGCGCGGGCGGAGCTGGGGCTGGCGGTGCCCGACCCGTTCACCCTCGGCAACTTCGCCAAGGCCTTCGAGAACGGCTTCGCCATGCGGGCGCTGCTGAACAGCCTGATCCAGAGCGTCGGCGGCGTCGCTCTGGTCACCGCGGCGGCGACGCTGGCGGCCTATGCCATGTCGCGGGCGCCGGTGCCGGGCAAGGGCGCCATCACCTATCTGCTGCTGCTGTTCTCCTCGGTCGTCTCCGGCTCCGCCGCCATGGTGCCGATCTTCCTGATCGTCAGCGCCATCGGCCTGGTCGACACCCACATCGCGGTGATCCTGGTCTTCGCCGGCGGCCTGCTGCCGACCGCGATGTTCATCCTCCGCGACTTCATCGACGGGCTGCCGCGGACCTATGAGGAATCCGCCCTGGTCGCCGGTGCCTCGCCGCTGCGCGCCTTCTTCGACGTCGCCCTGCCGGTGATCCGCCCCGGCGTCGTGGTCGTCGCCGTCTGGGCCTTCGTGCAGATCTGGGGCAGCTTCCTGATCCCCTTCGTCCTGCTGCGCAGCGAATCCCGGATGCCGGCGGCGCTGGCGATCTACTCCTACTACTCCGAGGCCGGGACACCGGTGGTGACCCTGCTCTCCGCATATGCGGTGGTCTATTCGGCGCCGGTGGTGGCGCTCTACCTCTTCGTCAGCTGGAAGTTCGGCTTCCGCTTCTTCGGCGGCATCAAATCGTGAGCGGGATCCGATGGCTTCGGTGACTCTGGAGAAGGTGCAGAAAGCCTTCGGCGAGCTGGTGGTGGTGCGCGACATCGACCTCGACATCGGCGACGGCGACTTCGTCTGCCTGCTCGGGCCCTCGGGCTGCGGCAAGACCACGACGCTGCGCATGGTGGCGGGGCTTGAGCAGCCGACCGGCGGCCGCATCCTGATCGGCGGCGCCGACGTCACGCGCAAGCCGCCAAGGGACCGCAATCTCTCGATGGTGTTCCAGGACTATGCCCTGTACCCGCACATGTCGCTGGGCCAGAACATCGGCTATCCGTTGAAGGTCCGCGGCGCGCCCGTCGATGCGCGGCGCGGCCGGACGCAGGAGGTGGCGGACATCCTGCAGATCGGCCATCTGCTGGACCGGCTGCCGTCGCAGATCTCCGGCGGCCAGCAGCAGCGCGCCTCGCTGGCCCGGGCCCTGGTGCACCCGTCGCAGGTCTATCTGTTCGACGAGCCGCTCTCCAACCTCGACGCCAAGCTGCGGCTGGAGGCGCGGGCCTTCCTGAACCATCTGCAGCGCGACATTGGCATGACCGCGATCTATGTCACCCACGACCAGGCCGAGGCGATGGCGCTGGCCACAAGGGTGGCGGTGATGGAGGCCGGCCGAGTGGCGCAATACGCCCCGCCGCTCGAGGTCTATCGCCGACCGGCCACCACCTTCGTCGCCGGCTTCGTCGGTAACCCGCCGATGAACCTGGTGCCGGTGCAGGCCGCACGACAGGACGGCGCGGCAGTGCTGGCGGCCGACGGGCTGCAGGCCCAGCCCCTGCCCCTCTGGGACGCGCTGGCCCGGGCGATCGACCGCGGGGCCAGGCTGACGCTCGGCATCCGGCCGGAGCATCTGAGCATCGTCGGGGACGAGTCAGGCTGGCGGCTGTCCGGCGAACTCTTCGCCAATGAGGGGATGGGCCCGGAAAGTCTCGTGACGATGCTGCTGCCGGGCAACCGGCGGGTGACCGCCCGGATCTTCGGCGACGACCCACTGCAGCTCGACCGCACGGTCCGGCTCGGCTACCGGGCGGAGGATCTGGCGCTGTTCGACGCCGATGGGCGCCGCATTCCGGGCCCGCGGGAGGAGCCGTGACGCCGGCCCGGACGCTGACCGTCCGGGCGACGGCCACCGAAGGGCCGTACCGCCCGGTCCCGGTCGAGGTCCCGCCCGGCACCACCCGGATCGACGTCGCCATGGCCTATGCCAAGGCCGGCGACTGCATCATCGATCTCGGCCTGATGGATCCGCGCGCCACCGCCTTCCCCAGCCCGGACGGCTTCCGGGGCTGGAGCGGAGGCGCCCGCGACAGCTTCTTCGTCGCCACCGACGATGCTACACCGGGCTATGTGCCGGGGCCGATGCCGTCGGGAACCTGGATCGTCCTGCTCGGCCTGTACCGCGTGCCGCCGGGCGGCGCCGAGGTGGCGCTGACCGTCCGGCTCGACGACACGCTGCGCCCCGACTGGTCGCCCGAGCCGGCGGCCGAGGTACATCACCGGGCGCCCGGCTGGTATCGCGGCGACCTGCATTGCCACACCCATCACAGTGATGCCCGCGGCGGGCCGGAGTTGCTGCACGAGGCGGCGCGGCGGGCGGGCCTGCGTTTCCTGGCCGTCACCGACCACAACACCATCACCCAGCGCCGCTATTTCGCCCCGCGCAGCACGCCCGACCTGCTTTTCATCCGCGGCGAGGAGATCACCACGGCCGAGGGCCACGCCAATGTCTTCGGCGCCGACAGCTGGATCGATTTCCGCATGACCGCGCCGGCCGACGCGCATCGGCTGGCAGAAGCGGTGCGCCGCGCCGGCGGTCTGCTGTCGATCAACCACGACAAGCCGCCGATCCCCTGGAGGCACGAGCTGCCGGAGGTGGACTGCATGGAGGTCTGGCAATCGCACTGGTTCGCCGGCAACTGGATCTCGCTGGTCCGCTACGACGACAGGCTGCGGCAAGGCCGCCGCATCGCGCTGGTCGGCGGCAGCGACTGGCACCAGCCCGCGGCGTTGGCGCCGCCCGGACCGCTCGGCCTCGGCCGGCCGACCACGGCGCTGTGGCTGCCGGAGCTGTCGGAGAGGGCGGTACTGCGCGCACTGCGCGCCGGCCGCGGCTATGTCACCGAGGGGCCGGACGGGCCGCATCTCGCCGTCACCACCGGCGGCGTGCCGATGGGCGGCACACGCCTCGGCGGCACCGTCTGGACCGTCGAGGTGGAGGTGCGCGGCGCCGCCGGCGACCGGCTGGTCTGGATCGATGCCGGCGGCACGGTCGCGGAGCAGGAGATCCCGGCGGAGGAGTGGATCGGCCGGCTGACCCTGCCCTCGCCCAACCGCTTCCTGCGCGCCGAGATCGTCGCCGTCGCCAGCCGGCCGCGGCTCGAGGCGGAGTTCCTGGAGGCGCTGGAAGGGCGCAGCCTGCCCGCTGGCGTGACCCGCCAGGATATCGCCGCCCAGCCGCTGCGGCGGGCGCTGAGCAACCCGGTCTATGTCGGCTCGCCGCCGGCTTCGTCGATGGCAGTAGCCAGCTCGCCCGAGGTGTAGGGCTTCGGCAGCAGCCGCGAATGCGGCACGCCCAGCCGGGCCCAATCCTCCGGTCCGACCTGCCCGCTGGTGTAGACAACCCGGATGCCGGGATGGATCTCCCGCACCGCCCGGGCGACGCTCCAGCCATCGGGGCCTGGCGGCATATGGATGTCGGTGAACAGGATGGCCAGCGTCTCGGTGGCCCTGGCCAGGGCGATCGCCGCCTCGCCATCGGCCGCGGACAGCGGCGCCAGCCCGAGCGACTGGGCCGCATCCTCCGCCATCATCCGCACGAAGGGTTCATCCTCAACAATCAGGATCGCGGCCATGCCGTGCTTCTCGGTCACCTTTGGCCAGCGCAGCTGCGGCCGGAGATTGGAACGTGCCGCGCGGCTGTGAGGTTCCGATGATCCGATAAAAGTCCCGGCGTCCTCGTCAGCCGACCAGTCGCTCCAGCGGCATGGACATCAGGATGGTCAGGCGATTGCCGTCCCATCGACGCGTGATCTGGCCCTGCAGCTGGCCCTGCACGGTGCCGTCGATCAGCCAGGTGCCGAAGCCGTCGCCGGCAGAGGCCTGCGCCGGCGTGCTTCCCTCCTCCAGCCAGCTCAGGGACAGGGTTGCGTCCTGAACCGTCCAACTGATGGCCAACCTGCCCGCAGCCGCGGACAGGGCGCCATATTTGGCCGCGTTGGTCGCCAGCTCGTGCAGCAGCAGCGCCAGGCTGGTCACGGCATGGCCGCCGACCGTCACCTCCGGCCCGGCGATGGTGATGCGCCCGGCATCCTGGTCCTCGAAGGGCGAGACGATGGTGCGCAGCAGGGCCTCGAGCGTGGTCGGCGTCGCCACCTGCTCGCGCTTCAGGTCTGGCAAGGTCAGCTCATGCGCGCGCGCCAGGGTGGAGAGCCGCTTCCGCACCTGCTCCGCCAACTCCTCCGGCGACCGTGCGGTCCGGGTGCTCAGGGTGATGACGGCGCCGGCCAGAGCGAACAGGTTCTTGACCCGGTGGCTCATCTCCCGCAGCAGCAGCGTCTGGCGCTCCCGCGCCCGCTTCAGCTCGGTAATGTCGCGCGCGATCTTCGAGGCGCCGACGATCTCGCCCTGCCGGTTCCGGATCGGCGAGATCATCAGCGAGATCTCCACCAGGGTGCCATCCTTGCGGCGGCGGATGGTCTCGAAATGTTCGACCCGCTCGCCCTGGCGGATGCGTGCCAGGATCTGCGGTTCCTCGTCCAGCCGGTCCTCCGGGATCACGATCGTGATCGGCTGGCCGACCGCCTCATCGGCGGTATAGCCGAACAGGCGCTCGGCCCCCTGATTCCAGTTGGTGATGACGCCATTGAGATCCTTGGCCACGATCGCATCCTGGGAGGATTCCACGATCGCGGCCAGCCGCTGCGCCGCCTGCTCGCTGCGGGCACGCTCCTCGGCCTCGGACAACGCGTGCGAGCGCTCCCGTGCCGCGTGCTCCACATGGGGCGACGATGCCTGCTTCGAGCTTGCAGGCAATGGTCCCTTGACGCTGTCGTTCATCCGACGCTCTCTGAAACGGTCCGCCCCACGCCGAAGCCGATGGAGATGAGGGGCCGCTACAGTCAGCCGGCCATCTCTGGATCGTAGCCCAGCGGACCGCAGGCCTCAATACAGTCATGATGTCTCACGCACGGAGAACTGGCCACCTCCTCATCTCGGAATTATCATTTGATATTTTAGGCGTCGAGCCATCGAATGCGGTTGTTCGACAGCAGTGTTGAATTCGTGGGATCTGGAACCTATCGAGCACCCAGACGTTGAGAACCTGTCGACAAAGAAAGCTCAGAGGGTCGGATTCATGCCATTCCGGATGGCCTCTCCCCCTGCATCCTCCGGAACACTTCCGCCGGCGGAGATGATCCGGCATGGCCGGCGCGATGAGCGGGCGGTGGCGCGCCCGCAGCTAGAACTCCTGTCCCCCGCGATCAGGGCCCGCCTCGCCGCCACGGACCAGATGCATCTGAGCAAGGGCGAGCGGACCGATTGGACCGGACGCGACCGTCTGCATCTCGTCCGGTCCGGCTGGCTGGCACAGTTCCGCACCCTGGCGGACGGCCGCCGCCATATTCTCCGTTTCCTCATGCCCGGTGATCTGGTCGGCCTGACCGCGCAATTCTCCGGGACCGAGCCCACGCCCGCCGTCGCCCTGACGGAGGCGCGTGTGGCCGCCGCGCCGGTTGCCGATCTGATCGATCCCAGCTCGGCCGCCGCCTTGCAGCAGGCCTGCGTCATGTTGGCGCTGGAGAATGTGCGGGAGCATGAAGCCCTGCTGTCCCTGGGTGGCCTGGGCGCCGATGAACGACTGGCCGCCTTGTTCCTCACCCTCTTCGAACGGGCCGAAGCCCGGGATCTCGTCAGCGATCGCGGGCTGCGGCTGCCGCTAACCCAGCAGGACATTGCCGACGCCCTGGGCCTCTCGCCGGTCCACACCAATCGGATGGTGATGAAACTGCAGCGCGCAGGGCTGGTCCGGCTCAAGAGCGAATGGCTGCAGATCCTTGATGGCCCGGGACTGCAGGCGCTCGCGCAATGGCCGCGGCCGATGGCGTGGACCCGGCGGTCCGACCAGGGCTCGGCGCGGCTCGCCGACATCCGGCAGGCCCCGCCGCAGCCGGAACGCAAGGTCAAGCGCATCCTGGTGGTCGAGGACGACCAACTCCTCGCCCTGCACATGCAGGCGATCCTCCGCTCGCTGGGCTTCGCGGTGGTGGGGCCGGCGCCGTCGCTCAAGACCGGCCTGCGCCTGGCGGAGGAGAGCGACGAGATCGACGCCGCGATCCTCGACGTCCGGCTCGACCAGGATCAACGCGTGTTCCCGGTGGCCCAGACGCTGCAACGGCGCAGCATCCCCTTCTCGTTCATGACCGGCTACAGCGATCCCGATCTCGCTGGCTTCGAAGCGCCAGTGATCAAGAAGCCGCTCGATGACGGCAGCGTCGCAGCCATCCTGAAGCGGCTGATTCACTAGGAACGGTCCGCAGTTCCGCGGCCTCGCCGGATGGGCAGGGGAGGATGCCGATCTCCCCTGCCCTCCCTCTGTCACTGCAGGCCGGACAGGATGGTCTGGGCCTCATCGAGATGGTGCTGGACGATCGGCGCCAGCTGCGACGCAACCGCCTTCAGATTGGGATCGCCGCCGGATTCACCATAGCTCTGCTGCAGCTTCAGCGCCTCCTGGTGGCCCTCGACCTGGCCCTCCATATAGAGGCGGTCGAACTCGGCGCGCGGTGCGGAGCGCAGCTCCGCCAGCTTTTCCTGGTGCTGCGGGTCGAGCGCCGTCGGCGGCCGGATGCCCAGATTCGAAGCGGCGACCGCATCACGGATCTTCCGGGTCGAAGCGGTATGGTCCTTCACCATCATGCGGGCGAAGCTGCGGACTTCGCCGCTGCGGGCCCGTCGCCCTGCGACCTTGCCGGCCTCGACCTCGAACAGGTCGCTCATCCCGGCGGTCTGGACATAGTTGGCCGGGTCGATCTGCGGTGTCGGCGCCAAGGACGCCAGCATCTGCTCCGGCTCGCTTCCGCGGCTGCATGCGCCGAGAAGTAGCGCGCCCGCGATCGCTGCTGTGGACAGCACATGGACGGCCCTCATCACGCTCTCCTGTCTGGGGCGGATCGTATGCTGGCAACGGGGGTAGCCGCCCGGGCGTTCCGAATCCGCTTCACTGCGGGGCGTCATCGGAACCGGCCGAGGCGGGGCGCTGTTCCCGATTCCGACGTCCATTCTCGCGGAGGCATGCCATGCCGGCGAAGTCGAAGGCGCAGCAGAAGGCCGCAGGCGCGGCCCTGGCCGCCAAGCGCGGCGAGCAGAAGGTCGGCGAGCTGAAGGGCGCGTCGAAGTCGATGTACAAGTCGATGAGCGAGAGCCAGCTCGACGAGCTGGCCTCGACCAAGCGCAAAGGCAAGCCTGAGCACGCGTCGAAGAAATAGCCCTCGCAGCTCTCCATGCCGCGCGGGCTTTATCGGTACATCTGGCGGGTCAGCGGGCGGGACCAGATCTTCCTGTCGATCCTGGCCGTGGCGGTGTTCCTGCTCGACCTGGTGCCGCTGGAGCTGCAGCGGCGCATCGTCAATGGCGCCCTGGCGAAGCACGCCCTCAACCAACTCGTCCTGCTGGCCCTTGGCTATGTCGCGACGGTGGTGGCGCAGGGCGGGCTCAAATTCCTCCTCAACATCTATCGCGGCTCGGTCAGCGAGGCCGCCAACCGGCGGCTGCGGCTGCAGCTCAGCCCGGCATCGAATGGCGAGGCGGCGCAGCCGGCACCGCGCCGCGAGGGCGTCGATATCGCCATCATCGTGTCCGAGGTCGAGGCCGTAGGCGGCTTCATCGGTGCCAGCGTCTCCGACGCGGTGCTGAATGGCGGGCTGCTGATCGCGGTTTTCGGCTACATGCTGGTGCTGCAGCCCTGGATGGCGTGCGCCGCCGTCCTGCTGTTCTTCCCGCAGTTCCTGTTCATCCCGTTCCTGCAGAAGGCGATCAACCGGCGCACCGAACGGCGGATCCAGGTGCTTCGCCGGCTCAGCGTCGAGATCGTCGACGAGGCCGCGGACCGCCGGGGGCCGCGGGAGGACGAGCCCTATCGCCGTCAAGTCGACACGATCTACAGCCTCAACATGCAGATCTTCCGCCGCAAGTTCGGCATGAACTTCCTGATGAACCTGCTGCACCAGCTCGGGGTAATCGGCATCCTGTTCGTCGGCGGCTGGTTCGTGATCCAGGGCCGGACCGAAGTCGGCACGGTCGTCGCCTTCATCTCGGGGCTGAACCGCGTCAACGATCCCTGGGGCGATCTGGTCAACTATTTCCGCGACATGACCAATGCCCGGGTGAAATACAGGCTGATCGCCGCCACGCTGGACCAGCGGCCGGCCGAGGCGCAGGCGGCGTCCTAGCCGCCTCGGCCGGGCCACGGCCTGCGTCAGACCAGCCGGCCGATCGCGTCCGCCTGCTCGGAATTGTCCAGAACCTCCATCAGTTCCGCCGGCGAGAGGTCCAGGCCCTCTTCGTCCAGCAGGGCGATTGCCAGGGTGCAGATCATGGCGCTCTTCTCATTGTCGGACAGCGGCTCATGCTTGTGCAGCATCAGCTGCCGCAGCCAGATCGCGAACTCGATCGGCGTCATCCGCCCGTCGCGCACCTGGTTGAGCAGCGTCAGCGTCAGATGGGCAGCGCTTTCGAACTCCAGCACCGCGAATCGATCGGTCGGGGGTTTCATGCCGGCAGCATCGCGTCGTTGACGGCCATTCCTTGCGTTTCCGATGGAGAAGGCAACGGGCTGAGACTATCCCGATCAACCGTCGATGACCATACGCGATCGAATGAAGCTCCTGTGCCTGGCGCCGCAAGCTGATATCGCTCAAATTCGCAGCGAATTCTGCTGCTATCCATCCAGCCCGAAGCTCAATACGGGACGAGGCGAGGCCGATATTGGGCGCATCAAGGGGAAGCTGCTGATGGAGCGGGCAAGGTCCGTCACGATGCGCTGGGCACACGCTCCGGCGGAGACCGCTCCGGCTCGGCCGCCGATTTGGCCGTGTCATTGGCCGAGGGCTTTGTGGCGAGAGGCTGTGCGGCCACCCGGCGGCGACGCCGGCGCCAGCTGATGGCATGGCGCACGACGGGCGGAGGCGGTCCCTGGTGCAGCCGCCCGACGCGGTCGATCAGCTCGCGGTCGGCGGCGGTCAGCCGGGCCAGCAGCCGCAGATGCTCGTACCAGCTGTCGACGAAATAGATCTCGCTCCATTTCAGCCGGTCGGCGGCATCGCGAAACAGCGACCAGCGGCTGGCGCCGTTGCGCAACCGCACCTCGCGCAGCCTAGCCGTGGAGCGGATGAAATCCCGCTCCTGCTCCGGCCCGATGCGGTACTCGATCACCACCATCACGGCATCGCGGCGCGGGTCGATCGGCGGCGCCGGCAGGTCGACCTTGCGCAGCGGCGCCGGCCGCAGATCGACCAGGGCGATGTCCGGGATCTTCAGCCGCAGCGCCCACAGCGCGCCGACCAGCAGGGCCAGCCCGCTGGCCGCCAGCGTCATCGAAACGCCGGCACTCTCCGCCGCCGCGCCCCAGACCACCGAGCCGAGCGCCAGTCCGCCATAGAGCGCCATCTGGTAGATCGCCATCGCCCGGGCCTTGACCCAATCCGGCACCAGCAGCTGCACCGCGGTGTTGTAGGTCGACACCACGGCGATCCAGGCGACGCCGCCGAGGAACAGCACCGGCACGACCACGACGATGAGATGGACGGTGCCCAGCACCAGCAGCACCGCGGCGAAGGCGAAGGCCGAGGTCGAGATCAGCCAGCTGGTGCCCAGCCATTCCCGCGCCGGATGGACGACGAAGCCGCCGCAGACCGCGCCGATGCCGAGCGCGCCGAGCAGCACGCCGTAGCCGATCGCGTCCTCGCCCAGCTGCTCCAGCGCCAGCAGCGGCAGCAGCGCCCAGACCGAGCTGGCGCAGAAGCCGAAGATGAAGGACCGCGTCGCCACACGCCGGGTCACCAGCGAATGCCGGGCGAAGCGCAGCCCGGCGGTGACGGCCTGGCGCAGCGTCTCCGGCGGCAGGGCCGAGCGTGCCGGCCGCCACTTCCAGGACCAGATCGCCAGCAGCAGCCCGCCGAAGCTGGCGGTCGAGATCAGGAACACCCAGGGCGCGCCCAGCCAGGCCAGCAGCAGGCCGCCGATCGCCGGGCCGAGGGCCCGGGCCACATTGTAGTTGATCGAGTTGAGCAGCACCGCGCTGGCCACCGCCGGCTTCGGCACCATGTCGCCGACCGCGGCCTGCCAGGCCGGCCCCTCCAGCGCATAGCCGACGGCGATCAGGAAGGTCAGGCCGATCAGCCCGATGGGCTCCAGCAGGCCGAGGAAGCCGAGCAGGGTCAGGCCGAGGCCGCCGATGACACAGCATGCCTCCCCCGCCAGGATCATCCTGCGGCGGTCATAGATGTCGGCCAGCGCCCCGGTGGGCAGCGACAGCAGCACCAGCGGCACCGCGGTCGCCACCTGGATCAGCGCGATCAGGAAGGGGCTGGCCTCGGTGACCGTCAGCTCCCAGGCCGCGGCGACGGATTGGGCCCAGTCGCCGAGATTGGCGAACAGGCCGGTGATCCAGACCAGCCGGAACACCGGATGGGCCAGCGCCTCGACGAAGGGCAGGAACAGGCGGGACGGCGGCGGCTCCTCGCCGCGCTCAACCCGTAGATCATCCTTGGCGCCGACGGCCTGCTGCATCCGGTCCCGCCCCGCTGTCCGAGGTCCGCCAAGTCTAGGCATGCCGGCCCGGTCCGTGCAAAGGCCTCGCCGCTTCCTTCTCTGTTGTTGCCTGGCTCAATCAGAATTTTGAAAGCTCAAAATGCAATTGACCTTGCGACTGGCCGTCACCGTCCTAAGATGCCCCGGGCCGGCGGATCGAGCCGGCGAAAGGGAGGCTGGGAATGCGCGACCGTCAGGGCCATGGCGTGAAGCTGTCCTACTACGATTTCGGCCAGACGCCGTTCTTCGCTCTGCAGGCCGACCAGCGCGTCTCCTACTGCCTGTACGTGCCGCGGGACTATGAGGAGGACGACGACAAGGTCTACAGCCTGGCGGTGCTGATGCACGGCACCGGCCGCACCGCCACCGGCTATCGCGACGGCTTCATGGATTTCGCCGACGCCGATGACTGCATCCTGCTGGCACCCCTGTTCCCGGCCGGTCTGATCACGCCCGGCGAACTCTCGAACTACAAGCGCCTGGCGTTCCACGACATGCGCTTCGACCTGCTGCTGCTGGCCATGGTCGACGAGGTGGCGGCGAAGTATAGGGTCGATGCTGGCCGCTTCCTGATGTTCGGTTTCTCCGGCGGCGGCCATTTCGTGCACCGCTTCCTCTATGTCCATCCGGAGCGGGTGCTGGGCGTCTCGATCGGCGCGCCGGGCTCGGTCACGCTGCTCAATTGGGACTATGATTGGTGGGTCGGGCTGCGCGATTTCGAGGTGCGCTTCGGCCGGCCGATCGATCTCCCGGCGATGCGCCGGACGGCGGTGCAGATGGTGATCGGCGGCGACGACACCGAGACCTGGGAGATCGTGACCAAGCCGACCGATCCGGGCTGGATGGAGGGCGCCGACCTGGCCGGCGGCAACCGGCAGGAGCGGATGCGGTCGCTGCGCGATAGCTTCGAGCGACACGGCATCGCCGTGCGCCACGACATCGTCCCCGGCCTCGGCCATGAGGGCACGCATCCGGCGATGCTGGAGCCGGTGAAGGCCTTCTTCGCCGACACGCTGGCGCAGCGCCGGGCCGGGACGGCGTGACCGCCATGCGCCGCCTCGCCTTTGCCGCCCTGCTGCTCGTCGCCGCCCCCATGGCCGCCGCCGCGGAGGATCCCCGGCCGACTCCGCTGCTGTCGATCGCGCTCAACGCCGATATCCGTAGCAGCAATCCGGGCGTGCAGCGCGACTTCAACTCCGACGTCGTGCTGCAGCATGTCACCGAGGGGCTGGTCGCGCTGCGCGAGGACCAGACCCCGGCGCCGATGCTGGCCGAGAGCGTCGAGGTCTCGCCGGACGGCACCGCCTACACCTTCCGGCTGCGCGACGGCATCACCTTCCATGACGGCCGGCCCCTGACCTCGGCCGAGGTGGCGTGGAGCTGGAAGCGCTATCTCGATCCGGCGACGCAGTGGCAATGCCTCGACCGCTTCGACGGCCGCAGCGGGCCGAAGGTGCTGGCGGTGGAGACGCCGGACCCGCGCACCGTGGTGTTCAGGATCGACCGGCGCAGCGCGCTGTTCCTGGTCAACATGGCGACGATCCAGTGTGGGGCGGTGGTGCTCAGCCCCTCCTCGCTCGGGCCGGATGGCGCCTGGGTCAAGCCGGTCGGCACCGGCCCCTATGTCTTCGGCGACTGGCAGAAGAACCGCTATCTCGAGCTGACGCGCTTCCCCGGCTACAAGCCCCTGGCCGGCGACCGCGATGGCGCCGCCGGCGGCAAGCAGGCGCTGGCGGAGAGGCTGCGTTTTGTCGTCATACCCGACCGTTCGGTGATGAATGCCGCGTTGCTCTCCGGCCAGATCGACATCGTCCCGGATGTCGGCGCCACCGAGATCGACGCGATGAAGGCAGCCGGGGCGCAGGTCACCGTCACCCCGACCTTATCCTGGGCGGTGATGCTGCTGCAGACCCGCGACCCGCTGCTGTCCGACGTCCGGGTGCGCCAGGCGCTGGCCCGGGCGATCGACGGCAAGCAGGTGGCGGAGGCGGCGAGCTTCGGCCTCGCCGCGCCGAACCCGTCGGCCATCGCCGTCGCCAGCGCCTATCATGACGAAGGCGACAAGGCCTGGCCGGCCTTCGACCCGGCGGAAGCCGCGAAGCTGCTGCAGGAAGCGGGCCACGCCGGCGCCACGATCCGGATCCAGACCAACAACCGCCCGACCGGCCAGTATGAGGCGGCGCTGATGGTCCAGGGGCTGCTGACCAGCGCCGGGATCGACGCGCAGATCGACACGCTGGACTGGGCGACGCAGCTGCAGAACTACCGCGAGGGCAAGTTCCAGGCCTCGGTCTTCACCTTCTCCGGCCGGCCCGACCCGGCGCTGGCCTTCGACTCGATCATCGGCAGCAAGGACGAGGACCCGACCAGCCAGTGGGAGGACCCGCAGGCGATCGCCTGGCTGGCCGAGGCCAAGACGGTGGAGGACAAGGCCGGGCGACAGGCGATCTTCGACAGGCTGCACGCCCGCATGGCCGAGCAGGTGCCGGTGATCGGCCTGTTCAACCCGGTTCAGGTGACGGCGGTCGGGCCGAAGATCCACGGCTATGCCGACTGGGCTCCCGGCACCGCCCGCCTGTGGGGCGTGTGGAAGGAGCCGTAGCCGTTCGGCTCAGGGATGCGGGTCGGGGAAGCCGTGGCGGCGCGACAGGGCGGCGAGGATGCGGTCCTTGCCGGCGATGAAGCGGACGCCGCCATGGCTCTCGGCCTCCGGCTCGTCCGGCCCGTCCTCGCCCAGCACCAGCAGCGGCAGGGACTGGTTCCCCTCCCCAACCAGCACCGTCACGGCTTGGCGCGGCCGCGGCCAGGCGATGCGCTCGACATCCAGCCGCGCCGCGAGTTCCGGGAACGACGCCAGCACGCCCTCCATCAGGGCGCAGTGCCAGCAATAGAAGACCTGGCCGGGATAGGCCGGGTCGGTAAAGCCGGGGCGCAGCAGGAACAGGCGGTCACGGGTCATAGTGGTCTCATCAGGCTCCGGCATTGCCCCGGATCACGCTGCGCAGGGTGAAGGCGGACTGGATGCGCGACACGCCGGGCATGCGCGACAGCTGCTCCTTGTGGATGCGCTCGTAATCCGCGGTGTCGCGGGCGACGACGCGCAGCAGATAATCCGACATGCCGGTCATCAGATAGCACTGGTCGACCTCCGGGCATTTCCGCACCGCGGCCTCGAAGCGGGCAAGGTATTCCTCGGTCTGCCGCTCCAGCGTGATCTGGACGATGGCGATGGTCGGGTTGGCCACGTCCGGCTCGTCGATCAGCGCGGTGTAGCCGCGGATGATGCCGGCATGCTCCAGCAGCTGGCGCCGGCGCAGGCAGGCCGACGGCGACAGGCCGACCGCCTCCGCCAGGTCGGCGTTGCTGATGCGGCCATCGGCGCGCAGGAGCCGTATTCTGTCGACGCCAGTGCAAGAAATAGGCGCACACGGATCGTCGTGCGCAGAGAACACGCATGCTGGATTTGATTTGGGGCCGACATGGTTCTGGCCGTCTATCCAGCCGGCGTTTGCGCGCCTCATCGAGGACTTGGGCTTACCCGCTTTCGAGCAGTACTCCAGTGGCGACATGCTCGTCGAACAGTTCGCCAGCGAGCGACCGGCACGTATGCGGGGATACGTCGAGGCCGGATCGATGCGCTTGCTCGGTGGCATGCGAGCACTCATTGATGCGCTCTACGACCGGTTGGATCCCACGAAGGTGCTAGCAGAGCGGCGCGTCGGCAGCTTGCAAATCGTCGATGGAAAAGTGCGCGTGACGGCCGAAGATTTTTCGGGCGCGGTCCAGACGCGGTCCGTTGAGCGCGTCTTGCTGGCGTTGCCCCCACGGCTTGCCGAAGCGACCATTCGGTTCGATCCCATATTACCTCGCGAACTCGCTCATCAATGGCAGAACACGGCGACATGGATGGCGCCGCACGCGAAATACGTTGCCATTTACGACACGCCGTTCTGGCGCGAGCACGGCCTGTCGGGTGAAGCCCGCAGCGGGCGCGGGCCGCTCGCCGAAATTCACGACGCATCTATGCCAGGCGGGAAAGCCGCATTGTTCGGCTTCTTTGGCATTCCTGCCCAGGTGCGTTCTCGTGTTTCGCCCGAAGTGCTTCGAGCGCATTGTCGAGCGCAGCTTGTTCGACTCTTTGGGGAGGAGGCGGCGAACCCGATCGGCGAGAGCGTGAAGGACTGGGCCAATGACCCATTTACGGCGACTGATCTGGATATGAACGCCGGGGCGGAGCATTCTCGCAGTCCGGAAGCCACCGCGAAGTCGGGTGCCTGGTTCGGCCTGTTGCATGGCATTGCAAGTGAGTGGTCAACGCAATATCCCGGCTATTTAGCCGGCGCGATTGAGGCGGCGGATAACGGATTGCGCTCACTGTGAGAGCATGCCGGGATTTCGTCGTGGCGACGCGCCACGACGAAACCTTCGCGCAGCCGCATCGCGCTTGAGCATTCAATTAATCATCGGCGGTGCTAAACAGGGCGCCGTCTACATTGGAGAGTGAAAACATGATGCAAGACTGGAATAAATACCGTGATGCACTTGCTCTGCGCGCGGCGGAATTCGGCAAGGAAAATCCGGAGGTTCCCCGTGGCATGGCGGCTCTGGGCGGTGCGGCGGAGAAGAGCGGCGCGCTCGAGCCCAAGATCCATGAGCTGATCGCGCTCGCTGTTGCGGTCACCACGCGTTGCGATGGCTGCATCTCGGTTCATACGAAAAAGGCCGTCGAGCTCGGAGCCACCAAGCAGGAAATCACGGAGGCACTGAGCGTTGCTATTGCGCTGAATGCCGGCGCGGCGATGGTCTATTCATCGCGCGTACTCGAGGCTCGCGCTCAACTGGAAAACCTGTAAAGGGACGGTGGGTTGCGCTGCGCTGCATTGCGAGGGCCATCCTGCGCGCGCAACCCCTTTTTCCGGTTGTTATATCGACTGGAGGGCCGAGCTATGACGCGTGACGGGTTTCAGCGCGGCGCGACTTCGGTGGTGCGGTGCCTCGCTCATCGTTTCGGCCATTCACTGCACGGCTGCTCCATGAAAAGCTTTGCATCTCTCACCCAGATTACCGTCTTCGTGCGCATTGCGGAGTTGGGGAGTTTGTCCGCGGCAGCCCGGGAACTCGAATTGTCTCCGTCGGCCGTGAGCAAAAATCTCTCCCAACTTGAAGAGCATCTCGGCGTTCTGCTCGTCAAGCGCACAACCCGAAGCTTGACCCTCACCGACAGTGGCCGCGTGATCTTCGAGCGTGCGAGCGGCATTCTTGCTGACCTCGAGATGACGCTCGACGCTGCGCGACACACGAAAAACCTGCAAGGCAACTTGCGGCTGACGTGCTCGATGGCGTTCGGGACGAAACAGTTGACGCCTGTGGTTGGGCGTTATCTTGATGCCCACACCGCGGTCAATGTCTCGATTACGCTCGACGACCGTTTGACGAATCTGGTTGAAGAAAGCTTCGATGTTGCGGTTCGCATCACCAGCAGAACCGACGCAAACTACGCTGCAAGAAAGTTGGCCACGATCCATTGGGTCTATTGCGCTGCACCCGGCTATCTCGACGCCAACGAGCCCATTCGCAAGCCTGCCGATGTGCAGCGGCACAGATGCCTGACTCATCCCGCGATGACGTCAGAGGGGGCGTGGACGTTCCGCAGCAGAAGCGATTCACAACGCGTCGCGATCCGATCGGTACTTGACTCGAATTCCAGCCTTGCACTGCATGAAGCCGCGCTGCAAGGAAAAGGCGTGGCTTGTCTCCCAACGTATCTGGTCGCATCGGATGTGCTCAGGGGCTCGTTGCGGCTAGTCGTTCCAGCGTGCTGTCCGGCAACGACGCATACGCTCTACGCCATGTATTACCGCACGAAATACGCGAATGCACTGGTGCGCAGTTTTATCGATTTTGTTGTCGACGATATTGGGCGAATTCCTCAATGGGATAAGGAACTCAAAGATGTCGTGGACTTCCCCGGCGCGGATTGTTCCGCCTGAGACCGTACCAAAGCCAATTGGCTAAACGCGCATGGCGCGCGTCGAAGTTTATCGCGTGACGCCAAGGGCGCTTTAAAAAATCCATGGAGGCAGGACATGAAAGTTACGCGAATTGAGGTTCTCCAGGCCGACCTTTCCGGCCGCGATAGCATGGCGTCATGGAACGTGGTGCTGGCGCGCGTCCATACCGACGAGGGCGTCAGTGGTTTGGGCGAAGCGGGAATGGCGTATGGGACGGGCGCACCCGCGGTGGCGCCGATGATTCTCACGCTCGGGGAGCGATTTGTTCTTGGCGCCGATCCTTTCCATACGGACACGATCTGGGAAAACCTGCTTCGTCGTTCCGTATGGGCGGAAGGGGGTGGTCCGGTGGTCTTCGCTGCCATCAGCGCCATCGATGCGGCGCTGTGGGACATCAAGGGCAAAGCGCTTGGCCAGCCGGTGCACCGTTTGCTGGGAAGGAGCACGCCTGAGCCACTGCGTTGTTACGCAAGTCAGTTGCACCTGGGTTGGGGCGAAGAGGGCCAATGGGTAGGCGAGCCCGCGCAGTTCAGGGAAGTTGCGACACAAGTGCGTGCACTCGGATTCGACTGCGTGAAAGTCAATCCGATCATGACGGATCGTGAAGGCAAGAAGGTGACCGGCTTGCGCGGCCTCCTGACGCCGTCACAGCGCGACCTGTTCCGCAAGCGCATGGAAGCGGTGCGCGAGGGAGTGGGGACCAACGCAGACATTATCCTCGAGCTGAATTCGATGACCTCCACGGCGGGCGCTCTGCAGATCGCCGAACTCGTCCGCGATCTGAACATGCTGTTTATCGAAGAGCCGACACATCCGAACAGCGAGCACGCGCATCGGAAAGTCGCGCGCAAATCGCCGATTCCGCTCGCAACCGGAGAGCGGCTTTACACCCGTTGGGGTTTTATGCCGTACCTCGAGGAAGGGGCGGTCGACATGATCCAGCCGGACGTCTGCCTGGTCGGCGGAATTAGCGAAGCGTATCGCGTTGCGCATCTGGCGCATGCATACGATGTCGGCGTGCAGGCGCACGTCTGCGGGTCTCCCATGGCCACGGCAATTGCGCTGCAATTCGAAGCGGGAATTCCGAATTTCGCTATTCACGAACACCATTCGTATGCAACGCGCCGCGCGAACCGCGAACTGTTTGAAGAGGATTTGCAGCCCGAGAACGGCAGGTTCACGGTGCCCACGCGTCCTGGTTTTGGCATGACGTTGCGGCGCGATGCCGAGGAACGCATGGTCAAATCGAGCGTGGAATTGACTGCCTGAATGATGACGGACGCGTGCATCCGAGCACCTTCAGTGAGCGTGGCTAAGAGAGGGGTAAAGAGTGAAGCTGGTATTTTTTGGCAGGTTCGCGCGGGAAACGGTGGGTGGTGCGATCGCTTCGGTGCCGGATGTGCGCTTGTGCTATGCAGAGGACGTTCACGAACTCGAGCAGGCATTGGTCGATGCGCAAGGCCTCATTCTCGTCGGACCCGCGTTCTCCGCGGAGGTCGCCGATGTGGTGTCCCATGCCCGCAAGCTGCGATGGATACAGACGCTCTCCGTGGGCTATGAGAACCTGCAGCGATTCGGCGTGCCTCGCGGCGTGATCGTGACCAATGCCGGCGACGCGTGGGCGATTCCCGTGGCCGAACATGCCATGGGGCTGTTGCTTGCCCTCGTCAAGCGTCTGCCGGATGCCGTAAAGCAGCAGGAGCGCCGCGAATGGGCGCGCCAGATCATGCCGCAAATGAGTTCGCTGGAGGGGCGAACCATGGTCCTGATAGGCCTTGGCTCGATAGGGAAGGCTGTCGCCCAAAGGGCCAAGGGGTTTGGCATGGATATTATTGCTGTGACCCGCACCGGCAAGCCCTCCGAGCTTGCGAGTCGTGTTTATCCATTTTCCGAGCTGAAATTCGCGCTGCAACTTGCCGATGTCGTGGTGATTGCCGTTCCGTCGAATGGCGACACAATGAATTTGCTGAATGAAGCGGCGCTGCGGGAATGCAAGCCCGGATGCTTCCTCATCAATGTTGCACGAGGCGACATCGTGGATCAGGACGCTCTTGCTGATGCGTTGCGCTCGGGCCATCTGGCCGGAGCCGGGTTGGACGTAACAAACCCGGAGCCTTTACCGAAGACGAGCCGCTTGTGGGATGCGCCGAATTTGCTCGTCACGCCGCATATCGCGGGCGGCGGCAATTTCGTGGCGCTCAAGCTTGCCGAGCTCGCCGTGGAGAACGTCTGGCGCCAACTGCGCGGGCAGGAGCTTCGCTGCGTTGTTTTACGGGGTCAGTCAGACAGTTTCGCCGACTCCGGGGCCGCCATTTGATTTATCGCGCCGCTTCCTCGTGCAGCCATTCACGGAACGTAACGAGCCGTGCTACCGAGGCCATTTCGGGGCGATAAACCACGTAATAGGCCAGGTCGGACGTGAAGGCGATATCCGGGAACAAGCGAATGAGCCGGCCAGCGGCAAGATCGTCTTTCGCCATCACGCCACGCGCCAGCGCGACCCCGCGACCTTCCGCTGCGGCCTGAAGCACCGCGGCGGAATTATTGATGCTCATGCCACGACTGCTTGCGGGCACGTCGTCGAAGCCAACCTTGCGCATCCATGCCGACCACGTCGGGAATCCTGGATGCCCTTCCATGGACAGGTCGTGAATGAGCGTTTCGCGGCACAGGTCCGCGGGCGTTTTCAGTGGACCGAGGCGTGCCAGCAACTCGGGGGAGCACACCGGGTAGGCCTCTTCCTCCATCAACTTGTCCGCGGTGAGGTCGGGCCAGTTGCCGCCGCCATAACGCACGCCGATGTCGATGCGTTGCGCGACGAAATCGACAGGCTTCAGGGTGGTATCGAGTCTCACGTCCGTGTTCGGACAAATCTCCTGGAAACGATGAATGCGTGGCAGCAGCCATTTGGCGGCGAAAGCAGGGCTCACGGCAACCGTGAGCATGCCGGTGGTCGCACCTTCGCGAAGCCGCTCCACGCCGAGCGTCAAGCGCTCGAAGCCCGCCCTGATGTCGGGAAGCGCACGCTCGGCAGCTTCGGTGGGAACGAGACGTGAGCGGCCGCTGGTGGTTCTATGGAAGAGCGGAATTCCGAGCCAATCTTCAAGGGTGCGAACCAATTGACCGACGGCGGCGGGCGTGACGTGAAGCTCCGTGGCCGCAGCCGAGAAACTCTGATGACGAGCGCTTGCCTCGAATGCCCGCAACGCATTGATGTGTAAGGGAGCTTTCATCGGATAAGTTTTTCTTTCAGTAATACACATATTATCTCGTTTGCCCGCACCAGGGAAACACACAACAATGTGTGCGCCAGGATGTATGGATCGACCAGGCAGGGGAAGTTTTGCTTTACACCGGACCTGGACTTCACGGCCGTCGATTTGCCTCAATGCGGACAATTCCGCCTCGCCACGCTTATGAAATTCAATCCGTCAGTCGCTCGTCTGGCCTTCGCACAAGCGCTTTCAGGCGCTAATTCAACCGTGGTTTACGCGACCGGCGCCATTATCGGCAACATGCTCTCGCCTCGACCTGAGTTGGCTACGCTACCCATCTCCGTTTTCGTGGTCGGGATGGCGCTATCCACGCTGCCGGTTGGCGCGCTGACCCGTCGTTTCGGCCGGCATGCTGCTTTTCTGGCAGGCAATGTGTGCGGCGTGCTCGTGGGGCTGCTGGCCGCGGCGGCGCTCGTCGTCAATTCATTCGCGCTGTTCTGCATCGCAATGCTATTTGGCGGCGCCTATGCCGCCGTTGTACTGACATTCCGCTTCGCCGCGGCGGAGTGTGTTCCACCGGCGGAAAAGTCCCGCGCGTTGTCCATTGTGATGGCTGGAGGGGTCGCTGCGGGCGTTGTCGGCCCTCAACTGGTGTCGTCGACCATGAACCTGTGGTCCCCGCATGCCTATGCGGTGACCTATGCGGCTGCAGCCGCAGTGGCCATCCTGTCCGCGGTGGTGCTGCGTGGCGTCAGGTTCGAGCGCGAAGTTGCAGTGAGGAGCGCGCGCAATGGCAGATCGGCGCGCGAGATCCTCCGCCAACCGCAATTGCTGATCGCCATGCTGTGTGGCGTCGTCAGTTACATGACGATGAATTTCATGATGACATCCGCGCCACTGGCCATGGAGCTATGCGGTATTCCACGGCTCTATGCAAACTATGGCATCGAGATGCATGTGATTGCCATGTATGCGCCGAGCTTTTTCACGGGGCGGCTGATCGAGCGATTCGGTGCGCTTACGATCGTCATGACAGGATTGGGACTCACTGTGCTCGCTGCCATCGCGGGCATCAGCGGCGAATCCGCACAACATTTTTGGGCCGCGCTCGTCTTGCTCGGATTGGGGTGGAACTTCGGTTTCCTTGGCGCATCCGCGATGGTATTGGCCAGTCACGCCCCCGATGAGGCACCGCGCGTGCAATCGATCAACGATTTCATTGTGTTTGGCGCGATGGTCGTCGGCTCGTTCGTCTCCGGCAGCCTTCTTGCGAGTTTCGGCTGGCTAACCGTCACATTGCTCATGCTGCCGCCGGTTTTCGTTGCGGCGCTTGGTCTGACGTGGTTGTTGTGGGCCCGACCGCGTGCTGTGTCTCGTTGAAACCCGGGACGTGGCGCATACCCCGACTAAACATGCTGATTAACTCCGATTTTTCCCAGCGCGCAACCGTTGCGCGCGAGCAGTACCAATGGCTCGCTTCACCCCAGCCAGGCGTTGAGCGCGTGATGCTCGACCGAGTGGGCGCAGAGCAGGCGCGTGCCACGAGTATCGTGCGTTATGCGCCGGGCTCCAGCTTTCCCCACCATACCCATCCGGGCGGTGAGGAGATCCTCGTGTTGCATGGCACGTTTTCCGAAGGAGGGGTGCACTATCCAGCAGGATGGTATTTGCGTAATCCACCGGGATCGAGCCATCGGCCGTCGAGCAGCGAGGGTGCCACGATATTCGTGAAGCTCCGGCAGATGTCGGCTGATGAGACACATCGCGTTCGTATCGATACGCGCGATCCGAATAGTTGGCGGCGAGAAGGCGACCGCGAGATCTGCGTGCTTTTCATGAGCGAAGACGAACGTGTTTGCTTGCAGCGCCTCCCACCTGGCATGCCTTTGCTTACTGATGTGATTGACGGAGCTGAATTATTGGTCGTGGAAGGCAGCGTCGTTGAAGGTGCGATTTCGTACGTGCGAGGCAGCTGGCTGCGCCTGCCGGAATTCAGCGCTTGTGCTATCGCGGCGGGATCGGACGGTGCCACCTGCTACATCAAGACCGGTCACTTGAACGGAGATTGAGAGAGGCGTCCGATTGGCGCGTAGCGTGTCTCTACGGATTGGTTCCAGCGCTTCACAAATGCATTAACTACAATTCACGAATATTTCGGATAACTACTGTTGCGGCGTCTTTTCTGACCACATAAGCTAATTCCAGTGGGTTGAACGGACACTCTTCGTAAAATCGAATCGCATGATTATCTGTGCGCTCGTTGATATCGAGGAGAGGCTTACCCATCAGGAATCGCGTGAAACATCGCGCGACATCAAAAATCCATTACAAGAGAGTGGTGGAGACATGGCAAACGTCAGTGGCAACAGTATCCCGCTAAGCGATAGCGCGGCGGAGCGCATACCTTTCACAGCGTACGACGCGGGTTGGGTGGTGCTTTGCATTGGCATGGCAATCGGCTCGGGCGTTGTTTTTATGCCTTTGCAGATGGGCGTGAAGGGATTTTGGGTATCGGTCGCGGCATTGGCGATTGCGTATCCTGCAGTGCATTATCTTTCGAACCTGTATATCCGCTCTCTTTCAGAAAGTGGGCAGTGTAAAGACTACACTGGAATTATCACGGAGTATCTTGGGGAGAACTGGGGCGTTGCCCTCAGCGCGGTGTATTTCATCACGCTCACCAAGGCAATGCTCATCTATTCGACGACCATCACCCACGATGGCGCATCGTACTTGCAGGTATTCGGCGTTACCCAAAACTCCTTGGCGCTTACCCATTGGTTCCCGTTCTGCGTTATCGCGGTCATGGTGGCGATCGCGTCGCGCGGTGAACGGCTGTTGTTCAAGGTTTCGGGGCCGCTGATCGTGACCAAGCTGTCTATCGTGGTCTTTCTCGGGCTTTCGATGATCCCGTACTGGAGCCTGAAGAACGTCAATCTCTTCTTGCCGTCCGGCAGTTTCTCGTTCATTCGGGATGTGCTGGTGTCGCTCCCGTTCGCGGTGTTCTCCATCGTCTACATTCAGATCCTGAACCCGATGAACGTCGCGTTCAGGTCCTCGTTGGGGATGAAACCTTTCGGCGTGGTCTGCATCAGCCATACGGTGGCCGCAGTAATGATGCCGAGTAAACCAAGGC
>NZ_JBCNNF010000330.1:0-7676 GCF_039594555.1 Inquilinus sp.
ATGTTCTCCTTCGCCTCCGGCGGCGGCGCCGGCGCGTCCATGTCGAGGCCGTTATGGACGACGTCGAGCGTGCCCTTGTACCAGGGCGCGTGCTCGCGGAAATGGCGGCGCAGCGCCTCCGACACGAAGACGAAACCGGCAAAGCGGGAGACGGCGGCGCGGTAATGCAGCCGCCACAGCAGCCCCTTGTGGAAGCGGATGAAGTTGTGCCGGAAGTACAGCAGCGGCACCCGCGGCAGTGCCCGGGCCAGGGCCGTGGCGGTCACCCGGTGGGCGTGCACCTCGATCAGCGACGGGTTCAGCGCCGCGATCTGCGGCAGCGCGCGTTTCATCCAGCGGCGGTGCGGCTCGCCCTCCTGCAGCGGGATCGGGTGGAAGCGGATGCCCGGGAACGGTTCGCCCGCATCTTGGCCGACCACGACGATGTCCTGCGCGTAGCGGCTGAAGGTGACGGTGTCGCGCGCATAGAGATCGACCGGGCTGGCGCCGACGGCGCCGAACTTCATCTTGCGGGGCAGGACGATGACGATGGGACCCATGGATACCTCCGGGCGCCTTTATGGCGGGCCGCGGCGGCCGATGCCAGGGTTTCCCCTGCTCTCCCCTGCTCTCCCCGGGGCCCTGCGACCGCGCTGCGAGTTGATCGCAGCCGGCCCCGGGCCTATTCTCCGCTGCGAGACCGCGCGGCGGACCAATGGGTTGGGCCGCGTTTCAGGAGACGGTGATGCTTCGTTACGATGTGCTCGAACGGGCGGCGGTGGACCGGACGCCGTTCCCGCATGTGATTTCCGGGGACGTGCTGCCCGAGGCGCGCCGCGCCGAGCTGGAGAAGGACTTCCCGGACATCCCGATCACCGGCTTCGTGCCGCCGGACGAGTACCCGGCCGGCGCCGCGTTCAAGGAGCTGGTGGCGGACGTCACCAGCAAGGAATTCGCCACCATGCTGGGCGCCAAGTTCGGCCTGGACCTGGCGTCGAAGCCGACCCTGGTGACGGTGCGGAAATGGTCCGAGGCGGCGGCCGGCCGGCCGCACACCGACGGGCCGGACAAGATCGTCACCGCGCTGGTCTACCTCAATCAGGAATGGGCCTCGAACGAGGGCTGCCTGCGCATCCTGACCAGCCAGGACATCAACAGCCCGAACGCCCGCGAAGTGGCGCCGACCTTCGGCAACTTTCTGGCCTTCCAGCGCTCGGACCATTCCTGGCACGGCCACCTGCCGTTCAAGGGCGAACGCCGGGTGCTGCAGATCGCCTGGTGCATCAACGAGGAGGCGATCGCCCGCAAGCGCAAGCGCCACGGCCAGTCCAGCTTCCTGAAGAAGCTGTTCTCCTTCGGCAAGAAGCATTGAGCGACGCGGCCGGCGCCCCATATCGCAGGGGCGCCGGCCCGCTCCGTTCCCGGCCGCGCCATCCGCGGGAGAAGCGGCCATGACCGAGATCCGTGCCATCCCCCTCTGGGCCCTGCTGCTGTCCGGCTGCGCCAATATCGAGCCGCCCTCCGTCACGCCGGATCCCGCGGTGACCGCCAAGGTGAGGACGCTGTCGGACAACGATCCCTGCAGCGATGCCTTCGCCGGGGTGCTGACCGCCTACCGCATCGCGCCGGACCGCCTCTCCGGCTTCGACCTGCCGCCGGTGTCGCGCGACCATCCCGGCCTGCCGCTGCTGCGCCAGGCCTGGTTCAAGCTGTCCGGCGGCGGCAGCCTGGTGCTGGGCTACGACGCGGACCAGTGCCTGGTCACCGACATCACCCCGCGCGACGGGGCGGCGCTGCCCGCGATCGGCTGAAGCCATTGAGGGAGGCGGCCGGCGCCCCATATCCGGTCAGGAAGGGGTGCGCCGCGCGGCGCGCCTCGACCGACGGGAGACGGCCATGCACCCGATCCGAACCCTTGCCGTTGCCGGCTTCGTGCTGACCGGCTGCATCGCCGCGGCGCCGCCCGAGGCCTCGCCCGACCCAGCGCTGACGGCGAAGCTGCGGCAGCTCTCCGACAACGATGCCTGCAGCGACCGCATCGCCGGGGCGCTGACCGCGGCGGGGATCACCGCCGACCGGGTCGCCGGCTACGACCTGGCGCCGGCGGCCACGGCGGGCCGGCGCAGCGGCGGCACCCGGCGGAACCTGCAGCGCCAGGCCTGGCTGAAGATGGCCGGCGGCGGCAACGTCGTTGTGCAGTTCGAGCCGTCGTCGTGCCGCATCGCCATCCTCTACGCGCGCGACGGCGCGGTGCTGCCGACCGCGGGCTGACCCGCCCTCACCGGGCCGCCAGGCGCTCCAGCAGCGGCACCGCCTCTGACGGATCCGGCATGGCGGCGATCTCCTGCGCCATCCGCGCCGCCGCCGCCCGATACGCCAGATCGGCCAGGACGGCCTGGGCCGCTTCCCCCACCATCGCCGGCGAGCAGCCGACCGGGTCGAGCACCCGGGCGATGCCGAGGGCGGCGCAGCGCGCGGCATTGGCCGGCTGGTCGGCCCCGATCGGCAGCAGCACCATCGGCACGCCATGGGCCAGCGCGCCGGTGACGCCGCCCGACCCGGCCTGCGACACCATCAGGCGGCAGCGCGGCAGCAGCAGCGACTGCGGCACATAACGCTCGATCCGGACATGAGCCGGCTGCGGCCCGAGCGAGGCGGGGTCGATCTCCCGCCCGGTGGTGACGACCAGGCTGACCGGCAGGTCGCGCAGCCCCGCTACCACCCGCTCCAGCAGGTCGCCGGATTCGAGGTGGAACACGGTGCCGAGCGTGGCGTAGACGATCGGCCGGTCCGCCGGCAGGGCGTCGAGCCAGGCCGGCACCACCGCCCCACCCTCCTCCGTCGCCGGGCGGATCGGCCGCGCGGTCGCCGGCAGCGGGAAGGCCGGGTCGCGGAAGGCGGGCGGCATCGGCGACAGCACGAGGTGCCGGCGCAGCATCGCCAACTCCGGATCGGGGGCCAGCCCGTGCTCCGCCCGCAGCGCGTCCAGCGGCGCCCGCACCAGCTCGGGCCGGACCAGCGCGCCGGCGGCGATCACCAGCACCGAGGCATGCGGCAGGCCCAGGCGCTCGGCCGCGACCATGGCGCCGAAATCCATCTCGTCGCAGACCAGCAGGTCCGGCCGCCAGCGGCCGCAGAGACCAAGCAGCGCCGCGGCGCGGGCCCGCGCCGTCCGTCCGGCGAAGCCGTCGCGCACCGCCCGGTCCTCCTGGGCCGCGTCATAGGCCAACAGCGGCGTGCGGACCGGGTCCGTGCGCAGCGTTTCGCCGCCGGTGGCGAAGGCGGTGAAGCCGGCAGCCTCGACCGCGCCGGCCATCGCCGGCTGGCCGGCAAAGGCGACCTCATGCCCGGCCGCCCGCACCGCCCGGGCGAGCGGCACCAGCGGCAGGAAATGCCCGCTGCCGCCGGCGAAGCTGAACAGGACGCGCATGCGACCTCCATCCCTCCGTCAGCGAGACCATTCCATATGGCCTCGGTCGTCATTACGAGGAGGCAAGCCGACGAAGCAATCCATCGTCCCGCAAGAGCGGATGCATGGATTGCTTCGCTGCGCTCGCAATGACGGTGTCTGGAATTCGAAAAGGCCTCTCCCCTCCGCCATGCCAGAGAGGGACGGCTCCAGACAAAGAAAAACCCCCTCCGGCGGACCGGAGGGGGTTTTGGCTTGGAACGCTAGGCCCGGATCAGGCCGCCGCCTCGCCCGAGGGCAGGGCCGGCTCGCCGTCCTGCTCCTCGTGCTGCAGCCGCGCCTGGCGGTCGCGCTCGCCGGCGATCTGCCGCAGGCGGTTGACCACCGAGCCGGTGCCGGCCGGGATCAGGCGGCCGACGATGACGTTCTCCTTGAGGCCGGCCAGGTCGTCGACCTTGCCGGAGACCGCCGCCTCGGTGAGGACGCGGGTGGTCTCCTGGAACGAGGCCGCCGAGATGAACGACTTGGTCTGCAGCGAGGCCTTGGTGATGCCCTGGAGCACCGAGACGCCCTTGGCCGGCCGCAGGTTCTCGCGGATCGTCTTCTCGTTCTCTTCCTCGAAGTCCTCGCGGTCGATCTGGTCACCGATCAGCAGGGTGGTGTCGCCCACCTCGGTGATCTCGACCTTCTGCAGCATCTGGCGGACGATCACCTCGATGTGCTTGTCGTTGATCTTCACGCCCTGCAGCCGGTAGACGTCCTGGATCTCATTGACCAGGTAGTCCGCCAGCGCCTCGACGCCGAGGACCGACAGGATGTCGTGCGGCACCGGGTTGCCGTCCAGCAGCTGGTCGCCCTTGAGGACGTAGTCGCCTTCCTGCACCGAGATGTGCTTGCCCTTCGGAATGAGGTATTCGCGCTCGTCGCCCGACTCCTCGTTCCGCACCACGATGCGCCGCTTGGTCTTGTAGTCCTTGCCGAACTCGACCCGGCCATCGAGGTCCGAGATGATGGCGTAGTCCTTCGGCTTGCGGGCCTCGAACAGCTCGGCGACGCGCGGCAAACCACCGGTGATGTCACGCGTCTTCGAGCCTTCGCGCGGGATACGGGCCAGCACGTCGCCGGCCTGCACCTGCGCGCCGTTCTCGACCTGCAGGATGGCGTCGACCGAGAGGAAGTAGCGCGCCTCCAGGCCGTTCGGCAGGCGGATGACCTCGCCCTTCTCGTCGCGCAGGACGATGCGGGGCTTCAGCTGGTCGCCGCGCGGCTGCTGCCGCCAGTCGACCACCACCTTGGCCGAGATGCCGGTCTGCTCGTCGACGACCTCGCGCATCGAGACGCCTTCGACCAGGTCCATATAGGTCGCCGTGCCCGCCTTCTCGGTGATGATCGGCATGGTGTACGGATCCCACTCGGCCATCTTGCGGCCGCGCTCGATCTTCTCGCCGTCATCGACCAGCAGCTTGGCGCCGTAGGGCAGGCGATGGCGCGCCTTTTCGCGGCCCTGCCCGTCGACCAGCTGCAGCTCGCAGTTCCGGCTCATCACCACCAGGACGCCCTGGCCGTTCTTCACCACATTGCGGTTCTTGATCTGGACCGTGGCGTCGAACGCCGCCTCGATCGCCGACTGCTCCGCGCCGCGCTGGGCCGCGCCGCCGATGTGGAACGTCCGCATCGTCAGCTGGGTGCCCGGCTCGCCGATCGACTGCGCTGCGATGACGCCGACGGCCTCGCCGATGTTCACCGTGGTGCCACGGGCCAGGTCGCGGCCATAGCACTTGCCGCAGATGCCGCCCTTGGTCTCGCAGGTCAGGGCCGACCGGATCAGCACCCGGTCGATGCCGGCCACCTCGACCGCCTCGACCAGCGCCTCGTCGATCAGCTCGCCCTGCTTGACCACGACCTCGCCGGTCAGCGGGTGCAGCACCTCCTCGCCGGCGCAGCGGCCGAGGATGCGCTCGCCCAGCGGCACGATCACCTCGCCGCCATCGATGACGGCGCCGGTGGTGATGCCGTTCTTGGTGCCGCAATCCTCCTCGATCACCACGCAATCCTGGGCAACGTCGACCAGGCGGCGGGTGAGGTAGCCGGAGTTCGCAGTCTTCAGCGCGGTGTCGGCCAGGCCCTTGCGGGCGCCGTGCGTCGAGTTGAAGTACTCGAGAACGGTCAGGCCTTCCTTGAAGTTCGAGATGATCGGCGTCTCGATGATCGAGCCGTCCGGCTTCGCCATCAGGCCGCGCATGCCGGCCAGCTGGCGGATCTGCGCGGCGGAACCGCGGGCGCCGGAATGCGCCATCATGTAGACCGAGTTCACCTGCCGGCTCGGGTCGGTGAGGGTGGCCTGGATCTCGGCCATCATCTCACGCGCCACCTCGTCGGTGGTGTTCGACCACACGTCGACCACCTTGTTGTACTTCTCGCCGCGGGTGATCAGGCCGTCGAGATACTGGTTCTCGTACTCCTTCACCAGCTCGGACGCCTTGGCGATCAGCCCTTCCTTCGCCTTCGGGATGACCATGTCGTCCTTGCCGAAGGAGATACCGGCACGGCAGGCATGGGCGAAGCCCAGGCCCATCAGCCGGTCGCAGAAGATCACCGTCTCCTTCTGGCCGCAGTGGCGGTAGACGGTGTCGATGACGTTGGTGACGTCCTTCTTGGTCAGCAGCCGGTTGACCTGGCTGAACGGCACCGCCGGGTGCCGCGGCAGGATCTCGGACAGCAGCATCCGGCCCGGCGTCGTGGTGACGCGCTGGATGATCTCCTGCCCGTTCTCGTCGACCGTCTTGAACCGGGTCTTGATCCGGCTGTGCATGCCGATCACGCCGGCCGCCATCGCCTGCTCCATCTCGCCGATCGAGGCGAAACGGGGCACCTGGTGGGCGGTCAGCTTGCCCGCCTTCAGCTTCTCGAACACCGCCTTGACGTCGGAGGCGTCGACCACCTCCGCCGGCTTGGCCGGGTTCTGCAGGATGATGTCGTCATTCGCGATCGCCGCGGTCAGCGCCTCGATCCCATCGATCGACAGCGCCGGGCCGAGCCGGTCGTTGCGCTCCATCGACAGGTAGTAGATGCCGAGGACGATGTCCTGCGACGGCACGATGATCGGCTTGCCGTTGGCCGGGCTGAGGATGTTGTTGGTCGACATCATCAGCACGCGGGCCTCGAGCTGGGCCTCAAGCGCGAGCGGCACGTGCACGGCCATCTGGTCGCCGTCGAAATCGGCGTTGAAGGCGGTGCAGACCAGCGGGTGCAGCTGGATCGCCTTGCCCTCGATCAGGGTCGGCTCGAAGGCCTGGATGCCCAGGCGGTGCAGCGTCGGGGCGCGGTTCAGCAGGACCGGGTGCTCGCGGATGACCTCCTCGAGGATATCCCAGACCTCCGGCCGCTCCTTCTCCACCATCCGCTTCGCGGCCTTGATGGTGGACGCCATGCCGTACAGTTCAAGCTTGTGGTAGATGAACGGCTTGAACAGCTCGAGCGCCATCTTCTTCGGCAGGCCGCACTGGTGGAGCTTCAGCTCCGGCCCGACGACGATGACCGAACGGCCCGAATAGTCGACGCGCTTGCCGAGCAGGTTCTGGCGGAACCGGCCCTGCTTGCCCTTCAGCATGTCGCTGATCGACTTCAGCGGGCGCTTGTTGGCGCCGGTGATGACGCGGCCGCGGCGGCCGTTGTCGAACAGCGCGTCCACCGCCTCCTGCAGCATGCGCTTCTCGTTGCGCACGATGATGTCGGGCGCGCGCAGCTCGATCAGCCGCTTCAGGCGGTTGTTGCGGTTGATGACGCGGCGGTACAGGTCGTTGAGATCGCTCGTCGCGAAGCGGCCGCCGTCCAGGGGCACAAGGGGCCGCAGCTCCGGCGGGATCACCGGAACGACGTCGAGCACCATCCACTCCGGATGCGAGCCGGATTCCAGGAAGGCGTCGATCAGCTTCAGCCGCTTGACCAGCTTCTTGCGCTTGGCTTCGGAGCCGGTCTCGCGCAGCTCCTCACGGACCTTGACGCGCTCCTCCTCCAGCTCGATGCCCGAGAGCATGCCCTTGAGGGCCTCGGCACCGATCTTGGCGGTGAACGCGTCCTCGCCGTACTCGTCCTGGGCGCGAAGATACTCGTCCTCGGTGAGGAGCTGGTTCTTCTTCAGCGCGGTCAGGCCGGGCTCGACCACCACGAAGCTCTCGAAGTACAGGACCTTCTCGAGATCCTTGAGCGTCATGTCGACCATCAGGCCGATGCGCGACGGCAGCGACTTCAGGAACCAGATGTGGGCGACCGGCGAAGCCAGCTCGAT
>NZ_JBCNNF010000331.1:0-7669 GCF_039594555.1 Inquilinus sp.
CCTGCCGCCAGCGCCGCGGCGACGCGCTCGCTGCTGCTGCCCATCAGGCCAGTTCCCGGCCGCGCTTCGTCGCCGCCGCGACCGCGCGGGTCATCAGCGGCTGCAGCCCGTCCGGCGCCATCAGTACGTCCAGCGCCGCCTGGGTGGTGCCCTTCGGGCTGGTCACGGCGATGCGCAGCTCGGCCGGGGTGTCGGTCGCCGCCCCGGCCAGGGCGCCGGCGCCGACCACGGTCTGTCGCGCCAGCTGCGCGGCGAGATCGGCCGGCAGCCCGGCGGCGCGGCCGGCCTCGGCCAGCGTCTCGATCAGGTAGAAGACATAGGCCGGGCCGCTGCCGGAGACGCCGGTGACGGCGTTCATCAGCGCGTCGTCCTCGATCCAGGCGGTCTGGCCGGCGGCCTGCATCAGCGTCTCGGCCCGCTTGCGCTGGCCTGGCGTCACCGCGGCATTGGCCACCAGTACCGAGATGCCCTGGCCGATGGCGGCCGGCGTGTTCGGCATGGCGCGGACCACCACGGCCTCGGCTCCCAGCCCCTGCTCCAGCCAGGCCAGGGTGCGGCCGGCGGCGATCGACAGGAACAGCGTGCCGGGCCGGACGAGGCGGCGATAAGCGGGCAACGCCTCCGGCATCATCTGCGGCTTCACCGCCAGCACCACCACCTCGGGCGCCAGGTCGGCCGGCAGCCCGGCGACGTCGCGGACATGATGCAGCCGCGGGTCGGCCAAACCGAGCTCCGCCGGCTCGACCGCCCAGATCCGGTCGGCGGCGTTCCCCGCCAGCCAGCCCTTCACCAGCGCGCTTCCCATCCGGCCGCAGCCGACCAGCAGCAGATCCGACACCTGTCGCTCCCCGTTCCGTCGAGACGCGCCATCATGGCGCCGCTGCGGGCCGGCGCAAGCGCCTTCACGGAAGCGAAGCGGAACCTGGACGGAACATTTGCATTTCTTAACGTGCGCGGCCCCTGGCGCCGCCGGAGACTGCGGCATACATGCCGGGCTGCCGGCTTTGCCCGGCGCCGAACCACGGAGCGCGAACCATGCTCACCCTCACCCGCGCGGCGAGCGCCGCCCTTCTCGCCGGCCTGGTGGCCGCCTCCCCGGCCTGGGCCCAGACCACCGTGGTCCAGCCCACCACCCCGGCCCCCGCGACGGTGCCGGAAAAGGCGATGCCCTTCCCGGTGCCGCCGGACACCCGGGTCCAGGAGCCGCGCCGGTCGCCGGTTGCGCCCGACCCGCGCCATCCCGCGGTCTCCGCCGTGGCGGGCGGGACGGGACCGGCCGATGCGCGCAACTACGCCACCAACTCGCCGATCACCGTGACCGGGCGGATCGGCGGCGTCGCCCACCGCGACGGCATCACCTCGTTCCGGCTGCAGACCCCGACCGAGGCCTGGACCGTGGTGGTGCCGCCGGACCAGCCGGGCAAGATCGCCAATGGCCGCCGGGTCACCGTGGTCGGCTTCCCGCATGTCGAGATCCGCAACCAGCTGCTGGCCCAGAGCGTCGCCCTGGGCAAGTAGCCGGGCCGGCGCCGGTCAGCGGCCGCCCTCGATCCTGCGGTTCCGCTGGTTGATGCCGCCGGTGCCGTAGGGGTACTCCGCCATCTGCGGCTTGCTGGCCGCGTCCAGCGTCGCAATCTCGTCGCCGGTCAGCCGCAGCGCCGCGGCGCCGAGATTGTCGGCCAGCTGCGTGCGGGTGCGGACGCCGAGGATGACCGAGGTCACCGCCGGCTGCGCCGCCACCCAGGCCAGCGCCACCTGCGCCATGCTGACGCCGCGCGCCTTGGCGATGTCCTCGACCGCGCCGATCACCGCCCAGGTCGCCGCCTTGGCGTTGCGGGCGTCATAGGCCTCCATGCCGCGCTGCGGGTTCTCGCCCAGCCGGGTGGCGCCGGTCGGCGCCTGGTCGCGCTTGTACTTGCCCGACAGCCAGCCGCCGCCCAGCGGCGACCAGGGCAGCAGCCCGATGCCGGCGTCGAGGCAGGCCGGCACGATCTCGTGCTCGATGTCGCGGACCAGCAGGTTGTATTGCGGCTGCAGCGTCACCGGCGGGGCATAGCCGTTCGCCTTGGCCAGCCATACCGCCTTGGTCAGCTGCCAGCCGAGGAAGTTGGAGAAGCCGTAATAGGCGATCTTGCCGTTGCGCACGGAATCGTCGAGGAAGCGCAGCGTCTCCTCCAGCGGCGTCAGCGCGTCCCAGGCGTGCATCTGGTAGAGGTCGATCTGCTCGACCCCCAGCCGCCGCAGCGAAGCGTCGAGGGCCGCGCCGAGATGCTTGCGCGACAGGCCGAGATCGTTCGGCCCCTGCCCCATCGGGAAGCGGCCCTTGCTGGCGATCACCAGGCTCTGGGCGATGCCCGGCCGGCCCTTCAGCCACCGGCCGATGATCTCCTCCGACACGCCGGCGCTGTAGACATCGGCGGTGTCGAGGAAATTGCCGCCGGCCTCGACATAGTCGTCCATCAGCGCGAAGGACGTCGCCTCGTCCGACTCCTTCCCGAAGGTCATGGTGCCGAGGCACCAGGCCGTGACGACGGCGCCGCTGTTGCCGAGCTTGCGATACTCCATGGTCTTCCTCCCGTCGGAATGGTCGAGGGCTGACGCCCGCGCCAGGGCCGGGAGCCGCCATCGTCTGGAGAGCAGAACAGGAAACCCGGCCGCCTGCCGCGCCGGTGGATCGCAACCAGAATGGAACGCCTGGTTAAATCCAACAAATAGATTGTGCAGATCCGATTGATCGGATCGGGAGCACAATCCTGATGGAGGTCAAACCCGGCCGAGGAACTCCAGCACCCGCCGGGTCAGCAGCGCCGTCGCTGCCGCGTCGTAGGAGGGCAGCGAGCTGTCGGCAAAGTAGTGCTGGTCGCCCGGATACAGGAACAGCTCGGCATCCGGCACCTTGGCCACGATCTCGCGCGCCGCGTCGATATCGCCCTCGCCGACGAAGACCGGGTCGGCATCCATGCCATGGATCTGCACCGGCACGCCCTGCGGCCAGGGCCCGAAGGCCCAGTCGCCGCTGATCGGGATGCAGGAGTAGAACAGCAGCGCCCCGCGCGCGCCCGGCCGGGTCTGGGCCAGCTTCTGCGCCGGCAGCACGCCGAAGGAGAAGCCGGCATAGACCAGGCCTTGCGGCAAGGTGTCGGCGGCACGGACGCCGCGCTCCCGCAACTCGTCGAATCCGATCTGGTGGATATAGGCCATGCCCTCGTCGATGCTGCCGAAGACGCGACCGTCGAACAGGTCGGGCGCATGCACGGTGTGGCCGGCGGCGCGCAGCTCGTCTGCGAAGGCGCGCAGCCCCGGGGTCAGCCCCTGGGCGTGGTGGAACATCAGGACCTCGGCCATCGTCACCTCCGGGTCAGTAGGGCGTGCCGTCCTTGTGCAGGAACCGGCCGTCGCGGCTGGGGCTCATCATGTCGACATCGGAGCAGGTGATTACGTCGTCGGGCGAGCGCGAGCCGATTTCGAGATACACCGCCACGGCGCCCGACCGGTTGATCATGTGGTGGCCGTTGCCGGAATTCTTCGGGAAGGCGGCGCAGTCGCCGGCGCGCAGCACCGTCTCGCCGCCATCCTCGATCAGCACCAGCTCGCCCTCGAGGACATAGACCAACTCATCCTCGTGCAAATGCCAGTGGCGCTGGCTGGACCAGCCGCCCGGCGGCAGGCGCATCAGGTTGACCCCGAAATCGGTCAGCCCGCCGGCGTTTCCCAGCCGCTGCCGGATGCGGTCGGCGCAGGGCGCGTCGAAGGGATGCGGATAGCCGGAGCCCTGGCGCTCGGGCACGGCGGCGATGTCGATCTTGGGCATGGCATCCTCCCACCGATCAGCACGGAAACCGGCGTAGCACGATTCCCGGCAGAGGGCCTATCCATCGTCGCGCCGCCCGTCACCGGGCGGCGCGGATCGCCCTCGGCGTCGTCTGGCGCTCGGTCCGCATTGCCGCCGTCAAGTGGCTCTGGCTGGAAAAGCCGCTGAGATAGGCGACCTCCGCGATCGTCAGCTCCCCCTGGATCAGCAACTTCTCGGCGAAGGACAGCCGCAGGCCGACGATATGGCGGTGCGGCGGCTCGCCGAAGGTCCGGGTGAAGGCCTGGATGAAGCGGCGCGGCGACAGGCCGGCGATCGCCGCCAGCTCCGCCACCGACAGCTTGCGCGAGAAGTTGTCGGCCAGGAAATCCTGCACCCGCCCGGCACTTTGACGGGACAGCCCGCCCTGGACGGCGGGAGGCGGCGTCCGCACCCTCGAATACTGGCGCAGCATGTGGACGGCGAAGACGGTGATCAGCGAATCGACATACAGCTCATTCGGCGCCTCGCGCTGGTTCAGCTCCGCCTTCAGCATCTGGGCGATCTGCAGCGCCCAGGGATCGACGGTGCCGAAGGGCGGCGGCTGCAGCTCCACGCCGCCCGCGTCGAACTCCTGCGCCGCCAGTTCGAACAGGCTCTCCGGCGTCACCGCGATGATCGCGTTCTCCCGGGTGGTCGGCCAGACCATGCTGCTGTCCACATTCGCCGGGTTGAGGACGATCATCCCGGTCGGCGCGTCGAAGATCTGGGGCCTGTCGCTGCCGAGCGTCGCCCCGATCCGGGGCGTGGGGGCGAGCACGATGCCCGCGCAATGGTCCTGCGCCAGGAAGGTCTGCGATCCCGGCGGCCGGATCGAATGGAACGCGCCACCCCGCGGCGTGGCGATCCGCGGCCCCGCGGGCTGGGGAATGACGTCGAGAAGGTTGTAGCCGTTCCGCCGCCCTTCGGCCCTTCGCCGCGACAGGAACTCCGGCCGCGGCCAGGATCCGGGGCTGCCGTCGACGGACCGGGAATCCGGGAGAATGGGCATGGCGCGCTCCGAAGCCGGGCACACGGGTCGTTTCCGAGACGCGCCCCGGGGCCGCGCCGTCGGACGAGGTTCAGGCCGGCCGTGCCGTATCGGCGCCCGGCCCGCCCGGCGCCATATCGGCGGTCTTTCCCAGGTCATCGGCCGATCCTGAGCTTTGGCCGGAAACCGGGAATCTGTCCCGACCCGAGCCCGGCAACCGGCTGTCCGGCCAAGCCGATGCCCCGCCACTCCGGCCTGTGCAAAGAGTCACGACTCCCGATGCCGGGTATTCCAGAAAAGTCCGGCCCTTTCAGAAAAATGCCGAGAAGCCTCAGAACACTGGCCGCCGCTCCGGAATGCCAGCCATGCGGTTCGGCCACATCCCCGGCGGAAGGCGGTTCAGAGGGATGAATTGACCCGGGCCCATGCCCACCACAGCGAGAGAAATTCGGATATCACCCAACATCGCCGCCACCCACATAATTGAACGGCGAAAGCACATTTCTGTGAGTTTGCGATCAATTTCGATCGCCCCACATGCTCGTCCATGACCAATGTGACGATGATAGTGACCTGCCGCGGCGGCACATATTTTGATCGCGACTACTACGTCGACGTTCACCTGCCATTGGCGCTCGCGTGCTGGCGGCGGCATGGGCTGGAAAGCGCCGCCGCCTTCTTCCCCCGCGACGCCGATGCAGCGGACGTCTCCGTGGGGATCTACCGGTTTCGCGATGAGGCCGCGCTGCGCGCGGCGCTCGCATCCGCCGAGACAGCGGCGGTGATGGCGGACGTCCCCCGCTTCACCGACGCCACCGTGTCCCGCAGCATCGGCACCCCGCTCTGACGCCCGGCCGCCGCTGACGGTGGGGGCGGTCGCAGACTGCCGTCGACAGACAGACTCCCTCCAGCGTTCAAAGGACACGCACGATGGATTTTTCCAATCGCAAGGTATTCGTCGTTGGCGGCAGCCGCGGCATCGGCGCCGCGATCGTGCGGCGTTTTTCTGCAGCCGGCGCAGCAGTGGTGTTCACCTATGCCGCCTCTGCCGATGCGGCCATCGCGCTGGCCGCCGAAACCGGCGCGCAGGCGCTCCGGGCGGATGCCGGCGAACGCGATGCGCTCATCGCGGCGATCCGCGACGCCGGGACGATCGACATATTCGTCTACAATGCCGGTCTGCTGGTGTTCGGCGATCCGCTGACGCTCGTCGCCGACGACGTCGACCGGATGATCGACGTCAACGTTCGCGGCGCCTATTTCGGCAGTGTCGAAGCGTCGCGGATGATGCCCGATGGAGGTCGGATCCTCATCATCGGGTCCGACACCGCCGACAGCATGCCGTTCACCGGGCTCGCGGCCTATGTGATGACCAAAGCGGCGATGCAAGGCATGGCGCGTGGCCTGGCGCGCGACATGGGCCCCCGCGACATCACGGTCAATGTGATCCAGCCTGGCCCGACCGACACCGACATGAACCCGGCCGAAGGCCCGCGGGCGGCTGGCATGCTCGCGGAAATGGCCATCAAGCGCTACGGCACCGCCGACGAAGTGGCGGCCCTGGCGCTTTATCTCGCCGGCCCGCAGGCGCGCGGGATCACGGGCGCCATGCACACGATCGACGGCGGCTTCGCCGCCTGAGCCGCCGCGATGAGAGCCCATATCTTCCGGAGCGTCGGCCGGCACGAGAAAGCCCGGCTTCTCGCGAAGCCGGGCTTGCCGTCAGGGCCGCATCGGCCGAAGCGCGTCAGGCTTCGCCGACGGTGTCCAGGATCGCGGCGGTCACCGCCTCGCTGGCGCTCTTGCCGCCCCAGAGGATGAACTGGAAGGCCGGGTAGAAGCGCTCGCACTCGGTCAGCGCGATGTCGACCAGGTCCTCCAGCTGCTCCTGGCTCGCCGCCTGGGCGCCGCGCAGCAGCGTGGTGTGCCGGAACATCGGCGTCAGCTCCTCCGAGTCGACGTCGAAATGGCCGAGCCACATCCGCTCGTTGATGATGCCGAGCAGCTCCGCCACGTCGCGGCGCTTCTTCTCCGGCACCTTCAGGTCGAACTGGCAGGAGAACTGCATGGCGCTGATCTCCTCCTGCCAGAAGAAGAACAGGCGATAGCTGCACCACCGGCCGGCGACCTCGGCCAGCATCTCCTCGTTGCTGGCCCGCTCGAAGCTCCAATCATTGGCGCTGACGATTTCCTCGAGCGTGTCGAGGGGGTTTTGGGTGAAGGCGGATTCCTCGAAGGTCTGGGACGCCGTGGTCATGATCCTCCGCTCCCGTTCCGCGGTGAGGTGGCACATCTATGCCCCTCATACGTGGCCAATACCCAATGTGTAGTGGTTTTACCCATTACAGCCTTTCCAAGACAACGGTCGCACAAGGGCTTGTTAGGCGCAACCGATATGCACCGCTGCTGCGATAAAAGTTGTGGATGATTTGTGACGAAATTCAGTCCTAAACCTTGGCCCGAGGCCTGCGGCCCTTCGGCGCAGCGGCCGGGGCCGGAGACTCGGCCGGGGCAGCCTTGGCCTTGCGGGACGGCTTGGCCCCCTCCGCCTTCGCGGCAGCCGGGGCCGCCGCGCGCTTTGCCGGCTGCGCCGGCTGAGCCGCCGCCTCCAGCGCCGCGACCCGGGCGGCCAACAGCTCCTGCTCCTCCCGCGCCCGCTGGGCCAGGGCGCGGACGATCTCGAACTCCTCGCGGGTCACCACGTCGAGCCGCGACAGCACATGCTCGAACTGCTCGCGCAGGCGGGTCCTCGCCTCCTCGCGCACGCCGGCGACGGCACCGAAGGCTCCGGTCGCGACGCGGACCAGATCGTCGATCAGCTTGGTGTCGAAGGGCATCGCAGGCGGCAT
>NZ_JBCNNF010000332.1:0-7646 GCF_039594555.1 Inquilinus sp.
CGGTGGCGCAGACGCCGTCGCTGTTCGGCAGCAACGTCGCCGGCTTCCAGGTGGAGCTGGACAGCGACGCCGCGCTCAACACCTTCATCGCCGGCTTCACCGGCCCCGGCACGCTGTCGCCCTTCCGCATCGAGTACCGGATGGGCGCCCTGACCCAGCTGCTCGGCGCCAGCGCGACGGTGAAGTACATCTCGACCGCGGCCATCAGCTACGAGAAGCGGTATGAGAGCCGCAAGGACACCTGGGGCAATAGCAAGCAGGTGCTGGTCGAGACGCGCCAGGTGCTGAAGGAATCCGGTGCCGGCGACGTCAGCGTGACGCCCGGCGTCGGCTCGACGCCGGAGCTGCTGCAACTGGTCCGCGACTGGGCCTGGACCACGCTGGAGGGGCAGGTCGCCCGGACGGTGGATGCGGCGCGGGCGCTGGCCCAGGGCAATCAGAGCCCGGTCTCCGCCACCAGCGACTTCACCCAGACCTATTCCGAGGACGCGATCGTCGAATGGACGACGCCGGTCTCCTCGGCCCTGCCGCGCTTCGACGACGAGACCTGGAAGACGCTATATCACGAGGTCGATAACCGGCAGCTCTCGGTGCTGTTCCAGCTCGCCGGCAATCCCTATGCCGCCGACGGGTCGCTGCTGTTCGAGGAGGTCAAGATCGAGGTCGAGTACCCGACCCGGACCACCGACAACACCTTCCTCCTGATCCCCGGCACCGATGACCTCGTCAGCAAGCTCTACGTCGCGGCGGGGGAGGGCAGCTTCAGCCCGGAGTACCGCTACCGCTACACCGTCTACTACGCCGAAAGCGAGCCGTTCACCTCCGACTGGATCGCGGACCGCGCCACGCTGATCAGCCTGCGGCCGAACCTGTTCGGCATCCGCAATGTCGCCTTCATCGGCACCAACGTGCCGTTCGACGCCGCGTCCGACAAGGGCGGGGTCGACCGGGTGTTCATCGACTTCTTCGACAACCCGCCGACGGGCCAGCCGGCCAAGCTGCAGACCCAGGAGATGCGGGCGAATGGCGAGGCCGTGACCTTCGCCTCGACCTATCACGTGCCGATCACCAACACCTATGACTACCGGCTGCGCTACCTGCTGAAGGACGGCAGCCTGATCGTCACCCAGCCGCCGCGGCAGTTCGGGTCGAACAACGCCGATCTGGTGCAGGTGTTCAGCCCGGCGCCCGGCATCGCCAATCTGGAGCTGCGGGCGCTGGTCACCCAGGGCGGCGACGGCTTCATGGACATCAATGCCACGGCCGCCTATTTCGACGACCAGAACCCGTCGGAGCGGAAGCCGCCCAACCATATGTGGAGCGGCTGGGCCCCGGAGATGAAGCCGGGCCTTTATTCCGCCGAGGCCTGGCGTTTCGACGCGCAGCCCGACCCGCAGACCGCCTTCTTCCGCCTGAACGGACAGATCATCTTCGGCAATGGCGACATCTTCGAGCTGACCAACCTCAACCTGGCCTACAGCAAGCGGCCGCTGATCCTGAAGGACACCGAGGAGATCTACAGCGTCGAGATCTTTTCCAACCAGGTGGACTGGACGGCGGTGGCGGGCGTCACCATCAACGTCTTCCAGCTGATCGACAGCGAGGGCAGCGTCGTCTCGGGCGATGTGCCGGTGACAGCCTCCTTCCTGCTGACGCCGGACCAACTGCACCCGGCCGAGGCCGCCGCCATCGCGGCGACACGGACGCCGCTGATCCCCTTCACCGTGCTGCAGCCGGTCGAGCGGGTGAAATCGCTGCCGCTGTTCTACACGCTGCGCAAGCCGCGCCAGGCCAGCGACCTCGTGTTCTACTTCAACGCCGACTACATCACGGTCGACGGGCAGCGCCGCAGCATCGGCGACACCCAGATCACCAACCGGCTGCAGCTGCACCTGCCGCCGCTGCCGTCGGAACCGGTGCCGGGGCGCATCCAGCGCTTCGCCGTGCCGACCCGCTGAGCCGGACGTCCCGCCATGCTGGCCACCGCACTGCCGGTGGCCGGCCCCGGGCCGGGGCCGGCCACCATCCCGCCCGCCCGGCTGCGGGTGCTGGGTGACGCCTGGATCGACGAGATCCGGGCGGTCTGCCCCGATCCCGCGGCGCGGGACAGCGATCTCTGCGCCAACGGAGACCCGGTCGAGGTCGCCTTCCTCTGGCCCGCCGGGGATATGCGCCTGACCTGCGACCCGGCGCCGGGCGACCCGGCCGCCGCCCGTCTCGACGCCGCGCTGCGGCTGACCCGGGCGGAGCTGTCGGCCGCCCAGCACGAAGAGTTGCGGCGGCTGTTGGAGGGCGCCGCCGGCGGGCGCTGGGGCGCCTGGGTCGGGTCCCGCCTGCGGGCCGGCCGGATCCGCCGCAAGCTCTATGTCGAGATCGCCGAGGGCACACCCTGGCACAACTGGTGGCCGCTGGCCTGGCTGTCCGGCCCGGCGGCCGCCACCCGCCTGCCGGACCCGGTGATGGCGGGCTTCGACGGCTCCTCGGACGGTGTCGAGGTCTATTGCCGGACGCCGCCGCTGCATCCGGTCACCCTGGCGGCGCTGCTGGCCCAGCTCGGCCTGCCGGCCGCCACCGGCGCCCTGACGGGCGAGCTGGCGCGGATCACCGGCCGGGCAGTGCGGTCGGCGCTGCCCGGCCGCGACCAGGGGATCAGCCTGGCCTTCGGGCCGGACCGGCGGATCCGTGCCCTGACCTGGTACAGCCATGCCGACATGCTGTTCGGCCCGGCCGACCGGGCCCGCGAGGCTTGGCTGCGCGCCGGGGCCGAGGCCGGCTGGCCGATGGCGGGCTACGCCGCCCTCAGCGCACCGGGGCCGGGCGGCGTGCCCTGGCATGGCCTAGCCGGACTGGTCCTCGGCGCCGATGGCGTGGTCTCGGCCTCGGTCACCTGCGCCCCACGCCCCTGGAGGACGGCATGACCGCCCCCGGCCTGGCCGATGTGCTGGCGCTGCAGCGGCCCAACGGCGCCTTCCCATCGATCGTCGGCGATGGCGGCGAGCGGATCGCGGACGAGACCTGCTTCGTCACCGCCTCGGTCGTCCTGCTGCTGGCCCCGCATGAAGCGGCCCGTCCGGCCTGCGAGCGGGCGCTGGACTTTATCGAGCGCTGCGAGGCGCCCGACGCGCCCGGCGCCTTCGGCTTCTACCCCGCCGACGGCTCCGGCCCCCGGGTGGTGGACCGGCTGCCGCCCGACGCCGACGACACGGCGCTGGCCTGGCTGGCCCTGCTGGCGATGGGGCGCCGCGGCGTCGATGCCGCCCGCGCGGCCTTCCGGGACCGCATCGGCCCAGCGTCGCGACGCATCGTGCCGGGCACGGCGCCGCCCTGGACGCGGCCGGGCGCGGTGCGCACCTGGCTGGTCGAGCAGGGCCCACGCAACCCGGTCGATCTCGTGGTCAATGCCAATGTCGCGGCGTTCGCCGCCCGCATCGGCGAGACCGGCCACGCCGCCTTCGACGGCGCCTGCGACAGCCTGCTGGCGGCGGCCCGCAGCGGCCACGACCCGCGGCTCTGCGGCCGGATGATGGCCCCGTTCTACGCCAGCATCAGCGAATTGCGGCTCGCGGTGCTACGCGCCGTGGCCCTCGGCGCCGATGTCCTGGCGCCCTGCCTCGGCTGGCTGGCCAGGGCGGGGGAGGCGGGCGACGCCTTGCGCCCCGACCAGCCGCTCTACTGCAACCAGCACGGCCGCCCGGTGTGGCGGTCCCCGGCGCTGCAACTGGCCCGCGGTTTCGCGGCCGCCCATCCCACTTCCGGAGGTTGACATGACCCTGTTCCCGGCCGCCGCCCTGGCGGCAGCGGGTTCCGGCGCCAAGCCGGTCCTGCGCGTCAGCACCAAATATATGGAGACCTTCCTGCCGGTGCGCCCGGTGTCCTCGGGGACGGAGATCCACAGCTTCGTCAACGAGGCCGGGGTGATCGACCTGTACAGCGTCGGCTCCGACGCGCAGGTCCATCGCCTGCGACGCGGCCAGGGCCAGTCGGCGCCCTATGAGGACACGCCGCTGGCGGTCACCGCGACGCAGCTCTATTTGTTCACCCCGGCCGGCGGGTCGGCCGACACGCCGTGGATGTTCGGCCTCGACCCCACCGGCAAGCTGACGCTCAGCCGCTGGCAGGACGGCGCCGGCTATGTCCAGCAGGTGACCGAGCCGGCAAAGGCGACGGAGACGATCCGCCGGCTGCTCGGCGTGCGCGGCAACAGCGGCCGGATCTACATCAATGTCCGGCTCGACGACGGCCGGCTGGGCACCAACTACTACGACCTGTCGGCCGGGCGCTGGGGCGGCGAGGTCTGGGCCCCGGTGAAGGGCCCGGACGGCAAGCCGGCGATGGTCAAGGACATCGCGGTCGCCGCCAACAACCCGGTGCAGTCGGCACTGTTCGCGATCGGCCAGGACGACGAGGTGCTGTTCGCCGAGGACAGCTTCCGCACCTCGCAGCTGCGCAAGCTGGGCCGCAAGGTCAGCCGGATCGGCGCCGTCACCGACGCCGACAACCTGCTTTGCCTGTTCGCGGTGGACCTGGCAAGCGGCGGGCTGTGGCTGAAGAAGCAGCGCAAATTCTCCGCCGGCAGCGGCATTCAGTTCGAGGATTGGGTGCAGCTCGATTCCGTACCGGGCGTGCGCTTCACCGACATCCGCGCCAATCTGCGCTTCGACGACCGGGTCGAGGTGTTCGCGGCGGACCAGAATGGCGACCTGAACTACAGCCGCCAGGGCGGCGCCGCGGGGGCCAAGCCGGCGGGCTGGTCGATGCTGTTCCCGATCGCCGCCGGGACCGGTGGCGCCATCTTCACCACCGGGCGCAATCGCACCGGCTATTCCGAGGCCTATTCGGTGTCGCGCCAGGCCGAGATCACCCGGTTCTGGCAGTCCCCCGAATCCGCGCAATGGTTCACGGAGGGGTTGGAGGTGCCGGAGGGCGCCGACACGCTCGCTTCGGTGCCGACCCATGCCACCGAGGTCACGGCGGTGGACGAGCGCGGCCTGCCGCTGGGCAATGCCGAGATTGTTGTCAACACCGCCTTCTTGACCACGCTGTGGGTCAATGGTGCCGCTTACCGCGCCAGCCTGCTCGACCCGGTGAAGATCAAGACCGGGCTGGACGGCAAGCTGGTGCTGCACCAGCGCGCCACGGCCCTGGCTGGCGCCACGCTGCTGATCCAGACGCCGGCGACCCCGGCCGGCGGCCCGCTGAAGGTCGAGCCCAACGCCGCGCTGCAGGAGCATCTCGCCGGCATGGGCAAGCAGCAGATCCTGGACGCGAAGGACGGGTCGGGCCAGCTGCTGCTGCCGGCCGACATGAAGGACCGCGACGCGGCGGCCGAGAGCATCGCTGAGGTGACCAAGCGGTCGATGCAGATCGCGGCGGCCGACGAGGATAGTGGCGGCGCCCTCCAGTACCGCTTCGCCGGCCCACGCCATGCCGGCTTCCGGCCGCGGCTCGACCTGTCGGCCTTGGGCGACACGGCTTGGGAGATCGACTTCAGCGCCGGCTATCCCCGCTATCGCGACGTCGATGTGGCCGAGGCCCAGGCCTGGCGTGCCAGCCGGGCCGATGCCGCGCTGGGCGGCTTTCTCGATATCGACTGGGGCGCGGTCTGGAGCGGCTTCAAGCGCGGCGTCGAATGGGTGGTGAACGGCATCAGCAAGATCGTCGTCACCATCATCGACGGCGTCGGCAAGGTGCTGTTCGAGATCGCCGGCAAGGTGTTCGAGGCGATCATCGAGGTGGCGCAGCAGGCCTTCGACTTCGTCGAGGGCGTCTGGAACTGGCTGAAGGTCAAGCTTGAGCAGCTCTACGAATGGCTGGCCTTCCTGTTCAACTTCCGCAACTACGCGCGCACGGCCGAGGGCATCGAGCATTCGATCGGCGTGGTGCTCGACTTCACCGCCGATGCGGTGCTGCTGATCCGCGACCGCGTCGCGGCCGGCTTCGACACGGTCAAGGACAACCTCAAGAGCATCGTCGACGACCTGATCAAGCAGCTCGGACCCGATGGCGGGCCGAGCCTGGGCGGCTATCTCGGCGAGCACAGCCTCGATGACGGGCAGTCCTACGCCACCGACCACAACCTGTTCCTGAACGCGTTCCAGGAGAACCAGAGCCGGATCCGGACCGTGGGCGGCGGGGCAGGGGAGCTGCGAGCCACCACCGCCCTCGCCAGCGGGGTCCAGACCCTGATGGAGAAGCTGCAGGCCCTGGCCGACAACTTCCAGTTCGGCGACGGCAAGCAGGCCTTCGACGAAGCCTTCGGCTATTTCGACGCGATCGGCTCGGATCCGGGGCGGGTGCTCGAGCTGCTGCTCAGCGGGCTGATCAAGGTGCTGGAGGGCGTGGCGCTGTTCGCGCTCGACGCCGCCAAGGGCGTGGTCCTGACCATGCTCGACCTCATCGCCGACATGGTCCAGCTGTTCCGCGAGGCGATCTTCGAGGGCTGGGAGATCCCGGTCCTGTCGCAGCTGTACGAGCTGTTCACCGGCAGCAAGCTGACGATCAGGCCGGTCAGCGTCGTCGCCTGGATCGCGGCGATCCCGACCACCATCCTGTCCAAGGTGATCCTGGACCGGGCGCCGTTCCCGGACGATGCCGCGCTCGACCGCTTCAAGGCGGGCTTCACCGTCGACTGGCTGAAGCAGCGCGCCGGCATCGGCGGGACCATGCCCGCGGCGGTGATGGTGGACAGCTCCTTCGACACGGAGCTGAAGCACAACTTCCTGGTCGCCTACACAGCCACTATGGCGCTGCGCACGCTGATCGACCTGTCGCAGATCGGTGCCAACGCCACCGGCAAGGGCCTCGGCAAGGCCGCGATCGTGCCGGTGGCTCTGCGCTTCGGCTCCACCCTGTTTACCATGCCCTGGGCGATGTCGCCGCTGGCCGGCAAGCCCTCCTGCACGCCGGGCGAGCCGGGCTTCGCCGTCACCATCTGGATCTGCCAGCTGCTGCTGGGGCCGACACGCGGCGCCCTCATCGTCAAGGCGCCGGGCGACAACGCCCAGGTGAAGATCTATGTCGGGGAGATCACGGTGTCCCTCTGGGGCGTCGCCAATGTGATCATGACGACCTGGAACTTCCTGGCCGGGTCGCGCGGGAAGGATGACGCGCTCAACTATGCCCGGAGCATGGGCAACATCCTGCCCGGCCAGGCGTTGCGCTTCCTGGCGGTGCCGGTGCTGAACCAGGGGGCCTATTACATCCCGGCGGGCATCCTGGCCGCACTGACCGCCATCGGCTACATCGGCTCGGCGGCGATCGCCGGTATCCAGGCGAAGGAGGCGGGGGACGTGGTGGTCCCCGACCTGCGGCGGGCGACGGCCTGACCCCCGCCGCCTGCGGGCCGGCGCCGCTCGGGCGCCGGTCCGCAGGCGGTCAGGATGCCGGTGACGGTTCCGCCGGCCTCAGAAGTCGAACTTGTCGATGTTCTCCTTGGTGAAGACGAAGGGCGCCCCGAGCAGGATCTCGCTGCCGTTGATGACCTGCAGGTCGCCGAGCTTGCCGGCCTTCACCGAGGTCGCGCCGGGCTTGAGCGTGCCGTCGGCCACCGCCCGCAGCACATACATGGCGGCATAGCCGAGATCGACCGGGTTCCACAGCACCACCGACTTGACGCAGTCCTTCGCCACATAGGGCTTCATCGCGTT
>NZ_JBCNNF010000333.1:0-7627 GCF_039594555.1 Inquilinus sp.
GAAGCTGAAACCGGCGGAGCTGCAGCGCCTGGCGATCCAGGTGCACAGCTCGATGGGGCGGGCGCTGCAGCCCTTCGCCACCGAGTTCGACGGCGACGTGCTGTACGCCGTCTCGACCGGCGAGCTCACGGACGAAGCGGCGATGCTGCCGACGGTCGATCTCGGCGTCATCGGCGGCGAGGCGATGTGGGACGCGATCCTGGCCTCGGTGCCCGACCAGCCGAAGCCGGCGACGCCCGCCGGCGCGCCGGTGCTGTCGGCGGACCAGGCGAAGGCCCTGGCCGGCGACTACGTCTTCAGCCCCTTCGTCACGGTGAAGGTGACGGTCGAGGGCGACACGCTGTTCGCCCAGGCCACCGGCGCCCGCGCCGCCTTCGCCATCGGCAAGGATCAGCGGACCGAACTGACGCCGGTCTCGGCCACCGATTTCATGGTGCCGGGCCGCTATCCGCTGACCCTGCGTTTCGACGGCTCAGGCCGGCTGGTGCTGAACCCGGGGCATTGGGAGCAACTGGGGATGCGGCAGGGCGGCTGAGGCCCGGCCCTACTCCTCCTGCCACTCGCTGAACGTCGCCGCCTGGCCGCGCAGGGTGCCGGCCTCGTCGATCAGCTGCCAGACGGTGGCGCGCTCGATCCAGAAGCGGCGACCCGACTTGGCGATGCGCAGGCCGCGATAGTCGGCGATGAAGCCGTCGCGGGTGACGGCGTCGAGCAGGCGCTGGCGCTCGGCCCGATCCGGCGCCTCGGCGGAGAGGCGGGAGGGCAGCGTGACGAACTCGTCCCAGCCGTACTCGAAGCGGGCCTGCGCGGCGCGGTTGGCATAGACGAAGCGCGGATCGGCGTCGGTGTTGTGCGCCAGCACGCAGAAAGGCGCCGATTCGTACAGCCAGCGGGCCTGAGCGGCGGCGTCGCCCTCCTCCGGCAGCAGCGGCGTGCCGACCAGCCGGGCGTGGCTGCCGGCCAGGAGGCGCAGGAAATCGGGATCGTGGGCGAGGCTCATCAGGGACTCCGGGCGCGCCGCGACGGCAGCACGCATCGGAGCTACGTCGGACATGAGGCCGGACGAGGCAAGCCGGCTGCGGCACGGTGTCCAGGCATGGCTGGGCTGCCGGACCGGCGGGCGATCGGCCGTGGCGTTTCGGCCACCATAGGATTCCGTTCCAATCCGGCCCAAGGACATGCCATGACGCTGCCGCCGATCGTCTCCCGCGCCGCCGCTCTCGCCGTCGCCGGCCTGATGCTGCTGGTCCAGCCCGCGGCCGCGGCCGAGCTGCAGGTCGTCAGCTCCGGCGGCTTCGCTTCCGCCTACAAGGCCCTGGCGCCGGAATACGAGCGCGCCAGCGGCGACACGCTGAAGATCCAGTGGGGCCCGTCGATGGGCGACACCCCGAACGCCGTGCCGGCCCGGCTGGCCCGCGGCGAGAAGCTCGATGTCGTGATCATGGTCGGATACGCGCTCGACGACCTGATCAAGCAGGGCAAGGTGCTGCCCGACAGCAAGGTCGTCCTCGCCCGGTCCAGCATCGGCGTGGCGGTGAAGGCCGGCGCGCCGAAGCCGGACATCAGCTCGGCCGAGGCGGTGAAGCAGGCCCTGCTGGCGGCGAAGTCCATCGCTTATTCCGACAGCGCCAGCGGCGTCTACATCTCGACCCGGATGTTCCAGCGCCTGGGCATCGCCGACCAGATGGCGGGCAAGGCCCGCAAGATCCCGGCCACGCCGGTCGGCGAGATCGTGGCCAAGGGCGAGGCCGAGCTCGGCTTCCAGCAGATCGCCGAGCTGAAGGCGGTCGAGGGCATCGACCTGGTCGGGCCGCTGCCGCCGGAGCTGCAGCAGGTGACGCTGTATTCCGCCGGCATCGTCGCCGGATCGCACGACCCGGCGGCGGCGAAGAAGCTGCTGGAGTTCCTGGCCTCCCCCGCCGCCGCCCCGGCCATCGCTGCGACCGGGCTGGAGCCGACCGCGACGGCCCCCTAGGCCGGGCCGCGCCGGGAGAGACGGTCGCTCTCCCGGCGACCTTTGTCGCTCTCTTCGCGACATCGAATGTTGATATAAAGATATCTTTATGTCATTACATACGGCCCCGATCCGGAACCGCCGGCCGCTCGCCATGACCACGTCCTCCCTCGACTTCCCCCTGGAGCCGGTCGACGGCACCGAGGTTCTGGCCGCGCTGACTGCGGCGGCGCGTCAGCGCGTGCTGATCCTGGACGGCGCCATGGGCACCCAGATCCAGGGGCTGGGCTTCGCCGAGGAGCATTTCCGCGGCACCCATTTCACCGGCTGCGACTGCCACCTGCAGGGCAACAACGACCTGCTGACGCTGACCCAGCCGGACGCGATCGAGGCGATCCATTTCGGCTATGCCGTCGCCGGCGCCGACATCCTCGAGACCAACACCTTCTCCTCCACCTCGATCGCCCAGGCCGATTACGGCATGGAGAAGGTGGTCTACGACCTGAACTTCCACGGCGCGCGGCTGGCCCGCCGGGCCGCGGCCAAGGCGCGGGCGATGGACGGTCGCCGCCGCTTCGTCGCCGGCGCGCTGGGGCCGACCAACCGCACCGCCTCGATCTCGCCGGACGTCAACAACCCCGGCTACCGCGCGGTCACCTTCGACCAGCTGCGCGACGCCTATGCCGAGCAGGTGCGCGGCCTAGTCGATGGCGGCGCCGAGATCATCCTGATCGAGACCATCTTCGACACGCTGAACGCCAAGGCGGCGATCTTCGGCACCGAGCTGGTCTTCGCCGAGAAGGGCGTCCACCTGCCGGTGATGATCTCCGGCACCATCACCGACCTGTCCGGCCGCACCCTGTCGGGGCAGACCCCGACCGCCTTCTGGCATTCGGTGCGGCACGCCCGGCCCTTCACCATCGGCCTGAACTGCGCCCTGGGCGCCAACGCCATGCGGGCGCATCTGGCTGAGATCGCCGAGGCCGCCGACACCTTCGTCTGCGCCTATCCCAATGCCGGCCTGCCGAACGAGTTCGGCCAGTATGACGAGACGCCGGAGGCGATGGCCGCACAGATCCGCGGCTTCGCCGAGGAGGGGCTGGTCAACATCGTCGGCGGCTGCTGCGGGTCGACCCCCGACCATATCCGCGCCATCGCCGATGCGGTGGCGGACCTGCCGCCGCGCCAAGTGCCCGTGGCCGCGCCGCTGATGCGGCTGTCGGGGCTGGAGCCGTTCACGCTGACCGGCGACATCCCGTTCGTGAATGTCGGCGAGCGCACCAACGTCACCGGCTCGGCCCGCTTCCGCAAGCTGATCACCGCCGGCGACTACGCCGCGGCGCTGGAGGTGGCGCGCGACCAGGTGGCCAACGGCGCCCAGATCATCGACATCAACATGGACGAGGGCCTGATCGATTCCGAGAAGGCCATGGTCGAGTTCCTGAACCTGATCGCGGCCGAGCCCGACATCGCCCGCGTGCCGGTGATGATCGACAGCTCGAAATTCTCGGTGATCGAGGCCGGGCTGAAATGCGTCCAGGGCAAGCCCCTGGTCAATTCGATCTCGATGAAGGAGGGCGAAGAGGCCTTCCTGCACCACGCCCGGCTGGTGCGGTCCTACGGCGCCGCCGTGGTGGTGATGGCCTTCGACGAGGCCGGCCAGGCCGACACGCTGGAGCGCAAGGTCGAGATCTGCACCCGGGCCTACAAGCTGCTGACCGAGGAGGCCGGCTTCCCGCCCGAGGACATCGTCTTCGACCCGAACATCTTCGCGGTCGCCACCGGCATCGAGGAGCACAACGGCTACGGCGTCGCCTTCATCGAGGCGACGCGGCAGATCCGGCAGACCCTGCCGCACGCCCATATCTCCGGCGGCGTCTCGAACCTGTCCTTCTCGTTCCGCGGCAACGAGCCGGTGCGCGAGGCGATGCACGCGGTGTTCCTGTACCACGCCATCCAGGCCGGCATGGACATGGGCATCGTCAATGCCGGGCAGCTCGCCGTCTATGAATCGATCGAGCCGGAACTGCGCGAGGCCTGCGAGGACGTGGTCCTCAACCGCCGCGACGATGCCACCGAGCGCCTGTTGGCCCTGGCCGAGCGCTTCAAGGGCGCCGGCGGCCGCGAGGCCAAGGAGAAGGACCTGTCCTGGCGCGAGCAGCCGGTCGGCAAGCGGCTGGAGCATGCGCTGGTCAACGGCATCACCGAGTTCATCGACGCCGATGTCGAGGAGGCGCGGCTGCAGGCCGAGCGGCCGCTGCACGTGATCGAAGGCCCGCTGATGGCCGGCATGAACGTGGTCGGCGACCTGTTCGGCTCCGGCAAGATGTTCCTGCCCCAGGTGGTCAAGTCGGCCCGCGTCATGAAGCGGGCCGTGGCCCATCTGCTGCCCTATATGGAAGCCGAGAAGGCGGCCAATGGCGGTGGCGAGCGGCGCAGCGCCGGCAAGATCCTGATGGCGACCGTCAAGGGCGACGTGCACGACATCGGCAAGAACATCGTCGGCGTCGTGCTGGCCTGCAACAACTACGAGATCATCGATCTCGGCGTCATGGTGCCGGCCACCAAGATCCTGGAGACGGCGAAGGCCGAGAAGGTCGATATCATCGGCCTGTCCGGCCTGATCACCCCGTCGCTGGACGAGATGGTGCATGTGGCGGCGGAGATGGAGCGCGAGGGCTTCGACATCCCGCTCCTGATCGGCGGCGCCACCACCAGCCGGGTGCACACGGCGGTGAAGATCCACCCGCGCTACGCCCGCGGCCAGACCGTCTATGTCAACGACGCCAGCCGCGCCGTCGGCGTGGTCTCGAACCTGCTGTCGCCCGAGGCGAGGCGCGGCTATGTGGAGGGCGTGCGCGACGAGTACCGCAAGGTCGCCGACGGCCATGCCCGGGCCGAGGCGGAGAAGCAGCGCCTGCCGCTGGCCGCCGCCCGCGCCACGCCCTTCGCGATCGACTGGGCCGGGTACCAGCCGCCGAAGCCGTCCTTCCTGGGCACCCGGGTGTTCGAGGACTGGGACCTGGCGGAGCTGGCGCGCTACATCGACTGGACCCCGTTCTTCCAGACCTGGGAGCTGAAGGGCCGCTACCCGGCGATCCTGGAGGATGAGAAGCAGGGCGAGGCGGCGCGGCAGCTGTTCCAGGACGCCCAGGCGATGCTGGCCCGCATTGTCGCGGAGAAGTGGTTCAGGCCGAAGGCGGTGATCGGCTTCTGGCCGGCCGGCACAGTGGGGGACGACATCCGACTGTTCACGGATGAAAGCCGGCGGCAGGAGCTGGCGACCTTCTTCACCCTGCGGCAGCAGCTGTCGAAGCGCGACGGCCGGCCGCGGGTGGCGCTGTCCGACTTCGTCGCCCCCGCCGACAGCGGCAAGGCGGACTATATCGGCGGCTTCGTCGTCACAGCCGGGATCGAGGAGGAGGCGATCGCCAACCGTTTCGTCCGGGCCAATGACGACTATTCCTCGATCCTGGTGAAGGCCCTGGCCGACCGCATCGCCGAGGCCTTCGCCGAGGCCATGCACCAGCGCGTGCGCCGCGAGTTCTGGGGCTATGCCCCGGACGAGGCCTTCGCGCCGGACGAGCTGATCGGCGAGCCCTATCGCGGCATCCGCCCGGCGCCGGGCTATCCGGCCCAGCCGGACCACACCGAGAAGATGACGCTGTTCCGCCTGCTCGATGCCGAAAAGCAGGTCGGGGTGCGCCTGACCGAGAGCTACGCCATGTGGCCCGGCTCATCGGTCTCCGGCCTCTACCTGGCGCATCCGGACTCCTACTATTTCGGCGTCGCCAAGGTGGAGCGCGACCAGGTCGAGGACTATGCCCGCCGCAAGGGCATGCCGATCCCCGAGGTCGAGCGCTGGCTCGGGCCGATCCTGAACTACACCCCCGCCCCGCTGGTCGAGGCGGCGGAGTAGAGAGTAGGGACTCCCCAATCGAGTCCCCCCTCCCCTTGCGGGAGGGGGGCAGGGGGAGGGGGTTCGGCCCGCAAGACCGATTGTCAGGTTCACCTAAAGCTCTCGAAGTCGGCCGTTTCGAAAGCCGCGACGACGCAGCTCTTCGATCGACAACCCCCTCCCCCTACCCCCCTCCCGCGAGGGGAGGGGGGACAACAGGTGCCGATCTCGACTTATCCTCCTGATACTCCGCCAGCCGCTGCAGCAGGGCGCCGGCGGCGATCAGCTGCGCCCGCTCCTCCGGCGACAGGCAGGCGGCCACGGCCTCGGCCATCCAGGCCTCGCGACGGCTGCGGTTCTCCAGCACCGCCCGGGTGCCGGCGTCGGTGAGCACGACATGCAGGCGCCGCCGGTCGCCGGCATCGGCCTCGCGCCGCACCAGCCCGCCCTTCTCCAGCCCGCGCAGCAGCGCCGCGACGTTGGACGAGCGCAGCCCCTCGACCGCGGCGAGCTCGGTCGGGCTGGCCGTGCCGCCCAGCCGCAGCAGCGCGGCCAGCAGCATCAGCTGCGACAGCGGGATGTCGCCGCCGTCGGATTCGCGCCGCAGCCGACGCAGCAGCGCCATCAGCTGCAGCCGCAGGGCGCCGATCTGCTCACGCTCGGCCGGGGAGATCTGGTGCGGGTCGATCATTTTGCTATTCTGATATAGCTAAAACGCCATAGCCATCCGAGACGGCCGGTTCCAGGATCATGCCATGGACGGCGGGCGCCGCAGGCGCCTGTCGTGAATTGCGAGGTCTCGCCCGTGTCCTCCCTGCCCGACGGCCTGCCCCTGCCCCGCCGCAGATGGGCCTTCGCCACCGTGGTGCTCGGCATCATGCTCGCCGTGCTCGACGGTTCCGTCGCCAATGTGGCGCTGCCGACGATCGCGGCCGAGTTCCAGGCCAGCCCGTCGATGTCGATCTGGATCGTCAACGCCTACCAGCTGGCAGTGGTGGTCTCGCTGCTGCCGCTGGCGGGGCTGGGCGAGATCGTCGGCTACCGCCGGATCTATCTCGGCGGCCTGGCCCTGTTCACCGTCGCCTCGCTGGCCTGCGCCCTGTCGGATTCGCTGCTGGCGCTGACCCTGTCCCGCGTCGCCCAAGGCTTCGGCGCCTCCGGGATCATGAGCGTCAACACCGCGCTGATCCGCTACATCTTCCCGCGTGCCCGGCTGGGCCATGTGCTGGGCGTCAACGCCATGATCGCGGCCGGCGCCTCGACCATCGGCCCCAGCTTCGCCGGCGCCCTGCTGTCGCTCGCCTCCTGGCCCTGGCTGTTCGCGATCAACCTGCCGCTGGGCGTCGCCGCCCTGGTCATCGGCAGCCGCAACCTGCCGGAAAGCGACCTGGCCGACCGCCGCTTCGACCTGCTGAGCGCGCTGCTGTCCGCCGCAACCTTCGGCCTGCTGATCACCGGCATCGACAGCATCGGCCACGGGCTGGACTGGGGGCTGGTGGCGCTGCAGCTCGGCATCGCGGTCGCCGCCGCGATCTGGCTGGTGCGGCGACAGCTGGGCCGGGCGACGCCGCTGGTGCCGCTGGACCTGCTGCGCATCCCGGTGGTCGGCCTCTCGGTCGTCACCTCGATCAGCTCCTTCATGGCGCAGATGTCGGCCTTCGTGGCGCTGCCCTTCCTGCTGCAGACCGGCTACGGCTTCTCCCCGGCCCAGGTCGGCCTGCTGATGATCCCCTGGCCGCTGGCGGTGGCGGTGACCGCGCCCTTTGCCGGCCGCC
>NZ_JBCNNF010000334.1:0-7621 GCF_039594555.1 Inquilinus sp.
GGTGGGCGTGCTTTGCCCGGCCTTGGCGTTGCGCTGGATGCAGCCGTCGCCCTGCGCCAGGGCGGTGCCGATGGTCGCCAGCAGCGCGAAACCGGCCAGGACCGGAACCGGGATTCTGGTGATCACGTCATGTCTCCTGAGGTTGTTGCACGGGAGAAGCCTGGGCGGCGGCTGTCGCAGAACCTTGTCCGGCGGCCCCGGTCTTTGTCGCGAGCCGTCCCGGGACGGCCCGCTGACACGGTTTGATACAAAGTCCCGGCCGTCCGGCTCAGCGGCTGGACAGGTAGGCGATGATCGCGGCGCGCTGCGCGGCGTCGGTCAGCCGGACCGTCATGCTGGTGCCGGGCACGGCGGCGCGCGGATCGGCCAGGAAGCGGTCGAGCGACGGCGCGTCCCAGGTGATTCCGGAGTCGCGCAGGGCCTGCGAATAGCGGGCGCCCTCGACGCTGCCGGCCTTGCGGCCGACCACCCCGGCGAGGCTGGGCCCGAGCCGGTTCTGTCCGGCCTCGACGCTGTGGCAGGTGGCGCAGCGGGTGCGGAAGGCGCGCTCGCCGGCGGCGGCATCCTGCGCCGCGGCAAGGGAAGGGGCGCCCAGAAATGCCGCGAAGGCCAGCAGCAGGGCTGGGCGGGCCATCGTCATCTGCAAGCAACTCTCCATTCGGTCGGGATCAAAAGATGGTCAGGCGTGGCCCGGTGGCCGCGAGGCCGGGAGGAAGGGATTGGTGGCCTGAGTGGGTATCGGGGCCTGGCAGATCTCGGCGCCGGCGGCCGGGCCGATGCCAGGCAGCCCGGCCGAACGATAGACCGGATCGCCCATCGGCTCGCGGCCGAGGATCGCGCCGACAGCCAGGACGGCCAGCAGCCCGCCGGTCGCCAGCCAGCCGGCGGCCACCTCGTTCCAGCTGAGGGCCAGCCGATCGACCGGCGGCCGCCAGCCGGGCTCGATGCGCTCGGGATCGATCGCCGGGGCAGCTGCGAGCGCGGTTCCCGCCATGGCGGGCCGGATCTGTGTCGCGTCGTGCATGGGGGTCATCCCTTTGCTGATGCTCTCGCACCATGCCGGCCCCCTGTCGCAGAACTGTGCCGGGGTGCCGGCGGGTTTGTCGCGGAGTGTCGCGTCAAGGACTGGATCGCGCGGTTTGATACGATATTCCCGTGCCGCTCAGGCCAGGGCGGCGGCACGGATCGCCACGCCTTCCACCCGGCCGGGGATGTCGGCCCGGCCGGCGGCGGGGAACGAGGCCAGCCGCCGCTCCGCCGGATAGCGCTGGGCCACGGCGCGGAACAGCGCCTCCGACACGATGATGTCGCTGTGCCGGATGCGGGTCATCCGTTCCAGTCGGTGGGCGACGTTCACCGTGTCGCCGAAGGCGCCCAGCTTGTCGTGCCCGACCGCGCCGACCCGGCCGATGATCACCGGCCCGGCATGCAGGCCGACGCCGATGCGCAGCGGCAGCCCGTCGCGCCGGGCCCGGTTCCAGTCGTCGATCGCCTCCAGCATGGCGAAGCCGCAGCGCAGGGCGGCGCGGGCCGCGGCCGGCGCCGGGCCGCACCACACCGCCATGATGCCGTCGCCGACCGGGTCGCCGATCGCCGCATCGTGATCCGCCGCCGCCAGCGCCATGCGCTCGTGGAAGCCGGACAGGAGGGCGAAGGTGCCCGCCGGCTCCAGCGTCTCGCACAGCCGGCTGAAGCCGACGATGTCGGCGAACAGCACCGCGGCGAAGGCGGAGCGAGGGGCCCCGGACCGGTCCGGCCCGAGCCCGGCCGCGTGCGGCGCCGGCATCCGTCCGCCATCCCATCCGAATCCCAGCATTGCCTCGACCATCGCTGTTGCGTTGACGAGGGCACTATGGCCGGCAGTTGTCGCAGGGATCTGTCGCCGGACCCGGTTTTGAGTCACGGAGTGTCGCAAACCCCGGATCCGAGACAGACTGATACAATTTCCTGCGCGGGATCCGGCGCCGTTTTCGGTATGTTCGGCGTGGAGCGCAGCATGGAAGCCATACCGCACATCGCCGTCGTCGACGACCATCGCGACATCCGTGACCTCGTCGGCAAATACCTGTCCCAGCACGGCTACAGGGTCAGCGTCGCCGAAAGCGCGGCGGCGCTGCGCCGCATGCTCGAGCGCAGCGCGCCCGACCTGATCGTGCTGGATGTGATGATGCCGGGCGAGGACGGGCTGTCGCTGTGCCGCTACCTGCGCGGCACCAGCAACCTGCCGGTGATCCTGCTGACCGCGATGGCGGAGGACACCGACCGCATCATCGGGCTGGAGATCGGCGCCGACGACTACCTGACCAAGCCGTTCAACCCGCGCGAGCTGCTGGCCCGCATCAAGGCGGTGCTGCGCCGGGTGCACAGCCTGCCGCCGCAGCGCGGCCGGCTGAAGGCGAAGACGCTGCGCTTCGACCGCTGGCTGCTGGATGTCGGCCGGCGCGAGCTGGTGGGCGACGACGGCGTGGCCGTGCCGCTGAGCACCGCGGAGTTCCGGCTGCTGAACGCCTTCCTGGACCATGCCGGGCTGGTGCTGAGCCGCGACCAGCTGCTGGACCTGACGGTCGGCCGCGCCGCCGACAGCTTCGACCGCAGCATCGACAACCAGGTCAGCCGCCTGCGCAAGAAGATCGAGGCCGACCCGAAATCGCCCTGCCTGATCAAGACCCATTGGGGCGGCGGCTACAGCTTCGTGGCGGAGGTCGAGCCGGCATGAGGCGGTGGTGGACGCACAGCCTGGCGGCCCAGTTCATCGGGCTGATGCTGCTGGCCCTCGCCCTGTCACAGGGCATCGGCTTCCTGATCTCCTGGGACGAGCGTGGCCAGGCGCTGAAGGCGGCCTCGAAGGCCGAGTTCTTCAGCCGGACGGCGTCGCTGGCCCGGCTGCTGGAGGCGACGCCGCCGGCGCTGCAGGACGACATCCTGAGCGCCAGCGGCACCTCCTACAGCCGGTTCTGGGTGTCCCCCGATGGGCCCGGCGATGCCATGGCCTGGCGGCAGGAGGCCTGGACGCAGCTGGCGAAGCCGCTGCCGAACGTGACCCCATGGGGTCCGAAAGCCCCGAAGCAGGACAAGGGCAAGCCCCAGGACCGGCAGGAATCGGCCCAGATCCTCGGGATCGGCACGGCCACGGCGGCCGTCACCACGCCCTGGGCGGACGTGCCGGCCCATGCCTGGCCGCTGTCGGGCCCGGCCAAGTTCCTGTATCTCGACGCGGCCTACGGCATGGGCCTGTCGGTGGAGCTGGGCAACGGCGCCTGGCTGAACAGCGCCTATGCCAAGCCGTCCGGCAATTCGTTCTGGACCAGCCAGTCGGTGGTGTCGGTCGCGGTCACCGCGATCATGCTGTCGGTGTTCGGCATCATCGTCGCCCGCGGCATCGCCCGGCCGATGCGCCGCCTGGCCGTCGCCGCCGAGGCGCTGGGCCGCGGCGAATCCGTGGCGCCGCTGCCGGAGGCCGGGCCCGACGACATCCGCAACACCGCCGAGGCCTTCAACCGGATGCAGGAGCGGCTGCAGCGTTTCGTCGAGGACCGCACCCGCATGCTGGCGGCGATCGGCCACGATTTGCGCACGCCGCTGACCTCGCTGCGCCTGCGCGCCGAGTTCGTCGCCGATGCGGAGGAACGGGAGAAGATGCTGGCGACCATCGCCGAGGTCCAGAAGATGACCGAGGCGACGCTGGCCTTCGCCCGCGAGGAGGCGACGGCCGAGGGCACCCGCACCGTCGACCTGTCGGCGCTGGTCGGAAGCCTGTGCGACGACCTGGCCGAGCTGGGCCAGGACGTCACCGTCCGGGAAGGACCGAAGATCAGCTATCGCTGCCGGCCGGACGCGCTGCGCCGCGCCATCCGCAACCTGGTCGAGAACGCCGTGCGCTATGGCGAGCGCGCCCGGGTGCATGTGGCCCGGGCAGGGGACGGCGTCGAGATCGTGATCGAGGATGACGGGCCCGGCATTCCGGCGGATGTCGGCGAGCAGGTCTTCGCCCCGTTCTTCCGGATCGAGAACTCCCGCAACCTAGAGACGGGCGGCGTCGGCCTGGGCCTGTCGATCGCCCGCACCATCGTGCGCCACCATGGCGGCGACATCGTTCTGGCCAACCAGGCCAAAGGCCTGCGCGCCACCATCAGTTTGCCGCGCGTGGGGTAGGATGGCCCCGGCCGGCCGCACCCTATACCGGGGTATAGTCCGCTAGCCCCGGCGGTTAGGCCCTTAACCATCAATATGATGGTGCGGGGGCCGCAAAGGGCGTCTTCTCCCCACATCGATGGTCGCACGGCGTCGAGGCCGACCGGCGGTTTCCCTCGGGTTACGGACGAAGCCCGCCACCCCGCCGCCGCCGATCGTCGAGTCAGCGTGCCAATCGGCTTGGGCCGAAGGCGCGGGCGAGGCCCGGCGGCTGACCGCTCCGGCCTCTCCTCCCCGCCTCCCGGGAAAGACGATCGACGCGTGGATCCGATGCGCCGCCGCGCCGCTCAGCGTCCGCGACGTGCGGTCCGGCTTCTGAAAAGCCGGGGCCACGAAGGACTGGAGGAACTACTATGACCCTGATCACCCGCCGCGCAGCCCTCGGCACCATGGCCGCGGGCGGCCTTGCCGTCGCCGCCACCGGCGCCAACGCGCAGACCGCTGATACCCTGCAGCCGAAGACTCCCGGCCGCGGCGGCACCGACCCCGGCCCGCGCGATCTGCTGCGCGACCAGGAGAATCCGAGCTTCCTGAACCCGCCGCGGACCGACAGCGGCACGTTCCAGAACCTGCGCTATTCCTTCTCCGACGCGCATATGCGCCAGGAGGAGGGCGGCTGGACCCGCCAGGTCACGATCCGCGAGCTCAGCGTCTCCAAGAACATCGCGGGCGTGAACATGCGCCTGAACGCCGGCGGCACGCGCGAGCTGCACTGGCACAAGCAGGCCGAATGGGCCTACATGCTGTATGGCGAGGCGCGGATCACCGCGGTCGACGCCTACGGCAACAACTTCGTCGACGATGTCGGCGTCGGCGACCTCTGGTACTTCCCCTCGGGCATCCCGCATTCGATCCAGGGCCTGGGCAAGGATGGCTGCGAGTTCCTGCTGGTCTTCGACGACGGCGAGTTCGACGAGGACGGCACCTTCCTGCTGAGCGACTGGTTCAAGCACGTGCCGCCCGACGTGCTGGGCAAGAATTTCGGCGTCGATCCGAAGTATTTCGGCCACACGCCAGACCCGCGCGAGCGCTATATCTTCAACCTGCCGGTGCCGGGCCCGCTGGCCGGCGACAAGATCGCCGGCGCCAAGCAGGTGCCGCAGGTCTTCAGCCACCGGATGCTGGCGCAGGACCCGATCAGGACCAAGGGCGGCACCGTCCGTATCACCGACTCCTCGAACTTCAACGCGTCGAAGACCATCGCCGCGGCGCTGGTGGAGATCGAGCCCGGCGGGATGCGCGAGCTGCACTGGCACCCGAATGCCGATGAGTGGCAGTACTACATCGAGGGCCAGGCCCGCATGGGCGTGTTCGGCGCGGTCGGCTCCGCCCGCACCATCGACTTCAAGGCCGGCGATGTCGGCTACGTGCCCTTCGCCATGGGCCACTACATCGAGAACACCGGCACCACGACGCTGCGCTTCCTCGAGATGTTCAAGAGCAGCTACTATGCCGACGTGTCGCTGAACCAGTGGATGGCACTGACCCCGCCGGAGCTGGTGCAGGGCCATCTCAACCTCGACAAGGCGGTGATGGACGCGCTGCACAAGGACAAGAGCCCGGTCGTCGCCGGGTGAGGCTGGCGACACCAGCGGGACGCCGGACGTTTTTGCGTGACCTTTCCCGCAAGCGAGAGCTTTTCGGAACGGCGTCGTCTGTTTGAGCAGGCTTGTCCCTTCCATTCTCCCCCTCCCCTCGCGGGAGGGGGCAGGGGGAGGGGTATTGGCGCCGGAGGAATCAAAGTTGAACGTCGACGCCGACCCGATGGAAATCTGGCTTACCCCACATCTTCCCCTGTCATTGACAGCCCCCTACCCCCTCCCGCGAGGGTAGGGAGGACTCAGCCAACCATCAGGCTTTGGCCCGAACCGGCCGCACAGAGGCCCAGCGCGTCGGCGATGCGGACCAGGTCGGTGATCGAGCGCGCCTCCATCTTCCGCATCACCTGGCCGCGGTGGATCTTGATCGTGATCTCGCTCAGGCCCAGCCGGCCCGCGATCTCCTTGTTCATCAGCCCCTCCGCCACCAGGGCCATGATCTGCCGCTCACGCGGCGTCAGGGTGCGGTAGCGCTCCGCGATCCCGGCCACGCGCCCCTCGGCGGCGCGGCGCCCGCGGTCGCGCTCGATCGCCGCGGCGACGGCGTCGAGCATGTCCTGATCGCGGAACGGCTTGGTCAGGAAGTCCTGGGCCCCGGCCTTCATCGCCCGCACGGTCATCGGGATGTCGCCGTGCCCGGTCATGAACACCACCGGGATGCGGATGCCGGCCTCGGACAGCTGCGCCTGGAAATCGAGGCCGCTGGCGACCTGCAGCCGGATGTCCAGCACCAGGCAGCCGGCCGCCACCGCCAGGCCGCTGTCCAGCAGCTCCTGCGGCGCGGCGAAGCAGGCGACGCGGAAGCCGACCGAGCGCAGCAGGCTGTCCAACGCGGTGCGGACCGGCGCCTCGTCGTCCAGCACCAGGACCAGCGGCGCCTCGGCCAGGGCCCCGCTCATGCGGCCCCCCGATCGGCCGCGGGCAGGCTGACGTGCAGCGTCAGCCCGGCCTCGGCGTTGCGCGAGGCCCGGATCCGCCCGGCATGGGCTTCGACGATCGAGCGGCAGATCGACAGGCCCAGGCCCATGCCGCCCGGCTTGGTGGTGCGGAACGGGGTGAACAGCCGCGGCAGCTCCTCCGCCGCCAGCCCGATGCCGGTGTCGCCGACCTCCAGCTCCACCTCTCCCGCCGCGCCGCTCCGCGTCTCGATCGTCAGGTCGCGGCGGGGCGTGGACGCCATCGCCTGGACCGAGTTGATCATCAGGTTGATCAGCACCTGCTGCAGCTGGATGCGGTCGCCCGACACCGGTGGCAGGCCCGGAGCCAGCCGCAAGTGAAGGGCCACGCCATGCTCGGCGATCTCCTGCCGCATCAGCTCCGCCGCCTCGCCGACCACGGAGTCGAGGGCCACCGCCGTCCGCTCCGGCTCCGCCTTGCGGGTGAGGTCGCGCAGGCGTTGCACCACCTGGTCGGCGCGGTGAGCCTGGCCGGCAATGCGGCCGGCACAGGCCCGCGCCTCGTCCAGCGCCGGCACCGGCCGGTCGAGCCAGCGCAGGCAGGCCTGGCTGTCGGTGACGATGGCGGCCAGCGGCTGCTTCACCTCATGCGCGATCGACGACGTCAGCTCACCCAGGGTGACGACGCGGGAGACATGCGCCAGTTCGGCCCGCGCCTCGGCCAAAGCCTGGCGCTCGGTGATGTCGACGGCGCTGATCAGGCCGGTGGACCGCACGCCGTCGGCCGGGAAGGTGGCGGTCAGCAGCACCGCGCGACGCTCCCCGCCCAGGGTCTGCAGCACCGTCTCGCCGGCAAAGGAGGACTGCCCTTCGGCCAGCGCGGCCAGCAGGTCGCGCCAGAAGCGCACCGTCTCGGGCAGGAGGAGGCGCTGGCGG
>NZ_JBCNNF010000335.1:0-7621 GCF_039594555.1 Inquilinus sp.
TCGAGCGCCGCCAGGATGCAGCGCACCGTCTCGCGCTCCCCGGCATCGGTGTCGGTCGAGACATCGGCCGGCGGGTTGAGCAGGAAGGCCCGCCGGCCCCGGCGGAACACCGCCCGCAGGCGATCAACGTCGCGGACATCCGACACCGCGACCTCGGCGCCGCGTCGCTTCCAGCCCTCGGCCCGGTCGGGGTTGCGCGTGACGATGGTGACCGGCCGCCCCTGGTCGAGGAGCGCCCGGGCCGCCGCCGAACCGACATGGCCGGTGCCGCCGAGGATGATGAACATGCCCTTCTCCGCTGTCATTCATCGACAGGATAGGCGTCCGGGCTGTCAGGTTCCGTCAGCAGGGTCGGGTCAGGCGCGATCCAGCGTCGCCTCGTGCAGCGCCGCGATGATCTCGCGCAGGCCGCGGGTCAACGGCTTGTCGCGGCGCAGCACCAGGCCGAGCCGGCGGCTGAGCCGCGGCGCCAGCTGATGCACCGCCAGGCCCGGCGCCTGCGCCACCGCCATGGCCGGCAGGATGGCGCAGCCGAGGCCGGCGCCGACCAGCTCCTTGATCGCCTCGACGCTGCCCAGCTCCATCACCGGCTTCAGGCTGACCCCGGCGCGGGCGAACCAGTCGTCGACGATGCGCCGGGTCTGGCCACCGGGCTCGTACAGCACCACCGGCCGGCCGGCCAGGGCCGCCGGCGCCACCACCGGCGGCAGGTCGTCAGCCTCGGCCGGGGCGACGGCGACGAACGCCTCCTCCATCAGCGGCGTCACGGCGAAGGCCCGGCCCGAGGCCGGCAGGGCGACGAGGCCGAGGTCGAGCGCGTTCTCCTCCACCAGGCGCAGCACGTCGACGGCGTTGCCGGTGGAGACCACGATCTCCAGCGACGGCAGGCGGCGGCGCAGCGCCCGCAGCACCGGCGGCAGCAGGTAGATGCAGGCGGTGGCGCCGGTGCCGACCCGCACCCGGCCGGGCGCGCCGCCGGCATGCTCCGCCATCGCCTCGACCGCCGCCGCGACCTCGGCCTCGATCCGCCCGGCATGGACCAGCAGGTCGCGGCCCGCCGCGGTCGGCGTGGCCCGCTTGGCGACCCGCTCGACCAGCCGGACGCCGAGCCTGGTTTCAAGCTGGCGGATCTGCAGGCTGACCGCCGGCTGGGTCAGGTTCAGCCGCGCCGCGGCGCCGGAGAAGCTGCTGGCCCGCACCACCTCGGCGAAGGTCCGCAGCTGGTCGAGGCTGAGGCCGCGCATCCCAAAGAATTCCTTATGATCCGCATTGGATATCCAAATTTCCCTTATCCGTCACCAAAGCGCAATCTCGGCCCGTTCCCACCAGGGCCCAGCCGATGACTTGCCCCCTGCTCTCCGAGATGCTGCATTGGTTCTCCGCCGCGCCGCAGTCGCGCCGGCGCCAGGTCGAGATCCTGCGGGAGCTCGACGACCGGCGTCTGGCCGATCTGGGCATCAGCCGCGGCGAGGCGCTGCGCGGGCATGCCGATCCTGACCGCCCGACGCCGACCGAGAGACCGAACCGACGATGCCTGACCGCCACCCCGCTTCCCTGATCACCATCCGCGACGCCGCCGAGGCCGACCTGCCGGCCATCCAGGCGATCTATGCCCATCATGTGCTGCACGGCGTCGCCAGCTTCGAGGAGGTGCCGCCCGAGATGGCGGAGCTGGCGGGGCGGCGGGCCGCGGTGCTGGCCCAGGGCCTGCCCTATCTGGCGGCGGAGATCGGCGGCCGCGTCGTCGGCTATGCCTATGCCGGCGCCTACCGGCCACGGCCGGCCTATCGCCACACCATCGAGGATTCGGTCTATGTCGCCGACGGGATGGCCGGCCGCGGCATCGGCCGGGCGCTGCTGGGCGCGCTGATCGAGCGCTGCGAGGCCGGCCCCTGGCGGCAGATGGTGGCGGTGATCGGCGACAGCGGCAATGCCGCCTCGATCGCGCTACACGAGGCGCTGGGCTTCCGCCGCGCCGGCCTGCTGCCGTCGGTCGGCTTCAAGTTCGGCCGCTGGGTCGACAGCGTGCTGATGCAGCGGCCGCTCGGCCCCGGCGACACCACCCTGCCAGCCCCGGGCCGCGACGCTTGATCCGGCGCCGCACGGTCCTCTGCCTCGGCCTGGCGCAGCTGGTCAGCTGGGGCACGACCTACTACCTGATCGGCGGCTTCGGGCCACGGATCATCGCCGAGACCGGCTGGAGCCAGACGCTGGTGCATGGCGGCTTCTCCGCCGCCCTCCTGGGCATGGGGCTGTCCTCGGCCTGGATCGGGCGGCTGATCGACCGGCATGGCGGCCGCGCGGTGATGACGGCGGGGTCGCTGCTGTCGGCCCTCGGCTGCATCGGCCTCGCCCTGGCCCGCGACCCGGTCTCGTATTACGCTGCCTGGCTGGTGCTGGGCGTGGCGATGCGCTGCACCCTGTACGACGCCGCCTTCGCCGCGCTGGCCCGGATCGGCGGGGCGGAGGCGCGCAGGCCGATGGCGCAGATCACGCTGCTGGGCGGCCTGGCCTCCACCGCCTTCTGGCCGATCGGCGAGAGCCTGGCCGGCGCCTTCGGCTGGCGCGGCGCGGTCCTCGCCTATGCCGGCTTTGCCCTGCTGACCATCCCGCTGCACCTGACCCTGCCCGCCGGTCATGACGGGGGACGCGAGCGGAGCACGGCGGCGGCGGCGCCCCTGGCCGGAGGCCGGCGGCAGCCCTGGATCGCCGGCGCGCTCTACGCCCTGATCGTGACCCTGACCAACATCCTGAACGCCGGCATGTCGGCGCATATGATCGGCATCCTGGCCGGGCTGGGGCTGGCGGCGCCGGTCGCGGTGTGGATCGCGACGCTGCGCGGCATCGGCCAGTCCGGCGCCCGGCTGGCGGAGGTGATGTTCGGCGGCGGGCTGTCGCCGCCGGCGCTGACGCTGGCGGCCGCCGCCCTGCTGCCGGTGTGCTTCGTGGCCGGGCTGTGGGGCGGGCAGGTGCCGACGGCGGCGATCGCCTTCGCCTTCCTCTACGGCGCCGGCAACGGCCTCCTGACCATCACCCGCGGCACGCTGCCGCTGGTGCTGTTCGACCCCGGCCGATACGGCGCCATCGCCGGAAGGCTGCTGGTCCCGGGATTCCTGGGCTCGGCCGCGGCGCCGGTCGTCTATGCCGCGGTGATCGAGCGGTGGGGCGAAGCCGCGGCGCTGTGGCTGTCCGCCGCCCTGGCCGCCGTCACCCTGGCCGCCGCCGCGGCGCTCTGCGCCACGGCCCGTGCCGCGCCCGACTCCGCGGCCCTCCGCTAGGCTTGGCTTTGGCTGTTATTGCGCGGGGACGAAGCCCCTCTCGGTCAGATTCATCGCCATGAGGTCGATCCCCATGCCGCGCGCACCCTGGATCGCGGCGCGGCTGAGCGCCGCCTCCTGTTCGCGGTCGCCCCTCGCCTGCTCGAGCGCGGCCGACAGCAGCACGCCCTGGACGAGGAGCGCCTCGGCCATTTCCTGCTTGGCGGCGTCGCCGGCGGTGCCGAACGCGGTCGTCGACGCCATCGACTGCACCACCTGGCGGCGGACCGCGGCGGCGGTCGCGGCGCTTACATCGTCATCGCTGCCGCGGCTGGCTTGCCAGGCGGCGATCCACCAGACCGTGTAGGCATCGGCGACGTTGTCGATCACCAGACCGTATTTCGCCAGCTCCGGGCGCATCCGCTCGATCAGGTCGCCCTGGGCGAACAGTGCCGCCAGATTGTCCGCCCCCTGGGGATCGGCGGCCCGGCTCCTGTCGACGAACCGGGCGAGGTTGGCGCGCCGCCGCGCGGGATCGGGGCGATAGGCGAACGACCTCGCATCCGCCTGCAGCGTCGAGCTGGTGGCGGAGCGGCCGCGGTCGACGTGGTCCTGCAGGCTGATGCGGGGCCCCTCGAACAGCATCGGGCTGATCATTTGATACTGCGCCCGGGCCACCCCGGGGACGAGCAGGGCGACGCAGACAGGCAGCACCGTTCTGAGCGACATCGCAGATCTCCCCGCCGGAACCATGGCCTGGGGATAATACTGTCAGATGACGTCTGTGCGGTCAGCCGGCCTTCGCCTGCCGCCCTGCCTCAGGCCGAGTTCGCCCAGTAGGCCTCGCGGCGGTCGACGACCAGGTCGGCGCGCCCGCTGTGGCCGGCATCCTTGCGGCCGCCCTTGACGTGGTCCATGAAGCGGCCGAGGCCCGAATTGATCAGCACATGCTTGGCCCGCGCGCCGATGCCTTCGGCGATGTCGTGCGAGCGGTGGCCGGCCTGCTCGATCTGGCGGCGGACCACGTCGAACAGATAGGCGTCGTGGAACTCGTATTCCCGGAACAGCCCGTCCTCGGTGTACAGCCGCTCGAACGCGTCCAGCATCTGCCGCGTCGCCGGATGGCGCAGATTGTAGGCCAGGAATCCGCATTCGGTGTAGGTCGGCCGCTGCAGGCAGCCGACGAAGCAGTCCGGCGGGACGAAGCTCTCCAGCTCGTCCCAGTCCGGCGCGGCGAAGAACAGGCTGTCGGCGTCGACCCAGATCAGCACGTCGGTGTCGGCGGTCTTCGCGGCATGGAAGATGGCGAAGGCCTTGTGGGCGAAGCGCACCGCGTCCCAGCGGAAGCCGGCGCCCCAGTTGCGCTCGCCCAGCTTGATCCGGTTCTTGTAGGGGTTGCGCTGCAGCTTGAAGCGGTAGCGCTGGGTCTGGCCGTGCGCCAGCGGATTGTCGGCGTGGCGGCGCTTGAACGCGACCAGGTCCGGGCAGCTCTCGAGCAGGTCGCGCACCACGATCCGGTCGCTCGGCACCTTCGGCTGGAAGCCCTCGCGGTAGAGGATCAGGGGAATCTCGTCCGGCCAGTGCCGATCGAAGGTCTCGATCATGCGGCGGCCGTATTCGGCGTAGCCGGCGGCGTGACAGGTCGTGACGACGGAGAATGTCCGCATGGGCTCACTCGGCGACGCAAGGGCGTCACTATCTGGGATTGCGCTGGCTCTTGGGCTCGAAACACACGGGGGTCCGCTGCGTTCCCGAGCCTCTACGGTGCCGGAACCATAACTGCACAGGCATCGGACGTGAAATTACCGTTTCGTAACCGGAAATTTCCTCGAAGCCGCGGATTCGCTGGCCTCCGCCCCGCTAGGACGCCGGCTCGGCCGACGTCGCCCTGCGCGCATTTGTCACGATCGAATCCAGCAGCCCGGGGAATTTGGCGTCGAGATCCTCGCGCCGCAGCGAGATGAAGCGCTGGGTGCCATCGATCCGGGTCCAGGTGACGCCGGCCTCCCGCAGCTTGGCATAGTGGTAGGACAGCGCGGTCTTGTTCCCCCCGTCGCCGAAGACGCGGCAGGACACCTCGCCAACATCGGCCAGGGTGGCGACGATGCCGAGCCGCGTCGGGTCGCTGAGCGCGGCGAGGATGGTGACGAGGTCGAGCTGGTCGCGGTCGGGCTGGAACGGCGGGCGCATGCCGGAGAAGCTAGTCGATCCCCCTCCCCGTTTCAATGTTCAACGATTATTGAACAATCCGCTTGACGCCCGGCCGGCGCGCGGGCGTATAGTTCAACAATCATTGAACATTGGAACATCACCGATGCCCGCCTCCCTGGTCTGGCTCGCGATCGGCGCTTTCGCCATCGGCACCGAAGGCCTGATGATCGCCGGCCTGCTGCCCGCGATCGCCGCGGATTTCCACAGCTCGGTCGCCGGCGCCGGGCAGCTGATCACCATCTTCGCCCTCGCCTACGCCGTCGGCTCGCCGGTCCTGTCGGCGCTGTGCGGCGGCCTCGACCGCCGCCGGCTGCTGGTGGCCGCGCTGCTGGCCTTCACCGTCTCCAACCTCCTCGCGGCGGGGGCCCAGAGCCTGTGGCAGCTGGTCGCCGCCCGGGTGCTGCTGGCGCTCAGCGCCGGGCTGTTCATGCCCACCGCCTATGCCGTCGCGGCCTCGCTGGTGCCGCCCGACCATCGCGGCCGGGCGATCGCAGCGGTGACCAGCGGCATGACCATCGCCACCGCCCTGGGCGTGCCGCTCGGCGCCTGGATCGGCGCCCATGCCGACTGGCGCGCCACCTTCGTCATCGTCGCCGTCCTCGGCTTGGCCGGGGTCGCCGGGCTGCGCTTCGGCCTGCCGGCGAAGCTGCCGCTCGGCGCTTCGACGCTGGCCGAGCGGCTGGCCGTGGCCCGCCGGCCCGCCGTGCTGCAGGCCCTGATCGTGACCTTCTTCTGGATCGCGGCGGCGTTCACCCTCTACACCTTCATCGCCCCGTATCTGGAGCAGACGGCCGGGATCGGCCCGGACGGCGTCAGCGCGGTGCTGTTCCTGTTCGGCATCGGCTCCGCCATCGGCAATTTCGTCGGCGGCCAGCTGACCGACCGGATCGGCCCGGTGCGGGTGCAGCTCGCCGCCCTCGCCTTCCTGGCCCTGACCCTGGCCGGGCTGGGCGCCGCCACCACCCTGCCGACCGGCCAGGCGCTGTTCGCCATCGCGCCGCTGATGCTGGTCTGGGCCGTCGCCGGCTGGGCCTTCCACCCGGCGCAGACCACGCGGCTGATCCGGCTGGCGCCGGAGGTCGGGATGATCGCGGCGTCGCTGAACTCCTCGGCGCTCTATGCCGGCATCGCCTTCGGCTCGGCGCTCGGGGCCGCGACCCTCGACCATGGCGGCGTCCCCGCCCTGGGCTGGGTCGGCGCGCTGTCGGCGGCGATCGCCCTCATCCTCCTGGCGGCCACCGCGCGCCGCCGGGCGGATGCGCCGGCGACGCAGGCGGCCTGACCGTCGGGCGCGATCGGGTCCGATCGTCGCGTTTCAGGAAACAATCCTGTGCCGGATCGCCGGGTTATCCCGGCGGTCCGGCGGGGTTACCTTTCCCCAGCAGCGCCGATGGCGTGTCCGCAAAGGGAAACGATGCGATGACGAAGGTCCTGGTCCTCTACTACAGCTCCTACGGCCATATCGAGACCATGGCCACCGCGGTGGCCGAGGGCGTCCGCGAGGCCGGCGGCGAGCCCACCATCAAGCGCGTGCCCGAGCTGGTGCCGGAAGAGGTCGCCCGCTCCTCCCACTTCAAGCTCGACCAGGCGGCGCCGATCGCCACCATCGACGAGCTGGCCGATTACGACGCTGTGATCTTCGGCGTGCCGACCCGCTTCGGCACCATGGCCGCGCAGATGAAGAACTTCCTCGACCAGGCCGGCGGCCTGTGGATGAAGGGCGCGCTGATCGGCAAGGTCGGCAGTGTCTTCACCTCGACCGCGACCCAGCATGGCGGCCAGGAGGCGACGATCCTGACCACCCATACCTTCCTGCTGCACCAGGGCATGGTGGTGGTGGGCCTGCCCTACTCCTTCCAGGGCCAGATGACGCTGGACGAGATCAGCGGCGGGTCGCCCTACGGCGCTTCCACCATCGCCGGCGGCCAGGGCCAGCGCCAGCCGAGCGCCAACGAGCTCGCCGGCGCCCGCTTCCAGGGCGCGCATGTGACGAAGATCGCCTCGAAGCTGGCCGGCTGAGAGCCCGCCCGATACTGCTACTGGCGTGGCCGTCTGACGGCGGTTTCTCCGCTTCCGGTGCTCACGGACTTTAACGTCCGCTGCGCTCCGGTTCTCGAAACCACCGCCAGCCGACTCACGCCAGCGCAGTCTCG
>NZ_JBCNNF010000336.1:0-7597 GCF_039594555.1 Inquilinus sp.
CACGGTGAGCAATTCCACGCAGGTTGGGGCGAACGCGCAATGGGTGTGGTGGCCACCGGTTGCCCCGAAAAGGGTTCGGTCCAGTATATCGAAGAATCGCCCGTGGCTGCGGCACGGCTTCGGCCGCTTTCCGCCGGCCGCGGCGGGGCTGTACCAGTTGGCGCATCTGTCGGGGTCGGACTTCTCCGATCTGCTTGGCGGCGACGCCGGAGACAATGCGCTGTATGGCAACGGCGGGGCCGACAAGCTGTGGGGCAACGGCGGCGATGACATCCTCGACGGCGGTGCCGGCGCCGACGTTCTCGATGGCGGCGACGGGACCAACGCTGCCTCCTATGTTGGATCCGCCCAAGCTGTCGCAGTCGATCTCGCCACCGGCAAGGGCGCCTATGGCGACGCGGCCGGCGACACGCTGATCCGGATTGCGGATGTGTTCGGGTCCGATTTCGCGGACACGCTGGTCGGCGACGGTGCCGACAACAGCCTCTATGGCGGGGCCGGCAAAGACACGCTGATCGGGCGAGGGGGGGACGATTTTCTGGAAGGCGGGGCCGGGCCCGACTCGCTCAACGGTGGGGCCGGCGACAACATGGCGTCCTATTTCGGCTCTTCGGCCGGGGTCACGGTCAACCTCGCAACGAGGGCGGCCACAGGCGGAGACGCACAGGGCGACCAGCTTTACTTTATCTCCGGCCTGTACGGATCGGGTTTCGCTGATCAGCTCAGCGGCGATGCCGGCGACAACGTGCTCTATGGCAATGGCGGTGCCGATAAGCTGTGGGGCAATGGCGGCAACGATATCCTCAACGGCGGCGCCGGGGCTGACACGCTCTATGGCGGGGCAGGCTACAACGTGGCTTCCTATTTCGGATCCTTGGCGGGAGTTTCCGTCAACCTCGCCACGGGGGCGGCTGCGGGCGGCGACGCTCAAGGCGACTTGTTGTATCAGATTACAGACCTGTTCGGTTCGGACGTTGCGGATCAACTCGGCGGCGATGCCAGCGGCAACGTGCTCTACGGGAATGGGGGGGCAGACATCCTTTGGGGCAATGGCGGCGATGATGTCCTCAGCGGCGGCGCCGGGGCAGATTCGCTCTATGGCGGGGGTGGCCGGGACTTGTTCCTGTTCGAGGCCGCTGCGGATAGCGGGGCTACGGCCGGCACCCGTGACCGGATCATGGATTTCACCCGCGGCAGTGACCGGATCGACCTCTCGGATATCGACGCCAATGCCAGTGCGGGGGGCAACCAAGCATTCAACTTCATTGGTGGTGACGCCTTCACTGGCGTGGCGGGGCAGCTTAGGGTCTTCACCGAGGCTGGAGCCTTGGTCGTGGCCGGAGACCTCAACGGTGATCGGGTTGCCGATTTCACGATCGCTGTCAGCGGCACGGCGTCGCTCACAGCCGGCGACTTTGCTCTCTAGCGAAAGGACCAGACACCGATCTTCTGGCCCCTCGGCTCACGAGGTCACCTCCGCCGTTCCGGAAACTCCCGGATGGGCAGGTGGATATCGGTGATCAGCTCCGCCGGCGGGGTGCTGCGCGGGTCGTTCAGGTATTCCTCGAAGATCGGCGCTTCCGCCGGCTCGGCGCCGCTGGCCGGCAGCCAGGTCCGGTACAGCCAGGCATAGGACCGCTCCAACTCGGCATAGGGGCCGATATGGCGCAGCACCGCATGCGGCCCGCCGGCGACGGTGCGGATTGTGATCTCACCCTCGCCGGTAATGCCCTCCGACACCTCCAGGCAGGCGTCGGAGCGGAGGTCGGCAGGCGCCACCGCGCCCGGATCATCGTAATAGAGGCCCAGGCTGCGGGCGCCGGGGCGGAACAGCTGCCGGGCGCGGGCCCAGGACATCAGGATGTCGAAGCTGCGGCCGACCTCCATATAGGGGCCGACATGGCGGACGGCGGCGACGCGGATCGGCGCCAGGGTGCGGTAGGTGACCTCGGGCATGGCTGTCTCTCCTTCGGATGGGTCGAAGGGGAACGACCGGCGCGTGTCGCGATAGGCCCCCGGCGGGCGGCCGTAGCGCTCGGCGAAGGCGCGGGTGAAGGCGGCGGTGCTGCCGTATCCCGCCCGCTGCGCGATGCGGGCCACCGCCGTCTCGCTGTCCAGCAGCGTGCCGGCGGCGCGGTGCAGGCGCAGCCGGCGCACCGTCTCCGCCACCGTCTCGCCCAGCAGGTACCGGTACGCCCGGTGGAAGTGATAGGGCGAGAAGCAGGCCACGCCGGCCAGCCGGTCCAGGTCGACCGGGTCGTCGAGATGGGCGGCGATGTGGTCGACCACCCGCTGGATGCGGGCGAGGTGGCGGTCGAGCGTGGCGTCCTTCGGCATCGGTTCGTTCTCCTGATCCCGTCTTAGCCCGAAGCGGATTGATCCTGCTTGCGAAGCCGCGGCCGCGAAAGCCCCGCATTCTGGGGGGTCTTGCCTGTCAGGAACAAAACGTGTACAAGAGCTGCATTGACGCGGCGTATGGCGCCATGCAACTGGAAAGGACAGGTGATGTCGATCCCGACTCTCCGTGTTGTCGAAAGGGCCCCGATGGACAAGACCAAGGCGCTGGAAGCCGCCCTGACCCAGATTGAACGGGCCTTCGGCAAGGGCTCGGTGATGAAGCTCGGGGCACGGCCCCAGATCGAGACGGAGGTGATCTCGACCGGGTCGCTGGGCCTCGATATCGCGCTCGGCATCGGCGGCCTGCCGAAGGGCCGCATCGTCGAGATCTACGGGCCGGAAAGCTCGGGCAAGACCACTTTGGCGCTGCATGCGGTGGCCGAAGCGCAGAAAGCCGGCGGCACCTGCGCCTATGTCGATGCCGAGCACGCGCTCGATCCGACCTACGCCCGCAAGCTCGGCGTCAACATCGACGAGCTGCTGATCTCGCAGCCCGATGCCGGCGAGCAGGCGCTGGAGATCACCGACACGCTGGTCCGCTCCGGCGCGATCGACGTGGTGGTGGTCGATTCGGTCGCGGCGCTGGTGCCGCGGGCCGAGCTCGAGGGCGAGATGGGCGACAACCAGCCCGGCCTGCAGGCCCGGCTGATGAGCCAGGCGATGCGCAAGCTCACCGGCTCGATCGCGCGGTCGAACACGCTGGTGATCTTCATCAACCAGATCCGCCTGAAGATCGGCGTGATGTTCGGCAACCCGGAGACGACGACGGGCGGCAACGCGCTGAAGTTCTACTCCTCGATCCGGCTCGACATCCGCCGCATCGGCGCGATCAAGGACCGCGAGACCGTCACCGGCAACCAAACCCGGGTCAAGGTGGTGAAGAACAAGCTGGCGCCGCCGTTCCGCGCCGTCGAGTTCGACATCATGTATGGCGAGGGCGTGTCGAAGACCGGCGAGCTGCTCGATCTCGGCGTCCAGGCCGGGGTGGTCGAGAAGTCGGGCGCCTGGTTCTCCTATGACGGCCAGCGCATCGGCCAGGGCCGCGAGAACGCCAAGGCCTTCCTGCGCGACAACCCCGAGACGGCGAAGTCGATGGAGGCCAAGATTCGGGCCAATGCCGGCCTGGTCTCCGACCGCATGATGACCGCCGGCGGCGGCGCCGAGAGCGACGGCGGCGACGGCGAGTGATCGCCGCTCGTCCCTGACCTGACTCAGCCTGCGCGACGGAAAGGCCCGGGAGACCGGGCCTTTTCCGTTCCCGGCCCGATCGTGCTATCTCCCCCGCCCATGACCGACCTGCCGACCTCCGCCCCGATCGTCACCCGCTTCGCCCCGAGCCCGACCGGCCTGCTGCATGTCGGCAATGTCCGCACCGCGCTGGTCTGCTGGCTCGCCGCCCGCGCCAGCGGCGGGCGCTTCCTGCTGCGGCTCGACGACACCGACACCGAGCGGGGCAGCGCCGAATTCGCCGCGGCGATCGAGCAGGATCTGCGCTGGCTCGGCCTCGGCTGGGACGGCTTCGCCCGCCAGTCCGACCGCACCGACCGCTACCGCGACGCGCAGGACCGGCTGAAGGCGGCCGGCCGGCTGTACCCCTGCTACGAGACGGCGGAGGAGCTGGAGCTCAAGCGCAAGAGCCTGCTGGCCCGCGGCCTGCCGCCGCTCTACGACCGCGCCGCCCTGGCGCTGACCGACGCAGACCGCGCCCGGCTGGAGGGGGAGGGGCACCGGCCGCATTGGCGCTTCCGGATGGCTGATGCGCCGATCGAATGGCACGACAAGGTCCGCGGTCCGGTCCATTTCAACGGCCGCGACATCTCCGACCCGGTGCTGGTGCGCGAGGATGGGCGGGCGCTGTACCACATCGGCTCGGTGGTCGACGACATCGACATGGGGATCAATCTGGTGGTGCGGGGCGAGGACCATGTCGCCAACACCGCCATGCACATCCAGCTGGCCCAGGCGCTGGGCGCCGCGCCGCCGGGCTACGCCCATCTCTCGCTGATCGCCGACGCCGAGGGCCACGGCCTGTCCAAGCGCCTGGGCAGCCTGTCGCTGCGCAGCCTGCGGGAGCAGGGGATCGAGCCGATGGCGGTGACCAGCCTGCTGGCCAAGCTCGGCACCTCCGACCCGATCGAGCCGCGGCTGGCGCTCGACGACCTCGTCGCCGAATTCGATTTCGCCAGGTTCTCCCGCACCATCCCGCGCTTCGACCCGGCCGAGCTGCAGCGGCTGAACGGCCGCATCCTGCACGAGACGCCCTTTGCGGCGGTGCGCGACCGGCTGGCGGCGCTGGGCCTCGGCGCCGTCGACGAGGCGGCCTGGGCAGTGCTGCGGCCGAACCTGCAGCGGCTCGAGGACGCGGCCGGCTGGTGGCGGGTGGTCACCGGGCCGGTGACGCCGATTATCGCCGACGCGGCCCTGCTGGCCGCCGGTGCCGAGCTGCTGCCGCCGGAGCCCTGGGACGATACGACCTGGAGCGCCTGGACGGCGGCGGTGCGGGAGCGCACCGGCATCAAGGGCAAGCCGCTGTTCCTGACCCTGCGCCTGGCCTTGACCGGCCTCGACCATGGCCCGGAGCTGCGCGGCCTGCTGCCGCTGATCGGGCGGGATCGGGCGCTGGCCCGGCTGTCGGGCCGGGCGGCCTGAGGCCTTGTCATGCTAAAACTTGCATAAAACTTAATCCTGCCCCCCTTGGCGCCACCTGCGGTCCGGAGTAAGAACCGGATATGACCGACGAGATACTGCCCACCCAGGACGCCCCGGCCTTGCCGGTGGCCGCGGTCTTCCTCGATGTGGCGTCGCTGCCCGGCGGCGACCCCGAGGACCTCGCGCGCATCCTCGGCGCGCTCGGCACCGTCTGCCGCCCGGCGCGCCGCATCGCCTATGCCGACTGGGCGGCGCTGTCCGACCTGCGCAGCGTCGCCCACCGCCACGGCTTCGACCAGGTCCAGACCACCGAGACCGAGCCGGGCCGCGACGCCGCGTCGCTGCGCCTGGTGGTCGACGTCATGGAGCTCGGCCTGCTGGAGCGCGGCATCGACACCGTGGTGCTGGTGACCGGCAGCGCGGCGCTGCTGCCGCTGGTCCGCAGCCTGCGCCGCCACGGCAAGAAGGTGATCGCCATCGGCCCCGGCCGCCGGATGGACCCGTTGTTCCAGTCGGAATGCGACCGCTTCGTCGATAGCGCCGCGCTCGGCCGCCCGGCCCCGGCGCCGGCGCGGGCCGAGCTCCGCCCGTCCACCGCGGCGCCGGCCGCCCGTCCGGCCGCCCCGGCGCTCCACCCCGAGCCGGCGCCCGCCCCGGTCCGCTCGTCGGAACCGGCGCCGCGCCTGCGCGTCGGTCCGCCGGCCGAGCCCGCCCGCGCCGGCCGGCTGGGCCCCGCAGTGGCGGAGCCGCCGCGCCCCTCCGCGGCGGCGCGCGCCCATCGCCCATCGCTGACCGCCCAGTTCGACGAGCCGGAGGGCGCCCCCGCCGGCCCGCCGCTGATGGCCGGCACGCCGGTGGTGCCGCAGCGCAAGGGCTGGTTCGGCAAGCGCCGCTGACCGGGCTGCCCTGCGGCCTGAGCCTTGGACGCCAAGGGCCCGATCTGGTAATCGTCGCGGTCCCGACCGGACAGGCTTTCTAGGACCGCGACCCGTGGCGCTCTCTCTGCACAACACGCTCACCCGGACGAAGGAAGCCTTCGTCCCGATCGACCCGAGCCATGTGCGGATGTATGTCTGCGGCCCGACGGTCTATGACTACGCCCATATCGGCAACGCCCGGCCGATCGTGGTGTTCGACGTGCTGTACCGGCTGCTGCGGACGCTGTATCCGCGGGTGACCTATGCCCGCAACATCACCGACATCGAAGACAAGATCATCGAGCGGGCGAAGGCCAACGGGGAGTCGATCGGCGAGCTGACCCGCCGCACCGGCGAGGTCTTCGCCGCCGACATGGCGGCGCTGGGCGCCCTGCTGCCCGACGTCCAGCCGCGAGCCACCGAGCATATCCCGCAGATGGTCGAGATGATCGGCACGCTGGTCGGCAACGGCCATGCCTATGCCGCCGAAGGCCATGTGCTGTTCAACGTGCCGTCGATGCCGGATTACGGCCAGCTGTCGCGCCGCAACCGCGACGAGCAGATCGACGGCGCCCGGGTCGACGTCGCACCCTACAAGCGCGACCCGGCCGATTTCGTTCTGTGGAAGCCGTCGACCGACGACCAGCCGGGCTGGGACAGCCCCTGGGGCCGCGGCCGGCCGGGCTGGCACATCGAATGCTCGGCCATGGCGGCGGCCCATCTCGGCAAGATCTTCGACATCCATGCCGGCGGCATCGACCTCGTCTTCCCGCATCACGAGAACGAGATCGCGCAGAGCCGCTGCGCCCATGGCACGCCGGTGATGGCCAATTATTGGCTGCACAACGGCTTCCTGCAGGTCGAAGGCCAGAAGATGTCGAAGTCGCTCGGCAACTTCTACACGCCGCATGAGCTGCTGGAGGAGTTCCCGGGCGAGGCGCTGCGCTATGCCCTGCTGTCCGGCCATTACCGCCAGCCCTTCGACTTCACCAAGGACGGGGTGCGCCAGGCCCGCGCGGCGCTGGACCGGTTCTACGGCGCGCTGCGCGCCATCGGCCCCGCCTCGGTCGAACCGGGCCAGGCGCCGGCGGCCGTGCTGGCGGCGCTGGAGGACGACCTGAACACGCCGGAGGCCCTGGCCGCGCTGCACGAGACCGTGGGCGAGCTGAACAAGGCCACCGATCCGGCCGAGCAGGCCCGTCTGAAGGCCGAGCTGCTGGCCGGCGGCCGGCTGCTGGGCCTGCTGGAGCAGTCGCCGGAGGACTGGTTCCGCTGGCGGCCGAAGGCGGATTCGGGGCTGGACGATTCCGAGATCGACGCGCTGGTGGCGGCCCGGCGGGCGGCGCGGGCGGCGAAGGACTTCGCCGAGGCCGACCGCATCCGCGACCAGCTGGTGGCCGCCGGCATCGCGCTGGAGGACAAGCCGGACCGCACGCTGTGGCGCCGGGTGGGGTGAGGCGATGAGCGAGCGGATCTGGCTGTTCGACACCACCCTGCGCGACGGGGCGCAGACCCAGGGCGTGGACTTCTCGGTGGCCGACAAGATCGCCATCGCCAGGAAGCTCGACGCGCTGGGCATCGACTATGTCGAGTCGAGGGTTTGGGCACGGAAAATAATCGGGCATCAAACATAC
>NZ_JBCNNF010000337.1:0-7582 GCF_039594555.1 Inquilinus sp.
CGACGGCAATGCCGAGAACGGCGACACCGCCTTCACCTTCGGCACCGGCGCCTTCACCGGCACGGCGGGCGAGCTGCGGGTGGTGACGGCGGGGTCGATCCAGGTGGTCTATGTCGACGCCAATGGCGACAAGGCGCCGGATTTCGCCATCAACGTCACCGCCGACCATGCGCTGACAGCCGCCGACTTCGTGCTGTAGCGGTCGGAGGAGGGAGGCTCGGGCGCGGGCCTCCCCGGCAGATTCCCGTGGTCGATCGCCGTCAGTCCCGGCACGATGCGGCGGCGACTCCGCGGCGGCCGAAGCCGTCGCGGAGTCCTTCGACGAACGGGACGGTGAGATGAAGGTCTTCTGGAACGACATCCAGCGCAGCCACGCGCCGCAATTCTTCCTGCAGCGCGGCCAGCTGCGCCGCAACTTCGAGGTGCCGGCCCGGGCCGAGGCGCTGCTGGCCGCGGTGCGCGACATGCGGCTTGAGGTGGTCGAGCCGCCGCCCGCCGACCGCGCCGCGCTTCAGTCGGTCCATACGCCCGACTATCTCGACTTCCTGGAGCAGGCCTGGGCGGAGTGGTCGGCGCTGCCCGACCACGGCCCGGAGCTGGTGGCGAACATCCATCCGAGCCCGGAGATGCTGGCCCAGGGCGCCAGGCCGTCCGGCACCATCGTCGGCAGGCTCGGCTGGTACACGGCCGACACCTCCTGCCCGATCGGGCCGCAGACCTGGGCCGCTTCCGTCGCCGCCGCGTCCTGCGCCGTCGCCGCGGCCGATGAGGCAGCGTCCGGCCGCGCCGCCTATGCGCTGGCCCGCCCGCCGGGGCACCACACCTATGCCGCCCGGGCCGGCGGCCACTGCTACCTGAACAATGCGGCGGTGGCGGCGCAGCGGCTGCGCGACCGCGGCGCCGCGCGCGTGGCGGTGATCGACATCGACGCCCATCACGGCAACGGCACCCAGGGCATCTTCTGGGACCGGCCGGATGTCTTCGTCGCCTCCGTCCACGGCGATCCGAACCGCTATTACCCCTGGTATGTCGGCCATCAAGGCGAGACCGGCGGCGGGGCGGGGGAGGGCGCCAACCTCAACCTGCCGCTCGCCCTCGGCACCGGCGACGAGGGCTGGCTCGCGGCGGTCGACCAGGCGGTGGCGGCCGTCGGCCGGGCCGGGGTCGACGCCGTGGTGGTCAGCCTCGGCTTCGACGCCTCGAAGGACGAGCCGCTGGCGGCGCTGCAGGTGACCGAGGACGGCTTCGCCCGGGCCGGCGCGGCGATCCGCGGCCTCGGCAAGCCGGCCGCGATCATCCAGGAGGGCGGCTACGCCGTGGACAAGCTGGGTGGGCTGCTGGCGCGCTTCTTCGACGGCTTCTCCGGCTGATGGCGGCGGGGCATCTCTCGCCGGAGGACGCCGAGCGGCTGGTCCGTGCCCATTACGGCATCGCGGGGCGCGCCGAGGCGCTGAGCAGCGAGCGCGACCAGAATTTCCGGATCGAGGATTCGGCCGGACGGCGCGTGCTGCTGAAGGTCTCCGACCCCGCCGAGGAGCGGCAGGTGACGCATCTGCAGACCGCGATCCTGCAGCATCTGGGGCGGGTGGACCCGGATCTGCCGGTGCCGCGGATCCTGCCGGCGCGGGACGGCGTAGCGGAGATCGAGCTGGAGCGCGACGGCACCCGGCGCGTGGCGCGGCTGCTGTCCTTCCTCGACGGGGCGCCGCTGGCATCGGTCGCCGCGCGCTCACCGCTGCAGCGCCGGCGGATCGGCAACCTGGTCGGCCGCATCGCCGCGGCGCTGGCCGAGTTCCGCCACCCGGCCGAGGCGCATGAGCTGATCTGGGACATGGCCGGGGCGGGCCGGCTGCGCGACCTGCTGGGCGACATCGAGGATCCGGAGCGGCGGGCGCTCGCCAGGGCCTATCTCGACCGCTTCGACGGGGTGGTGGCGCCAGCCCTGGCTGGGCTGCGCCGGCAGATGGTCCATGCCGACGCCAACCCGAGCAACATCCTGGTCGATCCCGCCGATCCCGACACGGTCACCGGGCTGATCGATTTCGGCGATGCGGTGCGCACCGTGCTGGCCACCGACGTCGCCGTTGCCGCGGCCTATCACTTGGCGGACGACGACGACCCGCTGGGCCCGGCCGGCGACTTGATCGCCGGCTACCATGCCGCAATGCCGCTGCGGCCGGAGGAGATCGGCCTGCTCGCCGACCTGATGGCGACCCGGCTGATGATGATCGTGGTCGTCGGTGCCTGGCGCGCCCGCCGCCATCCGGAGAACCGGGCCTATATCCTGCGCAACAACCAGACCGCCTGGGCGCGGCTGCACCGCCTTGCCGGCCTCGACCGCCAGGCCGCCGCCGACCGCCTGCACCGGATCTGCCGGGAGAACTCCCATGGTTGACGACCGTACCGCCGCCCTGCGCGCCCGCCGCGACCGGCTGCTCGGGCCGGCCTACCGCCTGTTCTACGACGAGCCGCTGCATGTCGTGCGCGGCGAGGGCGTGTGGCTGCAGGACGCGGACGGCGAACGTTATCTCGACGCCTACAACAACGTCGCCTCGGTCGGGCATTGCCATCCGCATGTCGTCGCCGCCCTGGCGCGGCAGGCGGCGGTGCTGAACACCCACACCCGCTATCTCTCCGAGGGGGTGCTCGACTATGCCGAGCGGCTGCTGGCGACCTTCCCGCCGGAGATCGGCCATGTGATGTTCACCTGCACCGGCAGCGAGGCGAACGACCTGGCCCTGCGGGTGGCGCGCGCCGTCACCGGCGGCACTGGCGTGATCGTCACCGACTGGGCCTATCACGGCGTCACCGTGGCGCTGGCCGAGATGTCGCCCTCCCTCGGCAGCGCGGTGCGGATCGGCGACCATGTCCGGCTGGTCGCGGCGCCGGACGCCTATCGCGGCGACGGCGATGTCAGCGCGGCCTTCGCCGCCCGGGTGACCGCGGCGATCGAGGACATGCGGCAGGCCGGCATCGTGCCGGCGGCGCTGCTGGTCGACACCATCTTCTCCAGCGACGGCGTCTTCGCCGACCCGCCGGGCTTCCTGGCCCCGGCCGCGGCGGCGATGCGGGCGGCGGGCGGCCTGGTGATCGCCGACGAGGTGCAGCCCGGTTTCGGCCGCACCGGCGGCATGTGGGGCTTCGCCCGGCACGGCGTCGTCCCCGACATGGTCACCATGGGCAAGCCGATGGGCGACGGCCACCCGATCGCCGGCATGGCGGCGCGGCCGGAGGTGCTGGCCGAGTTCGGCCGCCGCACCCGCTACTTCAACACCTTCGGCGGCAACCCGGTCTCGGCCGCGGTCGGCATGGCGGTGCTCGACGTGATCGAAGGCGAGGGCCTGGTCGCCAACGCCCGCGACACCGGCGCCTTCCTCGCCGAGGCCTTGCGGGCGCTGGCCAATCGGCATTCCGCCATCGGCGACATCCGCGGCGCCGGGCTGTTCCTCGGGGTCGAGCTGGTGCGCGACCGGGCGACACGCGAGCCGGACGGCGCGCTGGCCGCCCGCGTGGTCAACGGGCTGCGCCGCCGGCGGGTGCTGGTCAGCAGCTGCGGCCGCAACGGCAACGTCCTGAAGCTGCGCCCGCCGCTGGTCTTCGCCCGCGAGCACGCCGAGATCCTGGTCGACGCGCTGGACCGCACGCTGGCCGATCCGGACGGGGTGTCGTAGCCCTCGGAGGCTGCTGAAGAGAGTCGGGAGAGATTGCCTCTCCCGCTTGCAAGATCCTTTCAGAATTCCCCACACCGTCATTGCGAGCGTAGCGAAGCAATCCATGGTGCCGCTCGTACGGAACGATGGATTGCTTCGTCGGCTTCGCCTCCTCGCAATGACGGTGAGGAACGGGCCCTGCCGTTCCTCGGCAAGGCCTGCTCCTACGTCGTCCCGCGCTCGACCAGCTCGGGCTCGATCACGATCGAATGCTGCAGGCTGCGGCCCTCGATCCGGTCGATCAGCATGCGCATGGCGGCGTCGCCCAGGTCCTGCTTGGCGACATGGATGGTCGACAAGGGCGGGTTGACCAGCCGGGCGGCCAGGATGTCGTCGCAGCCCAGCACCGCGATGTCGCCCGGCACCGCCAGCCCGGCGTCGCGGAGCACCGACAGGGTGCCGATCGCGATTAGGTCATTGTAGCAGATCACCGCGTCGATCTGTGCCCCCTTGCCGAACAGCCGCAGGGCGGCGGCGATGCCGCCCTCCAGGTCCGGCGTCGCTGCCTCCTCCGCCACCAGTTCCAGCCCGTGCTCGGCCAGGGCGTCGAGGATGCCGGCGCGGCGCATCCGGCCGCTGTAGGAGGTCGGCGGGCCGCCGATATAGGCGATGCGCCGCCGGCCGCGCGCGATCAGCCGCCGCGTCGCCTCCGCCAGCCCGGTGCGGAAGTCGATCTCGATCGTGCCCGCCACCCGGCGCGGCATCGGCCGGTTGATCAGCACCGCGGCGCGGTGCTGCTCGATCGCCTGCTGCAGCCGCCTGTCCTCAAGGCGGGCGCTGCAGACGATGACGCCGTCGACCCGGCGGTCCAGCAGCGTCGCCAGCACCTCGGCCTCGCGCTCCGGGTCCTCCACCACGTTACAGGTCAGCAGGGTGAAGCCACGGGCACGGGCCGCCAGCTCGGCACCCTTGATCACCTCCGGGAAGAACGGGTTGCCGATGTCCGGCACCACGATGCCGATGGTGTAGGACCGGTCGCCCTTCAGCCCCTTGGCGAAGGTGTTCGGCCGGTACGCCAGGCTGGCGGCGGCCGCCAGCACCCGGGCCCGCGTCTCCTCGCTGGCGCCGCCGCGGCCGTTCATCACCCGCGACGCCGTCATGGTCGACACGCCGGCCGCCGCCGCCACATCCGCCAAGGTGGCGCCGCGGGGCAGGGGCTTCAGGCTGCGGGAGGTGTTATCGCTAACTGTCACTCTCGCTTATCTCTGGCGAGGAGAAGGATCCATTCGATTCCAATACGTAGAATTTCCTTGGTCGGCAAGCGCCATTGACGGACGTTAACGTTAACGATATTGAGTCGGACATAAGGTCGAAGACCAACTCAGAGGGAGGACTCAGGATGGGCGCCGGAACGCGCGCGCTGTGGGGCGCGGCCTTGATCTCGATGCTGCTGTTCGCCGGGGCGGCGACGGCCGCCGACTATCACGAGGCGCCGGCCCTGGCCGCCGAGGTGTCGGCCGGCAAGCTGCCGCCGGTGGCGCAGCGGCTGCCGGAGCATCCGCTGGTGGTGAAGCCGCTGGAGAAGGTCGGCAAATACGGCGGCACCTGGCGGCAGGCGGTGGTCGGCGGCGGCGACAGCCTGATGGACCGCACCATCGGCTACACCCGCCTGGTGCGGTGGAACCCGGAATGGACCGACGTGGTGCCCGACGCCGCCGAATCCGTCGACGTCAACGACGACGCCACCGTCTTCACCTTCCATCTGCGCAAGGGGATGAAGTGGTCGGACGGCCAGCCCTTCACCGCCGACGACATCATGTTCTGGTATCAGGACGTGCTGATGAACCAGGAGCTGACGCCGTCGGTGCCGCGCTGGCTGCGGGCCGGCGGCAAGCCGGTGACGGCGGAGAAGGTCGATGCAGAGACCGTCCGCTTCACCTTCGCGGCGCCGAACGGCCTGTTCCTGCCGGCGATGGCGACGCAACTCGGCTCCGAGATCCTGGCCGCATCGCCGGCCCACTACCTCAAGCAGTTCCACAAGAAGTACAACCCGGACGGCATCGACGCGCTGGTCAAGGCGGCCGGCGTGCCGAACTGGACGACGCTGTTCCAGAACCGGACCGTCTACCAGAACGGCAGCCGCTGGCGCGATGTCGGCCGGCCGGTGCTCGACCCCTGGGTGCTGACCGTCGGCTACAGCGGCACCAGCCAGGTGGTGGCCGAGCGCAACCCGTATTTCTTCAAGGTCGATCCGGAGGGCAACCAGCTGCCCTATATCGACCGGGTCACCTATGACGTGGTCGGCGACAGCCAGGGGCTGCTGCTGAAGGCGATCAACGGCGACCTCGACATGCAGGCCTACGGCCTCGACGGCATCGAGAACCAGGCGGTGCTGGCGCAGCACCGGGAGCAGGGCAACTACCGCCTGGTCCGCGCCCGTCCGGCCTATTCCAACTCGATGCTGATCTGCCTGAACCAGACGGTGAAGGACCCGAACCTGCAGAAGGTGTTCCAGAACCGCGACTTCCGCATCGCCCTGTCCTACGCCATCAACCGCGATGAGCTGAACGAACTGATCTATGCCGGGCTGTCGCGGCCCTACCAAGCGGCGCCGCGGCCGGATATGGCGCTGTATGACGAGACCATGGCGACGCAGTACACCGCGTACGACCCGGCCAAGGCCAACCAGCTGCTCGACGCCGCCGGCTTCGACAAGAAGGACGGCGACGGCTTCCGCCTCGGCCCCGACGGCAAGCGCATCTCCTTCGCCATCGACGCCCTGGCCTCACGCAAGTATCACGTCGACGCGCTGGAGCTGGTCCGCAAATACTGGCGCGATGTCGGCATCGACATGCAGGTGAAGGCAATCGAATCCTCCTTCGCCTTCGCTCGCCAGCTGGCCAACGACCAGCAGGGCCTGGTCTGGCTGGGCGGCGGCGGCTACGACTTCCTCGGGCTGCTCGACCCGAAATGGTACTTCCCCTACGAGAACCAGTCGGCCTTCGCCTCGGCCTGGGGCATCTGGTACCAGAGCCCGAAGGACCCGAACGCGATCGAGCCGACCGGTCCGGCGCGCGAGCAGCAGGAGCTGTATGAGCAGCTGAAGGCGCAGCCGACCACGGCCCGCCAGATCGAGGTGATGAAGAAGCTGCTCGCCATCACCCGCGACCAGTTCTGGGTGATCGGCACGGTGATGGCGCCGGACAACTACGGCGTCGTGAAGACCAACATGAAGAACGTGCCCGAGGAGATGCCGGACACCGTCTTCTACATGACGCCGGGGCCGACCAACCCGGAAACCTACTTCTACGAATAGCCGGCCCTCCGCCCCGCAACGACACCGAGGCCGCGATGCTTCGCTTCCTGCTGCGCCGCCTGATCTACATGGCCGTGACGCTGGCCGCGGTCTCGGTGGTCGTGTTCATCGTCATCCAGCTGCCGCCGGGCGACTTCCTGACCAGCTACGTCGCCCGCTATTCCGAGCAGGGCGGGTCGGTCGACACGGCGATGCTGGAGTCGATGCGGGCTCAGTACGGCCTCGGCCAGCCCTGGTACGTGCAGTACTGGCGCTGGATCTCCAACATCGTCTTCGCGGGCGATTTCGGCCAGTCCTTCGACTGGAACCGGCCGGTCGCCTCGCTGCTGTGGGACCGCATGGGCATGACGCTGCTGCTGTCCTTCATCACCCTGCTGGTCACCTGGGCGGTGTCGCTGCCGATCGGCATCTACAGCGCGGTGCGGCGCTATTCGTCGCTCGATTATGTCGTCACCTTCCTCAGCTTCCTCGGCCTCGCCATCCCCAGCTTCCTCCTGGCCCTGGTGCTGATGTTCGTGCTGTCGCGCAGCTTCGGCGCCGATGTCGGCGGCTTCTTCTCGGCCGAATACATCAATGCGCCGTGGAGCTGGGGCAAGGTCGCCGACCTGGCGGGGCA
>NZ_JBCNNF010000338.1:0-7558 GCF_039594555.1 Inquilinus sp.
GATGGCCGGCGCGGTGGTGGTGGAGAATGTCTTCACCCTGCCCGGGCTGGGCCGGCTGGCCTTCCAGGCCATCGCCCAGCGCGACCTGATCGTGGTCAAGGACGTGGTGGTGCTGCTTGCCGCCATCGTGGTGACGGTGAACTTCCTCGTCGACGTGGTCTATGCCGTGATCGACCCGCGGCCGAAGCAGGCGGGGTGACGCCGATGCTGCGCCTCCTGGCCCATCGCGGCTTCATCCTCGGCCTCGCCCTGTGCGCCGTCTTCATCGGCATGGCGCTACTCAGCCTGCTCTGGACGCCCTATGCGCCGAATGCCATCGCCATCCCGCAGAAGCTGCAGACGCCGAGCCTGCTGCACTGGCTGGGCACCGACCAGCTGGGCCGGGACACGCTGTCCCGCATCATGGTCGGCGCCCGCACCTCGGTCGCGGTCGGGGTGGTGGCGGTGGCCATCGGCCTCGTCCTCGGCGTGCCGCTGGGCCTGTGGGCGGCGGCCCGGCGCGGCTGGACCGACGAGGTGCTGGGCCGCGCCGTCGACCTGACCTTCGCCTTCCCGGCCGTGCTCAGCGCCATCCTGATCACCGCGCTGCTGGGTCCCGGCGCGGTCAACGCCATCCTGGCGATCGGCATCTTCAACATCGCCGTCTTCGCCCGGGTGTCGCGCGGCGCCGCCCTGGTGGTCTATGGCCGCGACTTCGTTCGCGCTGCCCAGTCGCTGGGCCGGTCGCGGCTGGACATCGCGCTGCGCCACGTGCTGCCGAACATGGCCAACGCCCTGATCGTGCAGGCGACGATCCAGTTCGCCATCGCCATCCTGGCCGAGGCGGCGCTGGGCTATCTCGGCCTCGGCACCCAGCCGCCGCAGGCCAGCTGGGGCAAGATGCTGCTGGACGCCCAGACCCTGCTGGCCCAGGCGCCGCTGCAGGCGGTGTTCCCCGGCCTGGCCATCGCCGTGGCGGTGCTGGGCCTGAACCTGATCGGCGACGGGCTGCGCGACCTGCTGGATCCGAGGATGAAGGTCGGCCGGATCGGCTGACGCAAAAACCTTGCGTCACGGCGCGATCATCGCGCGCACCTCGCGCCGGCGGGCGGATAGGGTCACGGCATCTTCCTTTGAGGCCGTGACCTCCCCATGAAGCTGCTGTACCAGACGCACTCTCCCTATGCCCGCAAGGTGCTGGTGATGGCGCATGAGGTCGGGCTGGCCGGGCGGATCGAGGTGATCCACCACGAGACCAGCCCGACCCGGCGCAACGACGCCGTGTTCGCCGCCAACCCGCTGGGCAAGGTGCCGGTGCTGATCTGCGCCGACGGGCTGGCGCTGTTCGACAGCGTCGCCATCTGCGACCACCTGGACGGGCTGCATGACGGGCCGAAGCTGATTCCGCCCGCCGGCCGGGCGCGGGCCCTGACCCTGCGGCTGCAGGCCCTGGCCCAGGGGCTGGCCGATGCCGGCATCGCCCTGCGCTGGGAGACGGAGCGCCGGCCGGAAGCGCTGCGCTATCCGGCCCTGGCCGAGGGCCAGGCGGCGAAGCTGCAGGCGGCCTACGATTTCATAGAGCGCGAGGTCGACCTGGACGGCCCGGTCGAACTGGGCCAGATCGCCCTGGCCACGGCGCTGAGCTGGCTGGAGTTCCGCGGCCTGCCGGAATTCCGCCCCGGCCGGCCGCGCCTCTCGGTCTGGTTCGACGCCTTCAGCCGCCGCCCGTCGATGCTGGCGACGCCGCTGTCAGGCGAGACCCAGGACTAGGCGACGACCAGCTCGGTCGGCGCCAGGGTCAGCGGCTCGCACCCCGTGTCGGTGACCAGCACGGTCTGGCCCGAGGTCATGGCCAGGCCCCGGTCGCTGTCGTAGAGGATGATGTGGATGAAGAACACCATCCCCGGCGCCGCCAGCGTCGGGTTGCCGTGGAAGAACATCGACAGATTCGGCGAGTCCATCCAGTTCGGCGCGAAGGTGGTGCCCAGCGAATAGCCGCAGGCGTTCAGCCGGGCGTGGCGCAGCCCGGCGGCGTCGGCCACCCGGGCATGGGCGTCGAACACGTCGCCCAGCGGGCGGCCCGGCTTCAGCGCCGCCTTGGCCGCCTCCAGCGCCTCGACCGCTGCCTTGTGCATCGACCGATGCTCCGGCGAGGCCTTGCCGACCAGCAGCGTGCGCATCAGGCAGGCGTGGTAGTGGCGGTAGGTGCCGGCGAATTCCAGCGTCAGCTGGTCCTCGGCCGAGAGGTGCCGGCGGCCGGTGAAGTAGCGGCACATCAGGGCGCCGGGACCGGAGCCGATGATGAACTCGTTGGCCGGGTCGTCGCCGCCGCCGCGCCAGACCGCGCCCTGCATCGCCGCCAGGATGTCGCCCTCGAAGGCGCCGGGCCCGGTCAGCTTCACCGCCTCGTCATAGGCGGCGTCGGCCAGCTTGGCCGCCTCGCGGACATAGACCAGCTCGGCCGGGCTCTTGATCAGCCGGAAGCGGGAGACGAGGTCGGAGGCGTCCTCGTGCCTGGCGTAGCCGTCGAGCTTGGCCTTGAGGCGGAAGCCCAGCGCCGCGGTCAGGCCGTAGGCATCCCATTCGACGCCGATCCTGTTGCCGCGGACATCGTATTCGTCGAGGATCTTGAGCAGGTCGTCCGCCGGCTCCGACCCCGCCCGGTCGACCCAGACGCGGACATCCTCGATCACCGAGGTGAAATAGGCCTGGCGCTCGTCGGCGGAGCGGGTCAGCAGCGTCATCCGGCCGTCGACGCCGAGCCAGAGGCACTGGAAATAGACATAGCCGAAAGTGTCGTAGCCGGTCAGCCAGTACAGCGACTCCTGGCGGAACACCAGCAGGCCGTCGAGGCCGCGGGCGGCGATCTCGGCACAGACGCGGCGGCGGCGGTCCGCCAGCTCCGACGCCTCGAAATGGATCGGCATGGCGGCCTCAGCGCTTCTGGCGGATCTCGGCGATCGGCTCGGCGTAGCGGTATTCGATGTCCCAGGGGAAGAAGATCCAGGTGTCCTGGCTGACTTCGGTGATGAAGGTGTCGACCAGCGGCCGCCCGGCCGGCTTGGCGTAGACCGTGGCGAAATGCGCCTTCGGCAGCAGGTCGCGCACCACCCGGGCGGTGCGGCCGGTGTCGACCAGGTCATCGACGATCAGCCAGCCCTCGCCGTCGCCTTCCACCGGCGGCTTCAGGATCTTGGATTCCCGCATGTCCTGGTGGTCGTAGGTCGAGACGCAGACCGTGTCGATCAGCCGGACGTCGAGCTCGCGCGCCAGGATCGCCGCCGGCACCAGCCCGCCGCGGGTGATCGCGACGATGCCCTTCCACGGCCCCAGCTCCGCCAGACGCCAGGCCAGGGCACGGGCGTTGCGGTGCAGCTCCTCCCAGGACACCGGGAAATCCTTCCGGAACGACGCGTGCTCGGCCATCTACGGTTCTCCAAGACCCCGTGGGGAATTCGCGTGTCATAGCGCAACCGGACCGGCACCGGAAGGGGATGGAGCCGCGGAGTCGGCCTTGATCTCGCCATGCTTGGCCACGATTCTTGGCCCGCAGCCCCGACGCTGCGCCGCAGATCAGAGACCGGAATGCGCCGCCTTGCCCTGACCGCCGCCCTTCTCGCCTTCGTTGCCGGGCCCGCTTTGGCCGCGGAATCCTGCGACGTGAACGCCGAATCCGCGGCCGTGGTCGCGGCCTGGGGCTCCAAGGTCCGCGACGGGTCGCTGCCCGAGGACAAGCTGTCCGAGATCTCGAAGAAGATCCAGTCGCTGCCCTCGATCAGCGCCCAGGACCCGAACAAGGCCTGCGCCGTGCTGGCCGAGATCAAGCGCGACCTGGGGCTGTAGTCGCCTCAGCGGATCTCCACCATCGCCAGAGCGCGCCGGACCTTCTCGGCCGGCCAGCGCTTGACCGCGCCCGGCGGCTCCTTGCGGCTGGTCACCGCCGTGCCCTCGCCGGGCCCGAGCGTGACCGAGCCGGCATCCGTCGACACCTCGACCGAGCCTTCGATCACCAGCACGCCGAAGGCGCCGTCGATCGGGCCGGCGAAGAAGCTGGTGCCGCGCACCCCGAGGGTCGCCACCCCGGTCTCGATCGAGAGGCTGTGCCCGGGCACCTGCTCGACCCCGCCGCCGACGAATTTGAAGGCGCCCTGCAGCCGGCGCAGCGCCAGGGTGGCGCCGCCATCGGCCCCGCCATAGGCGAAGCGGTCGACCAGCAGGCGCGCCGCGGGCCCCAGCGACAGCTCGGTGCCGTCGTCGAGCTTGACCTGCAGCCGCGACTGCGGGCCGGTCCACAGCGTGTCGTCGAGGAACACCGGCGACGCCGGGTCCAGCAGCCGGTCATGGCCCTGGTAATAGGCGCCGGCAGCCGGCTCCAGCCGGTCGACCTGGCCGATCTTCGGGCGGTCCTGCGCCAGGGCCGCGGCCGGCAGCAGCAGGCAGGCAAGGACGAGCCCGACGGAGCGTGAAAGACGTGTCATCGCGATCTCCCTTTCGGAGAGATGATGGTTCGGTGCGGGGCCGTCCGGTGTTACCTGGGTCACGTTGCGGCGCAACCGGGCCTTCCCGTAGCGGGAGACAGCCCTTATCTTAGCTTAGCCCTGGCAGGAGAGTCCGCGTGACCAGCGTTTCCGCTGTAGAGAAGCGTCGTCTTCTGTCCGAGACCCCGTTCTTCACCGCCTTCTCCCCGGCCCAGTGCGATGCCCTGGCCGCCCGGCTGACCGAGCGCAGCTATGAGGACGGCGACACCATCTTCCTGCGCGGCGACGAGAGCACCAGCCTGATGATCGTCGTCTCCGGCCGCGTCGCGCTGCGCCTTACTTCGCCGCAGGGGCGCGAGATCCTGCTGGCCATCCTGGAGCCGGGGGAGATCTTCGGCGAGATGTCGCTGCTGGACGGCCGCGGCCGCAGCGCCGATGTCGTCGCCTTCGGTCCCTGCCGCCTCCTAAGCCTGGAGCGCCGCGACATGCTGCCGGTGCTGCAGGCATCGCCGGAGGCCTGCATCCGGCTGCTGGAGCTGCTGTCGACCCGTCTGCGCCGCACCAGCGACCAGCTGGAAGGCGTCGCGCTGATGGCGCTGCCGTCGCGGCTGGCGCGGCTGCTGCTGACCCTGTCCGAGGCCCATGGCTCCCGCGGCAAGGATCGCGAGATGCTGGTGCCACTGGACCTGTCGCAGCGCGACCTGGGCCAGCTGATCGGGGCCAGCCGCGAGAAGGTCAACCTGCAGCTCGGCCGCTGGTCCGCCGACGGGCTGCTGCGCCGGGAAGACGGGGCGATGGTGATCTGCGACACCGACGCGCTGGCCGACATCGCCGACGCCGGAGCCTCTTGACCCGATGCGCCGGCTGTGGCGCCGCCTCGCCCTGGTGCTGCCGGGACTGCTGGTCCTGGCCGGGCTGACGGCGCTGCGCCTGGCCGATCCGGCCCCGGTCGCGGCCTTGCGGCTGCAGGGCTTCGACCTGTTCCAGCGGATGGCGCCGCGACCCTACGACCCCGACGTGCCGGTGCGCGTGGTCGCGATCGACGACGAATCCCTGCGCCGGCTCGGTCAGTGGCCGTGGTCGCGCGACCTCCTGGCGCAGCTGGTCGACCGGCTGGGCCGGGCCGGGGCGGCGGCGGTGGCGCTGGACCTCGTCCTGGCTGAGCCGGACCGCAGCGCCCCGGCCCGGATCGCGGAGCTGCTGGCCGGCCGCGCCGACCCGGCGGAGCTGACGCAGCTGGCCAAGGCGCTGCCGGATCCCGACCGCGACCTGGCCCAGGCGCTGGAGCGGGTGCCGAGCGTGGTGGCCTTCGCGCCCGCCGACACGCCGGGCCGGATGCCCGTGATCAAGGCCAGCTTCGCCGAGATCGGGCCGGCGCGGCAGGGGCTGGGCCGCTTCGCCGCGGCGGTGCCCAGCCTGCCGGAATTCGAGGCCGCGGCCTGGGGCAACGGCAGCATCGGCGCGCCGGCCGGCCGCGACGAGGTGCTGCGCCGCCTGCCCGCCGTCGCCCTGCTCGGCGATGCCCTGATCCCGTCGCTGGCGATCGAGGCGTTGCGGGTGGCCCAGGGCGCCGGCACGGTGACGCTGCGGGCCGCGCCCGACGGCCCCGGGCTGGACGCGGTGCGCGTCGGCGACGCGATCCTGCCGGTGGCGCCGGATGGCCAGTTCTGGCTGCGCTTCACCGCCGACGTGCCGGCCCGCCAGGTGCCGGCCTGGCAGCTGCTCGAGCAAGCCCCCGCCCCGAACGCGGCGATGGCGACCGATCCCGCCGCGGCGCTGCGCGGGCGGATCGTGCTGGTCGGCGTCACCGCCACCGGCTTCGGCGACACCGTGCTGACGCCGCTGCGCGACCGCATCGCCGGCGTCACCGCCCATGCCGAGGCGCTGGAGCAGATCCTGCTCGGCGCGTCGCTGACCCGCCCGGCCTGGGCCGAGGCGGCGGAGATCGGCCTGCTGCTGGTGCTGGGCCTGGCGCTGGTGGCGTCCTGGCGCCGGCTGCCGGCCATCGTCTCCGGCGGCCTGGCGGTGCTGGCCGCGGGCGCCATCGCCGCCGGCGCCTTCCTGGCCTACCGCCAGGCCGGGCTGCTGCTGGACCCGACCCTGCCGGCGCTGGGCCTGCTGCTGACCCATGGCGCGGTGGCGGCGATGGCGCAGTGGCGGGTCGAGCGCGAGCGCCGCGCCATCCGCGCCGCCTTCGCGCAATACCTCGCCCCGTCCCTGGTGGCGCGGCTGACCGAGCATCCGGAGCGGCTGCGGCTGGGCGGCGAATGGCGCGAGATGTCCTTCGTGTTCACCGACATCGCCGGCTTCACCAGCCTGAGCGAATCGGTGCCGCCGGACCGGCTGGTGGCGACGCTGAACGACTATTTCGACGGGGTCTGCGGTTGCGTGCTGGACGCCGGCGGCACCATCGACAAGATGGTGGGCGACGCGCTGCACGCGATGTTCGGCGCACCGCTGGACCAGCCGGACCATGCCGAACGCGCCATCGCCTGCGCCCTGGCCGTCCACCGCTTCACCACGGAGTTCGCCGCCGCACGCCGGGCCGAAGGCGTGCCCTTCGGCGAGACGCGGATCGGCGTCACCACCGGCGGCGCGGTGGTCGGCAATTTCGGCAGCCGGCACCATTTCGACTATACCGCCTACAGCGAGGCGGTGAACCTGGCGGCGCGGCTGGAGAATGCGAACAAGGCCCTGGGCACGGCGCTCTGCGTCTCTCCCGCCACGGCCAGGGCCTGCCCGGACCGGACGTTCCGGCCGGTGGCGCGGCTGCAGCTGCGCGGCGTCGGCGTGCCGATCGAGACGATGATTCCGGATGAGCTGTGCCCCGCCCCCGCCGGCGCCTACGCCGCGGCCCACGCGGCGCTGCGGCAGGGCGATCCAGGGGCGGCGGCGCTATTCGCGGCGCTGGCAGCGGCGCATCCCGGGGATGCGGTGGTGCGCCTGCATGCCCGGCGCCTGGCGGCCGGCGCGACGGACGACCTGATCGCGATCGACTGAGGCCGGTCAGCGGCGGCGCTGCGGGCGGATCACGACCGTCTGGCGGGTCGGGGCCAGCACCGACCACTGCCGCGGCCGCACCACCCAGCGATGGGAGATCT
>NZ_JBCNNF010000339.1:0-7543 GCF_039594555.1 Inquilinus sp.
GATCAGGCTGGAATCGGGCAGCGGTGCGATCCGGATCACCGCCTCGTACCCCTCCTCCACCAGGTCGACGATGCGATCGCTCAACGTCAGCTCGAGGCTGACCTCGGGATGGGCGCGGAGATAGCCGGCCACCATCGGCATCAGCTCATGCGCGCCGAAGGTCACCGGCGCATTCACCCGCAGCCGCCCGCGCGGCACGGCGCGCAGATCCTCGGCCAGCGCCTCCGCCGCCTCGGCCTCGGCCAGCACGTTGCGGCAGCGCTCGTAGAAGGCGCGGCCGACCTCGGTCAGGCTCTGCCGCCGCGTGGTGCGGGCCAGCAGCCGGGCGCCGAGGCGATCCTCCAGGAAGCGCACATGCTTGCCCACCATCGGCGCCGACAGGCCCAGCGCCTCGGCTGCGGCGGCGAAGGACCCCGCTTCGACGGCCCGGACGAACACGGCCATGCTGGTCAGGCGGTCCATGACTGGAAACCATTGGTTTCGACTATCGTCACAAAAGGCACATTTATCACGAACCGGAAAGCAATCATATCGGAGGGCGTCCCGTTCACAGGAGCCCGACATGGCCCGCATCGTCCGCATCCACGAACTCGGCGGCCCCGAGGTCCTTCGCATCGACGAGGTCGAGGTGCCGCCGCCCGGCCCCGGCGAGATCCGCCTGCGGGTCAAGGCGATCGGCCTGAACCGTGCCGAATCGATGTTCCGCACCGGCTACTATCCGGAGTCGCCGAATTTCCCGGCCCGGCTGGGCTATGAGGCCGCCGGCGTGGTCGAGGCGCTGGGCCCAGGCGTCACCGGCTTCGCCGTCGGCGACGCGGTCAGCATCGTGCCGCCGCTGTCGATCACCCGCTGGGGCACCTATGGCGAGGTCGCCAATGTCCCGGCCGAGGTGACGGTGAAGCATCCGGCCAGCCTGTCCTGGACCGAGGCCGCCGCCGTCTGGATGCAATACGTCACCGCCTATGGCGCGCTGATCGAGATCGCCGGCCTCGGCCGCGGTGATGCGGTGCTGATCAACGCCGCTTCCAGCAGCGTCGGCCTGGCCGCGATCCAGATCGCCAACCGGATCGGCGCCGTCTCGATCGCCGCCACCCGCACCGCCGCCAAGGCCGCGGCGCTGCGCGATGCCGGCGCCGCCCATGTCATCGTGACCGAGGAGGAGGACCTGGCCGCCCGCGCCCAGGCCATCACTGCCGGGGCCGGAGTTCGGGCGGTGTTCGACCCGGTCGCCGGCCCGGGCGTGAACGCGCTGGCCGAGGCGCTAGGCCATGGCGGCATCCTGATCGAGTATGGCGCGCTGAGCCCCGAGCCGACGCCCTTCCCGCTGTTCCCGGCCCTGGTCAAAGCGCTGGCGGTCCGCGGCTACCAGTACAAGGAGATCGTGTCCGACCCGGCCCGCTTCGACCGTGCCAAGCGCTTCATCACTGAGGGGCTGGCCGACGGGTCGCTGAAGCCGGTGATCGATCGCGTCTTCCCGCTGGACCAGATCGTCGAAGCGACCCGCTACCTCGAATCCAACCAGCAGATCGGCAAGATCGTGATCACGGTCTGAGGCTTCGTGATCCGCACAATCACGTTTCATTAACGCGCAAGGATCTAACGTTTTCCTCGATATCGACCGATGCCAAGGATCAATTCGGGGACTGATCATGCGCACTATCGAACAACCTCCGCCCACCCGGACGACCATCGACTGGGCCCGCCGCTACCTGCAGCGCCTGGACCAACCCCTTGATCCCTGGGAGGCGGATTACTTCCGCAGCGGCTGCAACTTCCTGGCCCGTGATTCGGCCACCGGTGCGATCGCCTGCTGGAAGTCGATGAACCTGCCGATCGACCGGCGGCGCGAGACCTATACTGGGCCGATGGGCACCACACCCCTGACCCGGCAGGAGATGGACCGCCTTTCGGGCCTGCTGGAGAAGCTGGCCGATGGCGAGGACGCCTCGCACCAGGTGGCGGCGCTGCGGCGCTTCCGCTGACCATCGGAGCGGTTGGGGGGACGGATCGCCGGGCGTGGGGCCTTCCCCACGCCCGCGTTCGTTTCCGCCCGGCCTTGTCCCGGCAGGCTTCTGTTCCTCATACTTCCAGCGCCGGCGCAGATCCGGCGAGAGCGGGAGGGAAGCCGAATGATCCGACGCAACGCCATCGGCCGGCCTTGGCTGGCCGCCGCATTCCTGTTGGCCGCCCTGGCCGGTCCCGGCGCCGCCGTGGCGCAGGACAGCTGGATCGGCAGCTGGGGCGCCAGCCCGGCCTTCCCGGTGGGGCCGGAGCTGAGCAACGCCACCGTCCGCCAGCTGGTGCGGATCAGCGCCGGCGGCAGCCAGGTGCGGGTGCGCTTCACCAACGAGACCGGCACCCAGCCGCTGGTGATCGGCGCCGCCACCATCGCCCGGCCCGGCAAGGACGCCGGCTCGATCGACCCGGCCAGCAGCAAGCCGCTGACCTTCGGCGGCGCCACGGCGATCACCGTGCCGCCCGGCGCGCCGGCGATCTCCGACCCGGTCGACCTCGCGGTCTCGCCGCTCGACAGCCTCGCCATCAGCCTGTTCGTGCCGCGCTGGACCGGCCCGTCGGTCGTGCATCCGCTGGGCGTGCAGACCGCCTGGGTCTCGCTGGCCGGCGACAACACGGCGGCGGCCACGTTGCCGGAGGCGACCGACTCGACCATGCGCTTTATGCTGTCGCGGGTCGAGGTGGCGGCTCAGGGCGGCACGGTGGTGACCCTCGGCGATTCGATCACCGACGGCTACGGCTCGGGCACCGACGCCAATCGCCGCTGGCCCGACATCCTGGCGGAGCGCCTGTCCAAGGCCGGCGGCCCGGCCGTCGGCGTGGTCAATTCCGGCATCAGCGGCAACCGCGTGCTGCACGACCTGCCGGAGCAGCTGTTCGGCCCCAGCGCGCTGTCGCGCTTCGACCGCGACGTGCTGTCGGTGCCCGGCGTGCGCTGGGTGGTGATCATGGAGGGCATCAACGACATCGGCCATTCCGGCTCCGCCGGCCTGCCCGAGCAGGCGGTGTCGGCCGAGCAGATCATCGGCGGGCTGCGCCAGATCGTGGCCCGGGCCCATGCCGCCGGGCTGAAGGCCTATTGCGCCACGCTGACGCCCTATGAGGACACGGTCTTCGCCCACTACTACAGCGCCGAGGGCGAGGCCAAGCGCCAGGCGGTGAACCAGTGGATCCGCACCGGCAAGGGCTGCGACGCGGTGATCGATTTCGACTCCGTGGTCCGCGACCCCGCCCAGCCGTCGAAGCTGAAGGCGGAGTTCGACGTCGGCGACCACCTGCACCCGAACGCTGCAGGCTATGAGGCGATGGCGAATTCGGTGGATCTGGGGCTGTTCCGCTAGGGTCAGCCCCATCCCCGCTTCTTGCCGCAGGACGGTCCGATTTCTGCCGGTTTTCCCCTGACAGATGACGTGCAGCGCAAGCAATGGGGGAAATCATCGTGAATTCGATACAACCGAGCCTGTGGCACAGGCTGCGGCAGCCGCTGATCGCCATGCTGCTGGGCATCCTGCCTCTCTGGCTGTTCGTGGGCATGTCGCAGACCACGACCGTCAACGGCCAGGTGGTGCAGGATTCGAGCCTGAACCTGCTGGGCGTGATCCTGGCCATCGCAGGCCTGGTCATGGTCTTCAAGATGCTGCGCGACGATAGGTCGTACGGCCGCCAGCCGCGCTGGTGGCCGCGGACCATCCTGGCGATCCTGGCCGGGCTGGTCTGCGCCCTCCAGGTCGTGCAGTCGCTCGGCCTCTACCGGTTCGTCCTCTAACAGCGATATCGGCCCGATCAGAAGGGCCGGGCGGCGGATGATTTCTGCTATACCCGGCCCCATGAGCAGCGACCGTCTTCCGACCGATATCTGGATCCAGGCGCATCTGCGCCGGCTGGGGCAGGACGCCATTCCGGCCTATGTCGTCCGCAAGGGCGACCCGCGCGCCGGCCTGCTGATCCTGAAGCTGAACCTGGGCCGGGAAGGCTGCCGGGTGCTGAGCCAGTCGCGCGACCTGGACGGCGCCCTCGCATGGCTGCCCGCCAAGGGCGGCGAGGTCCTGGCAGAGGCCGAAGCCGATGCCTATATTGCCCGTGCGGTCCAGCGCGATCCCGACCTGTGGGTGGTCGAGATCGAGGATCGCGAGGGCCGGCACCCTTTCGAGGGCAAGGTCCTCTGACAGACCGGGCCTCACCGCCCTGCCCCGCCCGCCAGCCAATGGACACCGCCGGCCGCATGGACTCGCACGCCACCGACAGCACCGCCGCCCTCGCCGACAACCCGCTGGTCGCGCCCTCGCCGTTGCAGGACCAGGCGGTGCCGTTCGACCGCATCGAGGTCGCGCATTACCTGCCGGCGCTGGATCATGCGATCGCCGAGGCCAAGGGTCGGATCGAGGAGATTCTGGCCAACCCGGCGGCGCCGGATTTCGAGAACACCATCGTGGCGCTGGAGCAGGCGGGCCAGGAGGTCGACCGCGTCTCCTCCGTCTTCTACAACCAGCTCTCGGCCAAGACGTCGGACGAGCTGCAGGCGCTGGCGGCCGATTTCGGCGCGAAGAGCGCCAATTTCTCCTCCGACGTCTCGCTCGATCCGCGCGTCTTCGCCCGGGTCAAGGCGGTGTGGGACAAGCGGAACGGCCTCGGCCTGTCCGGCGAGAAGGCGCGGCTGCTGGACGACACCTATAGCGGCTTCGTCCGCAACGGCGCCCTGCTGTCGGACAATGAGAAGGGCGAGTTGCGGTCGATCGACGAGCGGCTGGCCAAGCTGACGCCGGACTTTCAGCACAATGTGCTGAAGGCCACCAACGCCTTCACCCTTTGGATCGAGGACGAGGCCGACCTTGCCGGCCTGCCCGAGGGCGCGGTCAAGGCGGCGAAGCTGGCGGCGGAAGAGCGCGACCGGGCCGATGCCTGGGTGTTCACGCTCGACGCCCCGAGCTACGTCCCGTTCATGACCTATGCCGACCGCCGCGAGTTGCGCGAGACGATGTGGCGCGCCTTCAACGCCCGCGCCTTCGGCGGTGAGTTCGACAACCAGCCGCTGGTCCAGGAGATCGCGGCGCTGCGCTTCCAGCGCGCCAAGCTGCTGGGCTATCCGACCCATGCCGCCTTCGTGCTGGAAAAGCGCATGGCGGAGACGCCGGCTTCCGTGCACGCCTTCCTCGACCGGCTGCTGGCGGCGTCGAAGCCGGCGGCGGAGCGCGACCTGGCCGACATCCAGGCGCACGCCAGATCGCTGGGCGGCCCCGAGCCGCTGCAGCCCTGGGACGTCGGCTACTATTCCGAGAAGCTGAAGCAGCACCGCTTCGATTTCGACGAGGAGGCGCTGCGGCCCTATTTCCCGCTGCAGCAGGTGATCGACGGCGTGTTCGAGCATTGCCGCCGGCTGTACGGCCTGGTGTTCCGCCCGTCGGACGCCTATCCGGTCTGGCACCCGGATGTGAAGGCTTACGAGGTCTATGACGAGGCCGAGGACCGCTATGTCGGCCTGTTCTATGCCGACTTCTTCCCGCGCGCCTCGAAGCGCAACGGCGCCTGGATGACCACCTATCGCGACCAGGGCCTGTACAGCGACGGCATCAAGCGGCCGCATGTCGCCATCGTCTGCAACTTCACCAAGCCGACGGCGGACCGGCCCTCGCTCCTCTCCTATGACGAGGTCCGGACCTTCTTCCACGAGATGGGCCACGCCCTGCACGGCCTGCTGTCGCGCTGTACCTACCGGTCGCTGGGCGGCACCAACGTCTACTGGGATTTCGTCGAGCTGCCGTCGCAGATCTTCGAGAACTGGGTGCAGGAGAAGGACGGGCTGGACCTGTTCGCCCGGCACTACCGGACCGGAGAGCCGATGCCGGCCGACCTGGTGCAGAAGATCCGCGACAGCGCCCGCTTCATGGCCGGCTGGCAGTCCCTGCGCCAGACGTCCTTCGCCATGCTCGACATGGCCTGGCACGACGGCGACCCGACCACGATCGGCTCGGTGCCGGAGTTCGAGCGCGCCGCCACCGCCCGCGCCCAGGTGCTGCCGCCGATCCCGGAGGCCAACACCTCCTCCGGCTTCAGCCATATCTTCGGCGGTGGCTACGCCGCCGGCTACTACAGCTACAAATGGGCCGAGGTGCTGGACGCCGATGCCTTCGAGCTGTTCCGCGAGAAGGGCCTGTTCGACCCGGAGACAGCGAAGAGCTTCAAGGAGAACGTGCTGGAGCGCGGCGGCACCGAGCATCCGATGGAGCTGTACAAGCGCTTCCGCGGCCGCGAGCCGGACCCGGATGCGCTGCTGCGGCGGGACGGGCTGATGTAGCCCCGGGGCTTTCCCGTTTTCCGCCCGTTTTTGGCAGGCCGCCGTCGCGCGGCCTGCTTTTGCATTGTATGACTGTCCCCGCCATGCCTGAGAACATCGACCCGATCGACCGCCGCCGCACTTTCGCGATCATCGCCCACCCGGACGCCGGCAAGACCACGCTGACCGAGAAGCTGCTGCTGTTCGGCGGCGCCATCCAGATGGCCGGCGCCGTCAAGGCTCGCGGCGAACAGCGCCGCGCCCGGTCGGACTGGATGAAGGTGGAGCGGGAGCGCGGCATCTCGGTCACCGCCTCGGTGATGACCTATGACTATGACGGCCACACCTTCAACCTGCTGGACACGCCGGGCCACGAGGATTTCTCGGAGGACACCTACCGCACGCTGACGGCGGTCGACAGCGCGGTGATGGTGATCGACGCCGCCAAGGGCATCGAGGACCAGACCCGGAAGCTGTTCGAGGTCTGCCGCATGCGGAACGTGCCGATCACGACCTTCATCAACAAGATGGACCGTGAGAGCCGCGATCCCTTCGAGCTGCTCGACCAGATCGAGCAGGAGCTGCAGCTGCACGTCACCCCGGCGACCTGGCCGATCGGCAGCGGCCGCGGCTTCCTGGGCTGCTACGATCTGTTCCACGACCGGCTGGTGCTGATGGCCAAGGGCTCCAAGGGCGCCCTGCCCGAGGAGGGCGAGACCTGCACCGGGCTGGACGACCCGAAGCTGGACGCGCTGCTGCCGGCGGACGCCGTGGCGACGCTGCGCGAGCAGGTGGAGATGGCGCGCGGCCTGTGCCCGGATTTCGATCTGGAGATGTTCCGCGAGGGCCATCTGACGCCGGTGTTCTTCGGCTCCGCGGTCAACAATTTCGGCGTACGCGAGCTCTTGGACGGCATCGGAGCCCTGGCCCCCTCGCCCCGGCCGCAGCCGACCGCGGACCGGCTGGTCGACCCGGAGGAGGACAACGTCTCGGCCTTCGTGTTCAAGATCCAGGCCAACATGGATCCGAAGCACCGCGACCGCATCGCCTTCGTCCGCCTCGCCTCCGGCCATTTCAAGCGCGGCATGAAGCTGAAGCATGTCCGCTCCGGCAAGGTGATGAACATGCACAACCCGGTGCTGTTCCTGGCCCAGGACCGCGAGCTGGCGGAGGAGGCCTGGGCCGGCGACATCGTCGGCATCCCCAACCACGGCAACCTGCGCATCGGCGACGCGCTGACCGAGGGCGAGGATCTGC
>NZ_JBCNNF010000034.1:0-28571 GCF_039594555.1 Inquilinus sp.
GACCATCCGCTCGCCCAGCGCCTGGCCGATGCCCTGGACCGCGCCGCCGTCGAGCTGGCCGCGCACGATCATCGGGTTGACCACGCGGCCGACATCGTTGGCCGAGACATAGGAGACGATGTCGACGGTGCCGGTCTCAGGATCGACCTCGACTTCGCAGATGTGGCAGCCATTCGGCCAGCTCGGCCCCTTCACCGTGCTGGTGGCGTCGATGAAGATGCGGCGGTCGGGCTGGCGGTCGGCCAGCTCGAACAGGCCGATGCCGCGGTCGGTGCCGGCGATCCGGAACATCCCCTCGGCATATTCGATATCGGCCGCCGCGGCCTCCAGCGCGTCGCCGGCCAGCTCGCGCCCGGTGTCGACCGCGCGCTCGGAGGCGTGGCGGATCGCCGAGCCGGCGGTGAACAGCGACCGCGACCCGGCGCTGCCGAAGCCCTGGCCGCGATCGGTGTCGCCCATGACGATGCGGATCTTTTCGATCGGCACGCCGAAGACATCGACCACCAGCTGGGCGTAGGAGGTGGCGATCCCCTGCCCCATCGGCATGGTCGCGGCATAGACCTCGATGCCGCCGTCGCCGGAGACCTGGACGGTCACCCGCTCCTCGAACACGTTGCCGCCGGTCCATTCCAGGAACGAGGCGAGGCCGCGGCCGCGCAGCTTGCCGCGAGCCCGGGACTCGGCCTCACGAGCGGCGAAGCCATCCCAGTCGGCCAAGTCCACGGCCTGGTCGATGATCGAGCCGAACTTGCCGCTGTCATAGGTCTGCCCCATGGCGTTGGTGTAGGGCATCTGCTCGGGGTGGATGAGGTTGCGGCGCCGGATCTCGACCGGGTCCATGCCCAGCTGCCGCGCCGCGGCGTCGAACAGCCGCTCGATCAGGTAGATCGCCTCCGGCCGCCCGGCGCCGCGATAGGCGCCGGTCGGGGCGGTGTTGGTGAGGATGGCGGTGAACTCGAAATCGATCGGCCGGATGTCATAGATGCTGGTCGACACCCAGGGGCCGATCATCAGCTGGATGATGATGCCGGCCGTGGTGGCATAGGCGCCGACATTGGCATGGGTCCGGATGCGATAGCCGAGGACGCGTCCGGTCTCGTCCAGCGCCAGTTCGGCATGGCTCTCGACGTCACGGCCGTGGGTCGCCGCCAGGAACTCCTCGATCCGGTCCGCCGTCCACTTCACCGGCCGCTGCAGCTTGTGCGCGGTATAGGCGACCAGGATGTCCTCGGCATAGAGGCCGGTCTTCATACCGAAGCCGCCGCCGACATCGTCGACCACCACCCGCACCTTCTCGCGCGGAATGCCCAGCACCGCGTCGCACAGCGTGTCGCGGGCACCGGACGGCATCTGGCTGGACAGGCGCAGCGTCAGCTTGTCGGCCGCGGCGTCGTATTCGGCCTGGGAGCTGCGCGGCTCCATCGGCGTCGGCGCCAGCCGCTGGTTGACGAGATCGAGCGAGACGATATGGGCGGCCGCCCGGAACGCGGCGTCGGTCGCCGCGGCATCGCCATGCCGCATCTGCGCCGCGACGTTGCCGGTCGCCGCTGGCCAGACCTGCGGGGCGTCCGGCGCCGCAGCCTGCGCCAGGCCGGTGACGGCAGGCAGGTCCTCGTACTCGACTACGATGGCGTCGAGCGCGTCCTTCAGCACGGCGCGGCTTTCGGCCACCAGCGCGACCACGGCCTCGCCGACGAAGCGCACCACCTCATGCGCCAGCCCCGGCCGCAGCGGCGAGGCACCGGGCGACCCGTCGGGCCGCTTGAAGATCGGCGCCAGCGGCAGCGGCTTCACCCCGTCGGCGACCAGGTCGGCGCCGGTGACCGCCGCCACCACGCCGGGCATCGCCAGCGCCCCGGATGCATCGATCGACACGATCCGGGCATGGGCGTGCGGCGAGCGCAGGAAGCCGAGATAGGTCTGCCCGGGCAGGGAAATGTCGTCGCTGAACCGACCGGCGCCGGCCAGCAGCCCGGCATCCTCGATCCGCTTCACCTCGCGCCCGCTGCCGAACCGCCCGACCGTCGATCCGTCCGTCATCATTCGTCACCTTGGCTGGGAAACCGTGCGAGTCGCAAACCCGCGGCGGCCTTGGCTGTCATTCTATATGGGCGTGGACGATGCCTGCGCACCGGTCGCCGGACAAAATGGCTACGGCTGCAACTCACCCCGGCTCCCGCCAGCGGATCAGGCCGCGGGTGAAGTCGCGCCAGGCAGCGGCCGTGCGCCAGCGGTCGAACAGCAGGGTGTAGAGCCCGGCGCTGACCAGCAGGATCACGGCGGCGGCGAAGACCACGTCGCTGAAGAAATGCCCGCCCATGCCGATGCGCAGCAGCCCCAGCAGGCCGCCCAGCGCTATCGATCCCCAGAAGATCCGACGGCGGCGCCGCGCCGGCACGACATAGGCCACGCTGTGCACGACGAAGCCGACTGTCGGGTCGCCGGCGACGAAGGAGCAGTTGCGGCCGCACTGGCCGGCCGGGATCAGCGGCGGGGTGAAGACGGCGCTGCCGCCGAAAGCCTCGACCTGCCGTGGCCGGGCCCGGCCCCAATGATCCTTCAGCAGGGCGTTGGCGACCAGGCCGGGTCCGATCGCCAACGCCAGCGCCAGGAAGGTCCAGCGCCGCGCGTCGAGGCCGAGCCACCGCCGCTCCGCCAGCCAGGTCCACAGCGCCGCGAGCAGAAGCAGCACGGCGGCGGCGCGAACCAGGATCTGCACCAGCTCGTGGATCGCCTCCGCCAGTGGCGCGCCGTCCCAGGCGAAGCCGCGTCCCGCGTCGTAGAACCAGCCCGAGATGACGAGGTCGATCCCGGGCACCAGCACCAGCAGGGCACAGACCGCGACCGCGCTCCACAGCGCGACGCGCGGCGTCACCCGCCCACCCGCTGCTTCTCGCTCCAGGCCCCGCCCTCGTCCTGCTGGTAATAGACCAGGGTGTGGCCGGCATCGCGGAACCGCTTCCAGCGGCCGCGGGCGGCCTGCACCGCCTCCGCATCGTTGCCGTCGAACAGGTCGCAGACCGTCGGGAAGGCGCCACCGCCATCCGAATCTGCGCCGTCGCCCAGGAACAGCACCTGGGCGCCGTTCGGGTTTTCGACCTGGTCGCTGATCCAGACCGGCTGCTCCTCGGCGAAGCCGTCGCGCTTGGTGCCGTGCGGCAGGAAGCCTTCCTTGGAATAGGTCCAGAGATGGCTGGCCAGGCTCTCCGCCCGCTCCTCGGAGCCGACGCAGACCACCGCCTTCCAGCCGCGCTGCAGCGTCCGGTCGAGCAGCACCGGCAGGGTCTGCTCGAACGTCCGCGCGGTCAGGTGATAGAACCGGATCTCGGCCATCAGCCTTCGTAATTGTCGGTCACGAACCGCTCCAGCAGGCGCACGCCGAAGGCGGTGGCGCCCTTCGGCACGGTCGGCGTGTCCTTGCCGGACCAGGTGGTGCCGGCGATGTCCAAATGCGCCCAGGGCACCTTGTTGACGAAGCGCTGCAGGAACTGCGCGCCAATGATCGACCCGGCGTCGCGGCTGCCGGTGATGTTCTTCATGTCGGCAATGTCGCTGTCGATCTGCTTGTCATAGGCGTCGCCCAGCGGCAGGCGCCACAGCTTCTCCTCGACCGCCTTGCCGGCCGCCGCCAGCTTCTCGGCTAGCGCATCGTCGTTCGAGAACAGGCCGGCATGGTCAGTGCCCAGCGCGATGATCACCGCGCCGGTCAGGGTGGCCAGGTTGACCATTGCCTTCGGCTTGAACCGGTCCTGCGTGTACCAGAGCGCGTCGGCCAGGACGAGCCGGCCTTCGGCATCGGTGTTCCAGACCTCGATGGTCTGGCCGGACATCGAGGTGACGATGTCGCCCGGCCGCTGTGCGTCGCCCGACGGCATGTTCTCGACCAGGCCGAGCACGCCGACGGCGTTGACCTTGGCCTTGCGCAGGGCCAGCGCCTTGAACAGGCCGGTGACGACGCCGGCGCCGCCCATGTCCCACTTCATGTCCCACATGCCCTGGCCGGGCTTCAGCGAGATGCCGCCGGTGTCGAAGGTGACGCCCTTGCCGACGAAGGCGACCGGCGCTTCGCCCTTGCGCTTGCCGCCTGCGCCCTTCCACTGCAGCACCACCAGCTGGCTCTCGCGCGCCGAGCCCTGGCCGACGCCGAGCAGCGCGCCCATGCCGAGCTTGCGCATCTGCTTCTCGCCCAGGATCTCGACCTCGACGCCGAGCTCCTCCAGCTCCTTGGCCTTGGCGGCGAAGCTCTCCGGATACAGGATGTTGGCCGGCTCGGAGACCAGCTCGCGGGTTAGGAACACGCCCTGGGCGACCGCGTCGGCGCGGGCGAAGGCCTTCTTCGCCGCCGCGGCGTCGCTGGTCTGGATGACCAGGGCTTTCAGGCTCGGCTTCGCCTCCGCCTTCTCCTTGGTGCGGTAGCGCTCGAAACGCCAAGCCCGCAGCCGGGCGCCGAAGGCGAACTCGGCCGCCGCCGCGCCCGCGCCCTGGCCGGCCAGGACGATGCCCTCGAACTGCGCCGTGGCGGATCCGACGCCGGCATGGTTCAGCAGCGCGGCGACCGCGCCGCCCGCCCGCTGCAGCCGGACCGCATCGACATCCTCCGGCTTGCCGAGGCCGAACAGCACGATCTGGTCGAAGCCGGCGACGCCGTACAGCGCCAGCGTCTCGTCGCGCCCGCCCTTGAACTTCGGCGCGGCCTTCACCGCGCGGGCCAAGGCGCCCTTCGAGCGCCGGTCGACCGCGGCGGCCGCATTCGACAGCACGCCGTCGGCGAACACACCGAGCACCAGGGCGCCGGCTTCCACGGAAGCGGGCGGGGCGAAGGAGATCTGCATCTTGTCGTCTTCCGGGCGATTTCCGATGACCCGCGGCCGAGGCGGCGGAACCCGCACCGTAACAGCGGGTTTCACAATCGTCACCCGGCGAAAACAGCCCGCCGAGCCGGCTGCGACCTCCTTGGTGGTCGCCGCGGCGCTCCGTCTGATGTAGAAGATCCGCCCGACCCGATCCCTCGGCACTGCAGGCCAGCCGCCCCGATGCTCCGTTCCCCCACCCTCTACGCCTATATCGTGCGGCAGTTCCTGTTCTGGTTCCTGGCCGTGCTTCTGGTGCTGAGCAGCGTGATCGCGGTGTTCGAGTTCGTCGAATATGTGCGCCAGGTCAGTTCGATCCCCGATCTGCCGGTCAGCCTGGCCTTCACCCTGGCCGCGTTCAAGCTGCCCAGCGATGTCGAGATCCTGTTCCACTTCGCCGTGCTGATCGCGGCGATGGTGACCTTCTGGCGGATGACCCGCAGCCGCGAGCTGGTGGTCGCCCGCGCCGCCGGCCTGTCGGCCTGGCAGTTCCTGGCGCCGGTGATCGCCGCGGCGATGGTGCTCGGCGTCGTGAAGATCACCGTGGTCAACCCGATCTCGGCGGCGATGTACAGCCGCTTCGAGCGGCTGGATCTCGACTTCCTTGGCGGCACCGGCGACGTGATGAAGGTGGCCAAGACCGGCTTCTGGCTGCGCCAGAAGGATGAGGGCGGGATCGTCGTCATCCATGCCGAGAAGGTGAGCGGCAACGGCGACGAGCTGCAGAACGCGATGTTCCTGCTGCTGAACCCGGACGAGACCTATCGCGGCCGGATCGACGCCGCCGACGCTCAGTTGCAGGACGGCAAATGGGTGATCAACGACGCCTGGGTGATGGAGGGCGATCAGCCGGCCAAGCATGCCGACACCACCTCGATTCCCAGCAATCTGAGCCGGAACAGCATCCAGGAACGCTTCGCCTCGCAGCAGACCATCTCCTTCTGGGATCTGCCGGACTATATCCGCAACCTCGAGGCCACTGGCTTCTCCTCGACCCGCTACCGCATCGCCTATCAGTCGCTGCTGTCGCAGCCCCTGCTGATGGCGGCGATGATCCTGGTCGCCGCGGCCTTCAGCCTGCGGCCCGGCCGGCGGGTCGACACCGTGCTGATGATCGTCGGCGCCATCGTCACCGGCTTTTCGATCTTCGTGCTCGGCGACATCGTGGCCGCGCTCGGCCGGCAGGGGTCGCTGCCGGTGCCGATGGCGGCCTGGGCCACCTCCGGCGTCGCCCTGATGTTCGGCGTCGCCGTGCTGCTCCATCTCGAGGATGGCTGAGCCCGTCATGGACCCGGCCGCTTTTGCCTTGAGTCGGCCAAAGTCACGTGCTGTATCTGCGCCTTTCAACAGCGAGGCCGTGTCGCCCTCATGATCCGTCGTCTGTCGGCCCCGATCGTCGCCCTGGTCCTGGCCATCACTTTCTTCGCCGCCCCCTCCGCGATGGCGCAGACGCGCCCTGTCCCGGCGCCCGCCGTCGGCACCATCGCCGCGGTGGTCAATGACGATGCGATCACCGTGGCCGACCTGCAGATGCGCCTGCGGCTGGCATTGATGAGCAGCGGCCTGCCGGCGACCCCGGACAACCAGCAGCGAATGCTGCCCCAGGTGCTGCGCCTGCTGATCGACGAGAAGCTGCAGGGCCAGGAGGCCAAGCGCGCCGGCATCGGCGTGCCGCCCCAGGATGTGGACAAGGCGCTGGCAGCGATCGCCGGCCAGAACCACATGAGCACGCAGCAACTGTTCGGCATGCTGAAGGGCACCGGGGTGCCGCAGGCGGCGCTGGAGGACCAGGTGCGGGCCCAGCTGGCCTGGCGCCAGCTGGTGCAGCGCCGCTTTATCTCCCAGATCGAAGTCTCGGACACCCAGGTCGACGAGGTGGTGGAGCGGCTGAAGGCGAACCAGGGCAAGCCGCAATATCTCGTCGCCTCGATCTTCCTCGCGGTCGACCAGGATGCCGGCGAGGCCCAGGTCAAGGCCCTGGCCGACCGGCTGGTCTCGGAAATCCGTCGTGGCGCCCCCTTCCCGGCCGTGGCGCGCCAGTTCAGCCAGGCCGCGGGCGCACAGAGCGGCGGCGACATGGGCTGGGTCCTGGCCGGCCAGCTCGAGCCTGCGCTGGACCAGGTGCTCGGCACCATGCAGCAAGGCCAGGTGTCGGACCCGATCCGCACCCTCGGCGGCTACAACATCCTGCTGCTGCGCGACAAGCGGACGGTCAACGCCGCCACCGCGACCGGCGTCAAGGTCCGCCTCAATCAGATCGTCGTCCCGGTCCCGCCGACGGCGCCGCCCAACCGGGTGCAGACCGTGGTGGCGCAGATGCGCAACGACTTCAACGGGGTGAATGGCTGCGAAGCCTTCCGGGCCAAGGCCAAGGAACTGGGCGTGACCGCCAACCCGGATCTGGGTGACGTGCTGCTCAGCCGCCTGCCCGACGGGATGCGCCAGATTGCCAGCGCCCTGCCCGACGGCCAGGTCAGCACGCCCATCCGGGGCCCGGACGGCGTCGCTGTGATGATGATCTGCTCACGCCAGGATGCCGGCGGCGACGGTGTCGATCGCGACCAGATCCGCAGCGGCCTGGCCGAGCAGAAGCTGGACATGATGCAGCGCCGGCTGCTGCGCGACCTGCGCGGCAACGCCTATATCGACATCCGGCTGGGCCGCTGACCCTGTCCGGAGACGCCGTCCGCGACGCGATCGCCGCCCTGCCGCCGCTGCGCGACGTGATCGCGCGGTACGACCTGGCGGCGAAGAAGTCGCTCGGCCAGAACTTCCTGCTCGACCTCAACGTCACCGCTCGGATCGTCCGCGAAGCCGGCGACCTGGCCGGTGCGCATGTGGTCGAGATCGGGCCGGGCCCCGGCGGCCTGACCCGCGCATTGCTGGCCTCCGATGCCGAGAGCGTGACCGTGGTCGAGCGTGACCGCCGCTTCCGCCCGGCGCTGGAGGAGCTGGCGGCGGTGGCCGGCGACCGGCTGCGGATCGTCGAGGCCGACGCGCTGAAGACCAACATCCCGGCGCTGGTGCCGGCGCCGCGCGCCGTTATCGCCAACCTGCCCTACAACGTGGCGACGCCGCTGCTGGTCGGCTGGCTGCGCCGGATCGACGAGTTCCGGTCGCTGACGCTGATGTTCCAGAAGGAAGTGGCGGACCGGCTGGTGGCTGAACCGAGCAGCGGCGCCTATGGCAGGCTGTCGGTGATCGCCCAGTGGCGGGCCGAGGTCGACCCGCTGCTGACCCTGCCGGCCCGCGCCTTCACACCGCCGCCCAAGGTCGACTCGACCGTGGTGCAGCTGCGTCCCCGGCAGGGCCGCGAGGATGTGCCGTTCGCGGTCATGGAGACGGTGACGGCCGCCGCCTTCGGCCAGCGCCGGAAGATGCTGCGCGCCAGCCTGCGCAGCCTGGGCGAGGCCGAGGCGCTGCTTGCGGAGGCCGGCCTGCCGCCAACCGCGCGGGCCGAGGAGATCGACATCGCCGGCTTCGTCCGCCTGGCGCAGGCCGTGGCGGCCCGCCCGCCGAAAGGCTAAAGCTTCTCCTGCAGCGCGCGGACGAAGTCCGGCAGGCCGGTCTGGCGGCTGCGGCGCAGCCGCTCCGCCGCCAGGATCGCCTGGACCTGGGCGATGCTGGCGTCGAGATCCCGGTTGACGATGACGTAGTCGTATTCCGGCCAGTGGCTCATCTCGTCCGCGGCCTTGGCCATCCGGCCGGCGATCACCGCGTCGCTGTCCTGGGCGCGGGCGCGCAGCCGGTGCTCCAGCGCCTCCACCGTCGGCGGCAGCACGAAGACGCTGACCAGGTCGGTCCGCGCCTTCTGCGCCAGCTGCTGCGTGCCCTGCCAGTCGATGTCGAAGATCACGTCGCGGCCGGCTGCCAGCGCCGCCTCGACCGGGGCGCGCGGCGTGCCGTAGCCGTTGCCGAAGACCTTGGCGTGCTCGAACAGCTCGTCCTTCGCAACCATGGCGTCGTACACCGCCTGGTCGATGAAATGGTAATGCGTGCCGTCGATCTCGCCCGGCCGCTGGGCGCGGGTGGTGACCGAGACCGAGATGGTCAGGTTCGGATCCTGCGCCAGCACGGCCCGGGTGATCGAGGTCTTTCCAGCCCCCGAGGGCGAGGACAGGACGAGCATGAGCCCGCGTCGGACGATGTCGGTGGTCATTCGATGTTCTGGATCTGCTCGCGGAACTGCTCGATCACGGCCTTGAGGTCGAGGCCGATCCGGGTCAGCGCCACATCCGCCGCCTTCGAGCACAGCGTGTTGGCCTCCCGGTTGAACTCCTGGCACAGAAAGTCGAGCCGGCGCCCGACGCCGCTGCCGGCGGCGAGCAGGCCGCGGGCCTGGCCGATATGGGCGTCGAGGCGGTCGAGCTCCTCGCGCACGTCGCTGCGGCCGACCAGCAGCGCCACCTCCTGCGCCAGCCGGTCCTCGGCCAGCGGCGGCCGCGCCTCCAGCAACAGGTCGAGCTGGGCCTTGAGCCGCGCCTTCAGCGCCTCCGGCTGGGCTGCGGCGCAAGCCCTGGCCTGGCCGACGAGGCCGGCGATCTGGTCGATCTGCGCGGCCAGGACGTCGTGCAGGCGGCCGCCCTCCTCAAGCCGCGCCGCCAGCAGCTCGTCCAGCAGCGGCGCGATCGCGGCCCCGGCCTCGGCCTCGACGGCGGCATTCAGCTCGGCCGAGGCGGTGTCGCCGCTCTCGACGACGCCGCGGACGGCGAGCAGGGCGTCGACCTGGACCGGCGTGGTGTCGCCGTTGACCTCGCGCACCAGCGCGATCAGCTGGTCCAGCACCTCGCGGTTGATGCGCAGCTGCGGCGCCGTCTCGCTGCGGCCGATCGACAGGTTGAGGGTGACGTTGCCGCGGCGGAGGCGCTTGGCCAGCTCGACCCGCGCCGCCGCCTCCAGCCGCTCGAAGCCGGCCGGGCTGCGCAGGCGGAGGTCGAGCGACTTGCCGTTGACGCTGCGCGCCTCCCACACCCAGGAGATGCCGCCGACGCCGCCCTCCCTGCGGGCAAAGCCGGTCATGCTGGAAAGCTGGGCCGAGGCGGTCATATCCTGAGTCATAGCGGGCTTATAGCGGTCGCCCGGATGGGTCGCCATAAGGAAACGTCCATTTTCGTGGGCTGATTGCTTTCCCGCCGATAGGACATATCCAGGTTCGATCATAGGAGAACGCCATGGCGGCGCCGGCCGCGATCCTGATCACCGGCGCCTCGAGCGGCCTCGGCACCGCATTGGCGAAGGCCTATGCCGCACCCGGCGTGCGGTTGGTGCTGTTCGGTCGTGACGCGGCCCGTCTGGAGGCGATGGCCAGGGACGTCCGGGCCCGCGGCGCCACGGCAGAGACGGTGGAGGCCGATGTCACCGACCAGGCGGCGATGGCGGCCGCCGTGACCGCGGCTGACGATGCCGGGCCGCTCGACTTGGTCATCGCCAATGCCGGCGTGGCCCCTGGCAGCGCCGAGGGCACCGACGCGGCGGCGAAGGGCCGCCGGATCCTGGCGGTCAATCTCGACGGCGTGCTCAACACCATCGACCCGATCCGGCCGCGCATGGCGGCGCGCGGTACCGGACAGATCGCGCTGATGAGCTCCCTGGCCGGGTTCCACGGCTTTCCCGGCATGGGGCCCTACACCGCCTCGAAGGCCGCGGTGCGGGTGTATGGCGAGGCGCTGAGGGTCGAGCTGCGATCACGCGGCGTGCGGGTCTCGGTGATCTGCCCCGGCTTCATCCGCACGCCGATGACCGACGGCGCCGCATTCCCGATGCCGATGATGATGGAGGTCGACTCTGCGGCGGCGGTGATCCGGCGTGGGCTGCAGCGTGGCCGGCCGCTGATCGCCTTCCCTTGGCCGATCCATCTCGGCACCAGGGTCCTGGCCGCCCTGCCCGCCAGCTGGGCCGATGCCCTGATCCGCCGCGTCATCCGGGTGTGACTGCCGTCACGGTGCGTTCACGCCGGACCGGGCATGGTGTGCTCGCGAATTGCGAGAGCACGACCATGCATCTGATTCATGACGACGACGATACCGACAGCCCGTTCGACCTGATCCGTGAGATCGTGACCATCGTCGGCTGGGTGGCGACGACCTTCGCCCTGCTGCTGGTGGCCTACGCCGCGTTCGGCTGATCCGGCCGGTCCGGAGGCGGCTGGGCCGGTACGGCAGCCGGCGCCGCCTCCTCCTCGTCCAGCTCCCCCATCATCAGCGCCGCCTGGCGCTTGAGATGGGCGTAGCGCCGGACGCTGAAGAACATGCTGCCGACATAGATCAGGCCGAGCGCGACCAGCGTCGGCCATGTGGCGGTGACCAGCAGCGTGGCCACCAGCCCGACCCCGACCAGCACCGGCACGATGAATTCCTGCGGGATCCGCACCACCTTCATCGAGAAGGTCGGGATCCGGCTGACCAGCAGCAACGCCACGAACACGGTCCACAGCCCGACCAGCAGCGGCGCCGCCCAGAACCCGGACGAGAACTCGAAGCTGATCATCAGCGGCATCAGGATCAGCATGGCGCCCGCGGGCACCGGCACGCCGGTGAAGTAGTTGTAGGCGAAGGGCGGCAGAGTGGTGTCGTCCAGCGCCGTATTGAAGCGCGCCAGGCGCAGCGCAGCGCAGACGGCATAGGCCATCACCGCCACCCAGCCCAGGCTGCCGGCATCCTGCATCATCCACAGATAGAGGATGATCGCCGGGCTGACGCCGAAGCTGACGATGTCGGCCAGGCTGTCCAGTTCCGCCCCGAACTTGCTCGACCCGCGCAGCAGCCGGGCGACACGGCCGTCGAGGCCGTCCAGCACCGCCGCGACCAGGATCGCAGTCACCGCCTGCTCCCACCGCTCATGCACGGCGTAGCGGATGCCGGTCAGGCCGGCGCACAGTGCCAGCGTGGTCAGGATGTTCGGCAGCAGCCGGTTGATCGTCAGGCCGCGGATGCGGACGACCGGGCGGCGGCGGAACGGCCGCCGGCGCTGGCGATGCTCGGGCCTCATCATCGGGCGATGGCCACCGGATTGGCGACCGTGACGGCGGCCAGGTCGGCCAGAACGGTCTCGCCGCCGATCATGGTCTGGCCGACCGAAACCAGCGGCTCGACCCCGTCCGGCAGGTAGATGTCGGTGCGGCTGCCGAAGCGGATCAGGCCGTAGGTTTCGCCCGCCACCACCGGCTGGCCGGGCGACAGGTCGCAGATGATCCGCCGGGCCACCAGCCCCGCGATCTGGACGAACACCATGATCCGTCCGTCCGGCAGACGCAGCGAGACGGCGCAGCGCTCATTCTCCTCGCTGGCCTTCTCCAGATTGGCGTTCAGGTACTTGCCCGGGCGGTACTTCACGTCGATCACCGCGCCGTCGGCCGGCACCCGGTTCACATGCACGTTGAAGACGTTGAGGAAGATGCTGATCCGGGTCAGCGGCCGGTTGCCGAGGCCGAGCTCCGCCGGCGGCACCGCCTGCACCACCATCTGCACCACGCCGTCGGCCGGCGCCACCACCAGGTCGGGCCGGTTCGGCGTCACCCGCGGCGGATGGCGGAAGAAGTAGATGCACCAGGCGGTGGCCAGCACGCCGAGCCAGCCCAGCGGCTCCCAGATCATGAACAGAATCACGGTGACCACGGCGAAGACGCCGATGAACGGGTAGCCGGCCGGATGAATCGGCACCAGGACCCCGCGGATCGTGTGCAGAAGATGGGGGTCAGCTCTACCGTTCAAGGCGTCGTGTCTCCGGTATCCGGGGCCGTGTTGCCGGGAGTCGGCGGGGCGGCCTGCCGTCGCTTCTGCCATTCGGCGACGTTGCGATTGTGCTCCTCGAGCGTCCGGGCGAAGACATGCCCGCCGGACCCGTCGGCTACAAAGTAATAATAGTCCGTAACCGCCGGCTTGAGCACTGCGGCAAGTGCGTCGCGCCCGGGATTGGCGATCGGCCCGGGCGGCAGGCCGACCACGAGATAGGTGTTGTAGGGCGACTCCAGCTTCCAGTCGGCCCGGGTCAGCGCCCGGCCGAGCGGCTTCTTGCCCTGGGTCAGGGCGTAGATCACCGTCGGGTCCGCCTGCAGCGGCATGCCGGCCTGCAGCCGGTTCAGGAACACGCTGGCGACCACCGGCCGCTCGGCCGGCACGCCGGTCTCCTTCTCCACGATCGAGGCCATGGTGACGGCCTCCTGCGGCGATTTGAACGGCAGGCCGTTGCTCCGCCTGGCCCACAGCGAATCGAGCGCCTCCCGCATCGCCTTGCGCATGCGCTCGACCATGGCCGCGCGGGTGTCGCCGCGGATGAACTGGTAGGTCTCCGGCAGCAGCGAGCCTTCGGCCGGGACGTCCCCGATCTCGCCGGTCAGGAGCGGCTCGGCCTGGATCAGGGCCGCGATCTCGGCGGAGGTCAGCCCTTCCGGAATGGTGATCTTGTGCGAGACGTTGCTGCCGCGGGCCAGCAGGTCGGCCGCGTCGGCCGGCGAGATTCCGGCCGGAAAGGCGTATTCACCGGCCTTCAGGCTGCGATCGCCGCCCTCCAGCGCCGTGCCCGCCAGGAACACCCAGCGGTTCTGGATCACGCCCGCCGCCTCGAGCTGCGCCGCGATCGCGGTCAGGCCGCTGCCGCGCTCGACGACCAGCGTCGCCGGAGCTGTGAGCGGCCCCGGCGCGCGGTAGGAATGAAGGAACCAGGCGACACCGCCGCCGATGACGGCCGCCAGGACCACCAGGAAGACGAGCGCGCGGGCAAGGGCCCGAAGCATGCCCTCAGAGGTACTCGCGGAAGACCAGCGACGCGTTGGTCCCGCCAAATCCGAAGCTGTTCGACAGCGCGGCGCGCACCGGCCGCTCCTTCGCCTGCTTCGGCACCAGGTCGACGCCGAGGCAGCTGTCCGACGGGTCCTCGAGATTCAGCGTCGGCGGCACCACGTCGTGGTTGACCGCCAGCACCGAGTAGATCGCCTCGACCGCGCCGGCCGCGCCGAGCAGATGCCCGATCGCCGACTTGGTCGAGGACATCGACACGGTCTCGATCGCGTTGCCGAACAGGCGCTTGACCGCGCCGAGCTCGATCTCGTCGCCCAGCGGCGTCGAGGTGCCGTGGGCGTTGACGTAGTCGATGTCCGACGGGGCCAGCCCGGCTCGCTTCAGCGCGGCCGACATCGCCCGGAAGCCGCCATTGCCGTCTTCCGGCGGGGCGGTGATGTGATGGGCGTCACCCGACAGGCCGTAGCCCACCACTTCGGCATAGATCGTCGCGCCGCGGGCCTTGGCGTGCTCCAGCTCCTCGAGCACGACCACGCCCGCGCCCTCGCCCATGACGAAGCCGTCGCGGCCCTTGTCATAGGGGCGAGAGGCCCGGTCGGGGGTCTCGTTGTAGCCGGTGGACAGCGCCCGGGCCGCGGCGAAGCCGGCAAGCCCGAGCCGGCACACCGCCGCCTCGGCCCCGCCCGCCACCATGACGTCGGCATCGTCCCACATGATCAGCCGCGCCGCGTCGCCGATCGCGTGCGCGCCGGTCGAGCAGGCCGTGACCACGGCATGGTTCGGACCGCGGAAGCCGTGCTGGATCGAGACCTGGCCGGAGGCCAGGTTGATCAGCGCCGCCGGGATGAAGAAGGGAGAGATCCGGCGGGGTCCCTTCTCCTCCAACGTCAGCGAGCCCTCGGCGATCCATTGCAGGCCGCCGATGCCCGAGCCGATCATGACGCCGGTGCGGTCGCGCGCCTCGTCGGTCGGCGGCACCCATCCCGAATTCGCGATCGCCTCGTTGGCCGCGGCGATCGCGTAGTGGATGAAGACGTCGTTCTTGCGCTGGTCCTTGGGCGGAACCGCGCTGTCGGCATCGAAATCACCCGGGCCGGTGCCGCGCGGCACCATGCCCGCGATCCGCGCCGGCAGATCCGAGACGTCGAAGGTCGAGATCGCCCCGATTCCGGACTTGCCCGCGATCAGCCGATCCCAATTGGTCTTCACACCGGCACCGAGAGGCGTGACCATCCCCATGCCGGTGATTACGACACGTCGCATCATTTCATCCGGTTCTGCGGCGGAACGTGTGACACGGGCCTGCGATCAGCCGGCCGAATGCTGCTCGATGAAGCTGATCGCGTCCTTCACGGTGAGGATCTTCTCGGCCGCGTCGTCCGGAATCTCGCAGCCGAACTCCTCCTCGAACGCCATGACCAGCTCGACGGTGTCGAGGCTGTCGGCGCCCAGATCGTCGATGAAGCTGGCCGACTCAGTGACCTTGCCTTCTTCGACGCCGAGATGCTCGACGACGATCTTCTTAACGCGCTCGGCGATGTCGCTCATTCGTTCTACCTTTCAAGAGAGCGGAACGGGGCTGTATTCCGCAGTGCTGAACCCCCGCACGAGTGACCGCCCCGTAACCCGCGGTCACATAACACACCTGATCGAACATGGCCAAGCATCTGGCCATGTCCACCCCAGGCAACCTCAAACCATCGCCATCCCGCCATTGACGTGGATGGTCTGGCCGGTGACATAGGCCGCCTCGTTGCTGGCCAGATACAGGACCGCCGCGGCGATCTCGGCCGGGTCGCCCATCCGCGCCATCGGAATGGTGGCGGCGATGCGCGCCTTCTGCTCGTCGTTCAGCGCGTCCGTCATGGCGCTGGTGACGAAGCCGGGGGCGACGCAGTTGACGGTGATGCCGCGGCTCGCGACCTCCTGGGCCAGGGCCTTGGTCATGCCGGTCAGGCCGGCCTTGGACGCCGCATAGTTCGCCTGGCCCGGATTGCCGGTCTGGCCGACGATCGAGGTGATCGACACGATCCGGCCCCAGCGCTTCTTCATCATGCCGCGCAGCGCCGCGCGCGCCAGGCGGAAGCCGGACACCAGGTTGACGTTGAGGACGGTCTCGAAATCCTCGTCCTTCATCCGCATCGCCAGGCCGTCGCGGGTCAGGCCGGCATTGTTGACCAGGATGTCGATGCCGCCGGTCGCCGCCTCGGCCGCCTTGGCCACCGATTCGGCGCCCTCGGCGGTCGACAGGTCGCCCGGAGTCACGTGGGCCCGCTCGCCCAGCTCACGGGCCAGCGCCTCCAGCTTCTCGACCTTGGTGCCAGACAGCGCGACAGTGGCGCCCTGGGCGTGCAGCAGGGTGGCGATGGCGCGGCCGATGTCGCCCGAAGCGCCGGTGACGAGCGCGGACTTGCCGTTCAGATCGAACATGCTCTCTATCCCTTGTGCGTCAGGCCTTGCGGTTCAGGCGCCGGTGGATGCGATCCAGGCGTCGATCTCCTCGGGCGTCTGCAGCGACACCGCGGCGAGGTCGCGATCGATGCGCTTGGCGAGGCCGGCCAGCACCTTGCCGGCCCCGAGCTCGACCAGTTCCTGCACGCCCGCCGATTTCATGTAAAGCACGCTCTCACGCCAGCGCACGGTGCCGGTGACCTGCTCGACCAGCAGGCGGCGGATCTCGTCCGGCGCGGTGACCGGGGCCGCGATCACATTGGCCACCACCGGCACGGCCGGGGCCTTGACCTCGACCTCCGCCAGCGCGGCGCGCATCGCCTCGGCCGCCGGCGCCATCAGCGGGCAATGGAAGGGCGCGCTGACCGGCAGCAGGATGCTGCGCTTGGCGCCGAGCTCGGCCGCCAGGGCGATCGCCCGCTCCACGGCTTCCTTATGGCCGCTGACGACGACCTGGCCAGGCGCGTTGTCATTGGCCGCGGTGCAGATCGACTCCGCGGTCGAGGCGCGGGCGGCGACGTCGCGCGCCTGGTCGAGGTCGAGGCCCAGCAGCGCCGCCATGGCGCCGACGCCGACCGGCACCGCCTTCTGCATCGACCGGCCGCGCAGGCGCAGCAGCCGGGCCGCGTCGGCGACGCTGATCGCGCCGGCCGCCGCCAGGGCCGAGTACTCGCCGAGGCTGTGGCCGGCGACGAAGCCGGCGAAATCGGGCAGGGGCTTGCCCGACCGCGCCGTGACCGTCCGCGCCGCGGCGACCGCGGCCGCCATCAGCGCCGGCTGGGCGTTCTCGGTCAGCGTCAGCGTCTCGATGTCGCCGCCGAACATCAGCTCGGACAGCTTCTGGCCCAGCGCCGCATCGACCTCGGCGAACACCTCACGGGCGGCCGCCGACCCTTCGGCCAGCGCCTTGCCCATGCCGACAGCCTGGCTGCCCTGTCCCGGAAACACGAAAGCGCGCGCCATGGCGATCCCCCGCATGAAATAAGGGCGCTGGTCTTAGAGCCTCGCCACTGCAAGTCAAGCCTGATCGATGATACAGGGTTCCGATCGCGCTTGATCTTCGGGCGTTCCTGAGTATAGTGCGCGCCTTCGTCGATGCTCCTTGCCGGCCGCACGGCATAGCGGTCGGCTTTGGCATGGGCGGCTGGCGGTCCGCCGCACAGCGCCATGCCGGGAACAGCCATAAGGAGTCACCATGCCACTTTACGAGAGCGTGTACATCGCGCGGCAGGACGTGTCCGCTGCGCAGGTGGAGGCCCTGACCGAGGGTTTCTCCACCATCATTTCCGAAAATGGCGGCAAGGTCACCAAGACCGAGTATTGGGGCCTGAAGAGCTTCGCCTATCGGATCAAGAAGAACCGCAAGGGCCACTACGTCCTTCTGAACATTGACGCCCCCGCGGCCGCTGTGGCCGAGATGGAGCGCCTGATGGGCATCAACGAGGACGTGCTGCGCACCCTGACCCTGCGCGTCGACACCCTCGAGGAGGGTCCGTCGGTGATGATGCAGAGCCGGGCCGGCCGTGACCGCGACGGTCGCGACCGTGATGGCCGGGGCGACCGCGATGGCCGTGGCGATCGCGATCGTGGGGAGCGCCGGGACCGTGGCTTCGGCCGCGACCAGGCCGAAGGTGAAGGAGCCCAGGCATGAGCGCGATGGGTGCACGCCGTCCGTTCTTACGCCGCCGGAAGACCTGCCCGTTCTCCGGCGCCAACGCGCCGAAGATCGACTACAAGGACACCAAGCTGCTGGGCCGGTTCATCTCCGAGCGCGGCAAGATCGTCCCGAGCCGCATCACCGCGGTCTCGGCCAAGAAGCAGCGTGAGCTGGCCCGCGCCATCAAGCGCGCGCGCTTCCTCGGCCTCCTGCCCTACATCGTGAAGTAAGGGAGAGGGTCCGATGGAAATCATCCTGCTGGAGCGGGTCGAGAAGCTCGGCCAGATCGGCGACGTGGTGAAGGTGAAGCCCGGCTTCGCCCGCAACTACCTCCTGCCGCAGAAGAAGGCGCTGCGCGCGACCAAGGCCAACCTGGCCGTGTTCGAGAAGCAGCGGGCCCAGATCGAGGCCAACAACCTCAAGGCCAAGGGCGAGGCCGAGCAGGTCGCGGGCCGGATGGACGACGTGCACATCGTCGTCATCCGCCAGGCCGGCGACACCGGCCAGCTCTACGGCTCGGTGTCGGCGCGTGACATCGCCGAGGCCCTGACCGAGGCGGGCTACACCGTCTCGCGCGGCCAGGTCGCGATCGAGCAGCCGATCAAGACCCTGGGCCTGGAGAAGGTCCGGATCCGGCTGCACCCCGAGGTCAGCGTCACGGTCACCGTGAACGTCGCCCGCTCGGCCGAAGAGGCCGAGATGCAGCGTCAGCGCGGCGGCATGGTCGTCGCCTCGGTCCTCGAGGAAGAGGAAGCGGCGGCCGAGGCGGCTGCTGCGGCCGCCGCGGCAGAGGCCGAGGTCGAGACCGAGAGCACGGAAGGCGAGCCGGCGTAACCGTCCGGTTCAGTCCTGTATCGAAGAGGCGCGGATCTTCGGGTCCGCGCCTTTTTCTTAGGGGCGACCGCATTCGAGGACCGGCGGGCGCAACCTGAACTGGACGTTGCAAACTCTTAACGTGATCCGGAGCCCCGGCAGGATTAGCGTCCGGCCATCCGGTCCAATCGAGTTCCCGTCCCATGTCCACGGCACAGCCGCAGGCGGTTTCCGTTCCGACTGTCGACGCGGCCGGCGTCGCCGGCACCGTGACCTTTCGGCCCATGCATCAGCGCCTGAAGCCGGCCCTGCTCACGATCATCACCCTGCTGCTGTTCGCGGGCGCCGCCTATGCGATCCGGCAGGAGCTGGCGGCGATGAGCTGGCACGACCTGATCTCGCGCATCCGCGCCCTGCCCTGGACCTCGGTCGGGCTGGCCTTGCTGGGCACGATCGGCAGCTTCATCGCCCTGATGGGCTATGACTGGTCGGCGCTGCGCTATGTCGGCGCCCGGGTGCCGCTGCGGACCATGGCCCTGGCCAGCTTCTGCGGCTATGCCGTCGGTAACACCATCGGCGGCCTGGTCACCGCCAGTTCGGTGCGCTACCGCGTCTACACCGCCACCGGGCTGGAATTCGGCGACATCGCCAAGGTCGCCGGTTTCTGCGCCCTCGCTTTCGGCTTCGGTATCGTCACGGTCGGCGCCGGGGCCGTGCTGCTGCAGCCGCATCTGCTGACCCGCGCGCTCGGCGTCCAGAGCCTCTGGACCGATGCCGGCGCCGCCGCGATCCTGGCCGGCGCCGCGCTGTTCCTGCTGCTCTGCGCCCGCCGCCGGCCCGATCAGCCCTTCCTGGGCCGGATCCCGCTGCCCAGCTTCGGCATCGCCGCCGGCCAGCTGGTGATCTCGACGGTCGAACTGCTGTTCGCCGGCCTCGCCTTCTGGGTCCTGCTGCCCCATGGCAGCGTGCCGTTCAGCGCCTTCTTCGTCGTCTTCGTCGTCGCCACCGTGGCCGGCATCATCAGCCATGTCCCGGGCGGCGTCGGCGTGTTCGAATCGGTGATGCTGCTCGGCCTCGGTCCGGTGCTGCCGCCGCAGGCCATCGCCGCGGCGCTGGTCGTCTACCGCGCCGTCTACTTCCTGATCCCGGTGATCCTGGCCGTCGGCATCCTGGCCAGCGCCGAGACGGCGCGCGGGCTGCGCCGGCTGCAGAACCACGCCCCGACCCGGCTGACCCTCGACGTCGCCGGCCGGCTGATGCCGTCGGTGATGGCGGCACTGATCTTCGTCGTCGGCACGCTGCTGATGGTCTCGGCGGCCACCCCGACCCTGAAGAGCCGCTTCGAGATCCTGGAGAACCTGCCGGTCGCGGTGGTCGAGCTGTCGCACATCCTCGCGGCGGTGACCGGGCTGGCACTGCTGGTCGTCGCCTGGGGCCTGTTCCGCCGCCTGATCGCGGCCTATTGGCTGACCCTGCTGCTGCTCGCCGTCAGCGCCGTGCTGGCGCTGGGCAAGGGCTTCGCCTGGCGCGAGGCGCTGCTGCTGCTGCTGTGCCTGGTCATCATGCTGCCGTGCCGGGAGGAGTTCTGGCGCCGCTCCGCCCTGTTCGACCAGCCGATGACGCCGGGCTGGCTGATCGCGCTGGGCAGCGTCGTCGGCGGCATGGCCTGGCTGACCTTCTTCTCCTTCCGCCACGTCGCCTACGCCAACGACCTGTGGTGGACCTTCGAGATCCATGACGAGGCGTCGCGGGCCCTGCGCGCGATGGTGGCGGTCAGCCTGCTGGCCACGCTCTACGGCCTGTGGCACCTGGTGCGGGCCCAGCGCGGCCGGATGGCGGCGCCGACCGCCGCCGAGTTGCACCAGGCCGAGCAGATCCTGCGGCAGCAGCCCCGCGCCGAGGCCAATCTGGTGCGCACGGGCGACAAGGCCCTGCTGTTCTCCGACAGCGGCCGCGCCTTCCTGATGTATGCGATCCACGGCCGCACCTGGGCCGCGCTGGGCGACCCGGTCGGCGCGCGCGAGGATTGGCCGGAGCTGATCTGGCGCTTCCGCGAGATGACCGAGGCCACCAGCGGCCGCCCGGCCTATTACGGCGTCCGCGCCGAGACCCTGCCGCTGTATCTCGACACCGGCATGACCCTGTCGAAGCTGGGCGAGGAGGCACGGGTGCCGCTGCGCAGCTTCACTTTGGAGGGCGGCAGCCGCAAGAAGGCGCTGCGTTATGCCCTGTCCCGCGGCGAGAAGGACGGGCTGACCTTCGAGATCGTGCCGGCGGGCACCGGCACCGGCCTGATCAGCGAACTCGCCGCCGTCTCCGACGACTGGCTGCACAAGCAAGCGGCGAAGGAGAAGCGGTTCTCGCTCGGCGCCTTCATCCCCGGCTACGTCCATGGCTCGCCCACCGCCCTGGTGCGGGAGAACGGTCGGCTGGTCGCCTTTGCCACGCTGATGGTGACGGAGCAGAAGGACGAGGTCGCCATCGACCTGATGCGGCACACCGAGGCGAACTCCAAGCTGGTGATGGAGTATCTGATCACCAAGCTGATCGTGCACTTCAAGGAGCAGGGCTACGAGGCGCTGAGCCTCGGCATGGCACCCCTGTCGGGGCTGGAGAGCCACCCGCTGGCGCCGCTCTGGCACCGCATCGGCCGGTTCGTCTATCGCAGCGGCGCCCGCTTCTACAATTTCGAGGGGCTGCGCGCCTTCAAGCAGAAATTCGATCCGGTGTGGGAGCCGCGCTACCTGGCGACGCCGAGCGGCCTGGCCCCGGCGCTGGCAATCTCGGACATCGCGGCGCTGATCGGCGGCGGGATCAAGGGGTTGGTGGCACGATGAAGCGGACATCCTGGCTGGTCGCCGCCGGTCTGGCGGTGACGGCCGGCGTCGCCCTGGCCGCGGCAGCCTGGCTGATCCCGGACCAGCGCGCCTCCGCCGCGCCGCCCCGCGACTATGACGGCGGCACCCTCGGCTCGGTCCGGCTGTTTCAGCCCGAGGGCCAGCCGAACTCGATGGTCTTCCTGTTGTCGGACGATACCGGCTGGGCCCCGGAGTTCGATACGGCGGCGCAGCGGCTGCAGGGCAACGGCGCCTTCGTCGTGGGCGTCGACCTGAAGCGCTATCTCGACGGGCTGGATCGCAGCGACGACGAGGACTGCCATTCCCCGGCCGGCGATTTCGAGGATCTGAGCCAGCGGCTCGAGCGCGAATACAAGTTCGCCGCCTATCACGCCCCGGTTGTTGTCGGCCGCGGCCAGGGCGCGACCGTAGCCTATGGCGCGGTGGCCCAGGCGGCGGCGAAAACCACAATCCAGGGCGGCGCCAGCATCGGCCCGCTGCCGCCGCTGAAGACCAAGCTGCCGCTGTGCACCGGCCCGGGCGACGCCCCGGCGGCCACGCCCGCCCCAGGCGGCGGCTTCACCTACGGACCGCAGCCGCACATCCCCGGCTGGTGGCGCCTCGGCCTGCAGCAGCCCGACACGGCAGCCAGCGCCTTCGCCGCGAGTTCCGGCGGCGAGGTGATGACGCTGCCGCCGGACGCGCCGTTGGCCGACCAGGTCGTAGCGATGCTGCACCAGGACGCGCCGGCCGATGCCGACGCCTCCGCCGTCAGCAGCCTGCCGCTGGAGGAACTGAAGGCCGACGGCCCCTCGCCCACCCTGGCGATCATCTATTCCGGCGATGGCGGCTGGCAGGACCTCGACAAGACCATCGGCGAAGCCCTTCAGAGCAAAGGGGTTTCTGTCGTCGGCGTCGACAGCCTGCGCTATTTCTGGAGCCAGCAGACGCCGGAGCAGACGGCCAAGGACCTGGCCCACATCATCGACCACTATGGCAAGGCCTGGGGCGCCCAGCGGGTGATCCTGATCGGCTATTCCTTCGGCGCCAATGTCCTGCCCTTCGCCTACAACCGGCTGCCCGCCGCCGAAAAGGCGAAGATCGACCAAATCAGCCTGCTGGGCCTGGCCGAACGGACCGATTTCGAGATTCGCGTCACCGGCTGGCTCGGTGTCAGCGCCGATGACGATGCGCCGCCGGTGGCGCCGGAGCTGAAGTCGATCGCTCCGGCCCTCATCCAGTGCTTCTACGGCGAGGAGGAGGACGACACCGTCTGCCCGACCCCCGCCATGGCCGGCGCCGAGGTGATCAAGACCACCGGCGGGCACCATTTCGACGGCGACTATGACAGCTTGGCCCGCACCATCATGGACGGCGCCGCCAAGCGGCAGCAGGCCGCCCCTGCGGCAACGACAACCAAACCGGTAAATCCCTGATCCGACAGCCGGATTCCGGTTGTCCACAGATCCGTCCACATTCGGTCCCACTATCCACAGGGTCGCGGGGCCGTCGATTTCTGGCGGTGCCCCCGCCGCCTGCGGTAGGGTGGGGCGATGGAGAAGTCGCGTCCCGAATCCCCCCTCACCCTCGTTCACAACGCCGACCCGACGGCGAGCCCGACCTATCGGCGGATGCCGGCGAACGAGGAAGCCGAACAGGCGCTGCTCGGCGCCATCCTGGCCAACAACGCCGCGCTGGAGAAGGCGTCGGACTTCCTGCGCCCGGAGCATTTCTACGTCCCGGCGCATGGCCGGATCTATGCTGCGGCGTTGCGACTCGCGGAGCAGAACCGGGTCGCCGACCCGATCAGCCTGAAGCAGTATTTCGAGACCGACAACGAGCTGGAGGGCGTCGGCGGCGCCCAGTACCTGACCGACCTGGCGGCCAGCGTTGTGTCGGTGATGAATGCCGAGGACTATGCCCGGACGATCTACGACCTTTCGCTGCGACGCCAGCTGATCCTGGCCGGCGAGGAGATCGTCAACGAGGCCTACAAGCTCGACAACGAAATGGACGGCCCGGCCCAGATCCAGGAGGGCGAGGAGAAGCTGTACCGCCTGTCCAGCTCGGGCGTGCTGCGCAAGGATTTCGAGCCGTTCGGCGACATCCTGGCACGTGCGGTCGATGCCGCCGGCAAGGCGCTGGAGCGCGACACGCCGCTGACCGGCGTGACCACCGGCCTGGCCGAGATCGACAAGATGATGGGCGGCCTGCAGCCCTCGGACCTGATCGTCCTGGCCGGCCGGCCGGGCATGGGCAAGACGGCACTGGCCACCAACATGGCCTTCAACGCCGCCACCGCCTATCTGCGCAAGAACGGCAAGGAAGGCGCCGTGGTCGGCTTCTTCTCGATGGAAATGTCGTCGGAGCAGCTGGCCGTCCGTATCCTGTCCGAGGTCGCCGAGATCGCGTCGGAGCGCATCCGCAAGGGCGACATGAAGCGGTCGGACTTCCCGCGTGTGGTCGAGGCCGCGAATCTGATCCGGCAGACGCCGTTCTTCATCGACGATACCGCCGGCGTTTCGATCAGCACCTTAAGAACGCGCGCCATGCGCCTGAAGCGCCAGCATAATCTCGGCATGCTGGTGGTCGACTACATCCAGCTGATGAGCGCCGGCGGCAACGGCAAGAAGACCGACAACCGGGTGCAGGAGATCTCGGAGATCACCCGCGGCCTGAAGATCCTGGCCAAGGATCTCAGCATTCCGGTGATCGCCCTGTCCCAGCTGTCGCGCCAGGTCGAGAACCGCGAGGACAAGCGGCCGCAGCTGGCCGACCTGCGCGAATCCGGCTCGATCGAGCAGGACGCCGACGTCGTGATGTTCGTGTATCGCGAGGCCTATTACCTGTCGAAGGGCGAGCCGCCCGAGGGCACGCCGGAGCACCAGGACTGGATGGCGGCGATGGACCGGGTGCACAACGTGGCCGAGGTCATCGTCGCCAAGCAGCGCCACGGCCCGACCGGCACGCGGCGGCTGCACTTCGAAGGCCAGTATACCAAGTTCTCCAACCTGCAGACCGACCCCAGCTTCGATGACCAGTGAGGCGGCGGCGCTCGGCCGGGCCGGCGCCCTGCTGACCATCGACCTCGACGCCATCGCGGAGAACTGGCGCCGCCTGCGGGCACGGGGCGTGCCGGCGGAATGCGGCGCCGTGCTCAAGGCCGACGCCTATGGCCTTGGCGCCGCGCCGGTCGGGCGCGCCCTGTTCGCGGCTGGCGCCCGCAGCTTCTTCGTCGCGCATCTGGAGGAAGGGATCGCCCTGCGCGCCGCGCTCAGCGAGGCGCGGATCGTCGTCCTCAACGGCCTGCTGCCGGGCCTCGCCGCCGACTACACCGCCCACGACCTGATCCCGGCCCTGAACGATCCGGGCGAGATCGCCGCCTGGGCCGGCCACGCCCGGGCGCTCGGCGCCGCCCTGCCCGGCTTCGTCCATCTCGACAGCGGCATGAACCGGCTCGGCCTCGCGCCTGACGACCAGGACCGGCTGGCCGCGGACTCCAGCCAACTCGACGGCATCGGGCCGATCACCTGGATGACCCACCTCGCCTGCGCCGAGGAGGCGGGAAATCCGATGAGCCGGGCGCAGCTCGACCGCTTCCACGGCGCCGTGGCCAAGCTGCCGCCGGCCCCGGTCAGCATCGCCAACTCTTCCGGCATCTTTCTGGGCCAGGACTTCCATGGCGACCTGACCCGCCCGGGGGCCGCGCTCTATGGCATCAACCCGACGCCGGACCGGCCGAATCCGATGGCCGCCGTGGTCCGGCTCGAGGCCCGAATCCTGCAGACCCGCCGCGTTGACACCCCCATGACCGTTGGATACGGTGCCGCGCACCGCGTGGAGGGTCCGGCCCGGCTCGCGACGATCGCTGTTGGCTATGCCGACGGGGTGCCGCGGGCCGCCAGTGGTCGCGGCGCCGTGCGCATCGCAGACTTCACCGCGCCGATCACCGGCCGCATCTCGATGGATCTGATCACGGTGGACGTGACCCATATTCCCGAAACGCTGGCCGCGCCCGGCGCCCTGGCCGAGATCCTCGGCCCGGAGCTGACACCCGACCGGCTGGGCGAGAGCGCCGGCACCATCGGCTACGAGATCCTGACCAGCCTCGGCCGGCGCTATGCCCGGCGCTATGTCGGCGGCGCCGCATGAACTTCCTCGCCACGATCGGGCGCACCTTCCTCGGCTTCCTCGCCGCGGTCGGCCGCCTCGCTTTGTTCACCCTGACCGCGCTGGCGCAATGCCTGAAGCCGCCCTTCTATCCGCGGCTGTTCCTGCGCCAGGTGATCGATATCGGCTACTACTCGCTGCCGGTGGTCGGGCTGACGGCGCTGTTCACCGGCATGGTGCTGGCGCTGCAGACCCAGGCCGGCTTCGCCCGCTTCGGCGCCGGCGGCTTCGGCGCCAGCGTCGTGCTGCTGTCGGTGGTGCGCGAACTGGGGCCGGTGCTGGCCGGCCTGATGGTCGCCGGCCGCATCGGCGCCTCGATGGCGGCCGAGATCGGCACCATGCGGGTGACCGAGCAGATCGATGCGCTGAGCACCCTGTCGACCAACCCGTACAAGTACCTGGTGGCGCCGCGGCTGATCGCCGGCCTCTTGATGCTACCCTGCCTGGTGATCGTGGCCAACATCATCGGCGTGTTCGGCGGCTTCCTGATCAGCGTCTACCGGCTGGGCGATAACCCTTCGGCCTATATGACGGCGACCTGGCAGGCGCTGGAGGTCGAGGATGTCGTGCTGAGCCTGATGAAGGCGGCGGCCTTCGGCTTCGTCGTCGCGCTGATGGGCTGCTATCACGGCTACAATTCGCGCGGCGGAGCCCAGGGTGTCGGCGCGGCGACCACCAATGCGGTGGTCTCCTCCTCGATCCTGATCCTGCTGTTCGACTTCATGATCACCGGCCTGTACGTGGGGTGACGGCGATGGCGACCACCACCCCGAAGATCAAGCTCGAAGGCGTCACCAAGGCGTTCGGCCAGAAGCAGGTGCTGCGCGGCATCGACCTGGAGATCGCGTCCGGCGAATCCCTGGTGGTGATCGGCGGCTCCGGCACCGGCAAGTCGGTGCTGCTGAAGTCGATCCTGGGCCTGATCCGGCCGGATCGCGGCCGCATCCTGATCGACGGCGCCGAGACCACCCCGCTGTCCGGCGGCGACGGGGTGAACCTGATGAAGCGCTTCGGCATGCTGTTCCAGGGCGCCGCCCTGTTCGACAGCCTGACCGTGTGGGAGAACGTGGCCTTCGGCCTGATTCAGGGCCGTGGCGAATCCCGCAAGCGAGCCAGGGAGATCGCGGTCGACAAGCTGGCCCAGGTCGGCCTCGGCCCCGATGTCGCCGCCCTCTTCCCGGCCGAGCTGTCCGGCGGCATGCAGAAGCGCGTCGGCTTGGCCCGCGCCATCGCGGCGGAGCCGGAGATCATCTTCTTCGACGAGCCGACCACCGGCCTCGACCCGATCATGGCCGACGTGATCAACGACCTGATCGTGAAATGCCGGCGCGAGCTGGGCGCAACCACCCTGTCGATCACCCACGACATGGCCAGCGCCCGCAAGATCGCCGATCGCATCGCCATGATCTGGGAAGGCCGGATCATCTGGGCCGGGCCGGCGGCGCAGGTGAACGAGTCCGGCAACCCCTATGTCGACCAGTTCGTGCATGGCCGCGCAGACGGGCCGATCCAGATGCAGGTCCGGGTTTCCTGACTTAGGATTCGCCCATGGCGAAGAACGCGACCCGCTACATCTGCCAGAACTGCGGCACCAGCTACACCCGCTGGGCCGGGCGGTGCGATTCCTGCGGCGAGTGGAACACCCTGGTCGAAGAGGTGGTCGAGGCCGCACCCAAGGCGTTCGGCGGGGCCAAGGCCGGCGGCGGCCGGGCCATTGCCTTCACCGACCTGGCCTCGGCCACGATCGACGAGCCGCGCTGGCGCAGCGGCAATGACGAGTTCGACCGGGTCTGCGGCGGCGGTATCGTCCCGGGATCGGCCATCCTGATCGGCGGCGACCCGGGCATCGGCAAATCGACCCTGTTGCTGCAGGTGCTGTGCCGCCTGGCCGGCAGCATCGAATGCGCCTATGTCTCCGGCGAGGAGGCGGTCGACCAGATCCGCATGCGGGCCCAGCGGCTGGGCCTGGCGCAGGCACCGGTGCGCCTCGCCGCCTCGTCCAATGTCCGCGACATCATCGCCGCCATGGACCGGGCCGACGGGCCGAAGGTCGTGGTGATCGATTCGATCCAGACCATGTTCCTCGACGCGCTGGAAAGCGCGCCGGGCACCGTGGCCCAGGTCCGCGCCTCGGCCGCCGAGCTGATCCGCCACGCCAAGCGACGGGGCACCGCGCTGCTGATCGTCGGCCATGTCACCAAGGACGGCGCCATCGCCGGCCCGCGGGTGCTGGAGCACATGGTCGACACCGTGCTCTATTTCGAGGGCGAGCGCGGCCACCAGTTCCGCATCCTGCGGGCGGTGAAGAACCGCTTCGGCGCGACCGACGAGATCGGCGTGTTCGAGATGACCGATGGCGGCCTGGCCGAGGTCAGCAACCCGTCCGAGCTGTTCCTGGCCGACCGCAGCGGCGACGTCTCCGGCGCCGCGGTCTTCGCGGGGCTAGAAGGCACCCGGCCGGTGCTGGTCGAGATCCAGGCCCTGGTCGCGCCCTCGCCGCTCGGCACCCCGCGCCGCGCCGTGGTCGGCTGGGACAATGCCCGCCTGGCCATGGTGCTGGCGGTGCTGGAGGCGCGCTGCGGCGTCGCCATCGGCATGAATGACGTCTATCTCAACGTCGCCGGCGGCCTGCGCATCGCCGAGCCCGCGGCCGACCTGGCGGTGGCGGCCGCCCTGCTCTCCTCCCTCACTGGCGTGCCGGTGCCGCGCGACACCGTCGTGTTCGGCGAGATCGGCCTGTCCGGCGAGATCCGGGCGGTGGGGCAAGGCGACGCGCGGCTGAAGGAAGCCGCGAAGCTTGGATTCGCCGCCGCGATCGTGCCACAAGGGCACCCGAAGCGGGGCCGCGCCCCCAGCCGCGACGCGCTGCCGATCGGACGGCGCAGCATTGCCCGGCTGGAGGAGCTGGTGGCGCTGTTCCATGTCGACGGGCGCGGCGCCTCGGGAGGCCGCCGCAGGAGTTTCGAGGAGACCGATCCTGGATAGCCTTCCCATCGCCGCCGGCGACATCGCGATCCTGATCATCCTCGCCATCTCGGCCTTCCTGGCTCTGGCGCGG
>NZ_JBCNNF010000340.1:0-7510 GCF_039594555.1 Inquilinus sp.
GGTCTCGGATTTCAGCTCGGCGAACAGCGCCTGCGCCTTGCGGTTCATGGCGCCGTGGTCCAGCCGGCGCACCGGCCAGACGCCGGTCTTCAGCTCGCGGCCCAGGAAGACATTGGCGGCGGCGGTCAGGTTGTCGGCCAGAGCGAGGTCCTGATAGACCACCTCGATCCCGGCCTCGCGGGCGTCGACCGGCTTGTGGAAATGCACCGGCTTCCCGTCCAGCAGCATCTCGCCGGAGGTCGGCGGGAAGTTGCCGGCCATGACCTTGACCAGGGTGGACTTGCCGGCGCCGTTGTCGCCCATCAGCCCGACCACCTCGCCGGGCTCGATCGACCAGCTGACGCCGGTCAGGGCGTGGATCGCCCCGAAATGCTTGGCAATGTCCCGCAGCTCCAGAAGCGCCATGCCGCTTCGTTCCTCCCTGGCCCCGGTGATCCCGGACTCGTTTCGGGCGGAACTGTGAAAGAAGGCGCGGCGGAGCGCAATTTGTTTTTGTCTGATTATTAGCGAAACAGCGAGGGGATGAAGCCTGGCGACGATGTTCGATTTTTGTTCTATGTTGGATTGACCTAACACCGATGAGGCACAAAATTCCTCGTCAGTCGCGACAGCATAGCGATAATGGGAGCGTGTGAGAGTGTGCCATGGACAGCGAATACCGATTCCGCATCGCCGAAAGCTTCAGCCCTGGGACGCTCCCCATGGAGCGACTCGCAGAGTACATGATGGCGCTCGCCAAGCTGCTAGGTGAGGGAGAGAGCGTCCATTTCCAGAAGATTGTCGCGGGTTCTGCGGTGCTTGTCGCGGGCGTTGATCCGCCCGCGCGTCCAAAGGTGCGCGAGCGCGTCCGTGGGGTGCACGATGGTCGCGGTCCCAAGGATGCTCTCAAGGCGTTCGCCGAACTTGATGAGATGCTCCGTAAAGACAACGCGACGGGTGCATTGCTTGATGATGCGGACGTCACTGTAATCCCCTTTCCCGGCCGACTGCGCCCGGAGCCCCTGGTTTTTGGGCCGTTCCGGCAGGATGGCACGCTTGATGGGCAGGTGATCCGCGTCGGTGGGAAGGACGACACTGTTCCTGTTCATCTGCAGGATGGGGCGGTCATCTATACCGGCCTGAACGCGACCAGGGACATGGCCCGGCGCTTGGGGCCGTTGATCTATGGGCCGACAATTCGGGTCCATGGCACTGGCGTCTGGTTCCGAGACGGCGATGGGAGCTGGGAACTCAGAAGCTTCAAGATCACCGACTTCGAGGAGTTGGATGAGACACCGCTGCAGGATGTCGTGGCCAGCTTGAGACAGGTGAAGGGGAACGGCTGGCAGGATGTCCCTGATCCAGTTCAGACGCTTCTGAAGGAACGCCATGACAATGGAGATGCCCATTGATCGTGGCTTTCGATGCCAGCGTGCTCGTTTACTTGGTCACGCCGGACGCGGATGCACCTCTCGATAAGGCGACGGGGCAGCCCGTCGTCCGATGTGCCGACCGTGTTTCTCATCTGATTGCGACCTTGCAGCGCGAGAAGGCCACGATCGTCATCCCGACGACTTCCTTGGCAGAAGTGTTTGTCCGTGCGGGAGATGCCGCACCGCAATGGCTGGCGATGCTCGAAAGAAACAGGCATTTCCGGATTGCCGATTTCGACAAGCGCGCGGCCATCGAGCATGCTGCGCGACAAGCGGCACGGAAGCGGGGCGGCACTAAATCCCCGGCTGCAGACCGTCGTATAGCTAAATTCGACGACCAGATCGTCGCGATCGCTGCGGTTGCAGGAGTCAGCATCATCTATTCTGACGACGGCGACATACGCGCACTGGCAGGGGGCCAATTCGAGGTAAAGGGCATTGTAGATTTGCCTCTGCCACCCGAAAGCGCCCAGGGCTCACTTCCATTCGGAGGCACGGGGAGGCCACCGGAAACGGGCGAGTCCGAGTAGACTGCGAGCGGGCCTAGTTTGCTTCTGCCGCTTTAGGACCGCCGCTTCAGCCGGGCGATGTGGAAGCCGTCGAGGCCGCCGAGATCGGCCCAGTGGCTGGGCAGGGTGCGGACATCGCCGGCCGCGGTCAGCAGCTCGGCCGACCCGCCGATCTCCGCCGCCGCCACCGGCACCCGCATCAGCCGGTCGTCCTCGGCCAGCAGCCGGTCGATCTGTGATTCGCCCTCCTCGGGCAGCAGCGAGCAGGTGCACCAGATCAGGATGCCGCCGGGCCGCACCAGCTCGACCGCATGGCGCAGCATCCGCGCCTGGGCCGCGGCCAGCTTGGCCACGTCCTCCGGTCCCTTCAGCCGGGGTACGTCGGGGTGGCGGCGGATGGTGCCGGTGGCGCTGCAGGGCGCATCCAGCAGCACGCCGTCATAGGGGGCGCCGCCGGTGAAGCTCTCGGCGTCGCCGGTGTGCAGCCCGGCGGTCAGGCCGAGGCGCTCGAGATTCTCCGCCACACGCTTCAGCCGGCGGGTGGAGCGGTCGATGGCCGTGACCTCGGCGCCGGCCGCGACCAGCTGCGCCGTCTTGCCGCCGGGCGCGGCGCACAGGTCCAGGATGCGGCGGCCCGGGATCGGGCCGAACAGCCGGGCGGGCAGGGCGGCGGCGGCGTCCTGCACCCACCAGGCGCCCTCGCTGAAGCCCGGCAGCTCCGGCACCAGGCCGCCGGCCTCGCGCCGCAGCGACCCGCTCGGCAGCAGCCGGGCGTCCAGCTGCGCGGCCCAGACCTCGGGGCCGGCCTTGACCGACAGGTCCAGCGCCGCCTCGTGCAGATGCGCCTCGGCGATGGCGGCGGCGGTCTCGGTCCCATAGGCATCGGCCAGGCGGGTCCACAGCCAGTCGGGCGTGTTCAGCCGGGCGGCGTCCTGTCCGGCCAGCAGCGCCGGCCCATCCTCGGCCAGGCGGCGCAGCACGGCGTTGACCAGCCCCTTCATGCCGGCGAAGCCGGTCAGCCCGGCCAGCTCGACCGAGGTGTCGACCGCGGCATGGGACGGGGTGGCCAGGAACAGGCGCTGCGACAGGCCCAGGCGCAGCACGTCGCGCACCGTGGCGGCGCCGCGCGGCAGCGGCGTCTTCAGCGCGCCGTCGATCAGCGCGTCGATCTGGCCCAGGCGGCGCAGCGTGGTGGTAAGGAGGAGCCGGGTGAAGGCGCGGTCGCGCGGCGCCAGCTCCCGCAAAGCGAGATGGGCGTCCAGGGCCTCGTCGATCGGGCGCCGCTGCGCCAGCACGGCCCGCAGCAGCTCGACGGCCGCCTTGCGCGTGGCCAATCCGGTGTCGGTCATGCGCGGGATGTAGACCATCGGGGCCGGGCGGACCAGCGCGATGTGCCGCCGGTCACTTCCGCGATCGGCCGCGCCAGGCCATGCTGGGGGGATCATGGAGGACACGCCGATGCCGACCGACACCCCTGCCGCCCGCCGCCTCTATCTCGAGGACCTCGAGGTCGGCCAGCGCTTCGGCTCGGGCACCGTCGCGGTCACGCCCGAGTCGATCAAGGCGTTCGCCCGCGACTTCGACCCCCAGCCCTTCCATCTCGACGAGGAGGCGGCGAAGGCGACCTTCTTCGGCGGCCTGGCCGCCAGCGGCTGGCACACCGCGGCGCTGACCATGAAGCTCCTGGTCGGCGGCGCGTTCCTGCCGGCCGGCGGGCTGATCGGCGGCGGCACCGACGAGATGCGCTGGCCGCGCCCGGTCCGCCCCGGCGACGTGCTGCGGGTGGAGAGCGAGGTGCTGGAGATCCGGCCGTCCCAGTCGCGCCCCGACCGCGGCATGGTCAAGACCCGGATCACCACGCTGAACCAGGCGGGTGAGCCGGTGCAGGTGATGGTGGCCAATATGGTGGTTCCAAGACGGCCGGCTTAGATACTGCGGGCCTTGAAGGCCAAAAACCGTCATCGCGAGGCGCGCAGCGCCGTGGCGATCCAGGAGCCGGTGCCGCTGGATCGCCACACCCCTTCGGGGCTCGCGATGACGGGTCAATGGTTCAGGCGATGAGCCTATCCCAGCAGGCGGCTGACCAGCGCCGGGACCTCGCGGATCGAGTCGAGGGTGTGGAAGCCGGGCGGGGCGATCTCCGGCCGGCTCACATGCTCCAGCGCCCAGGTGATGCGGTAGGGGATATGCACCGCCTGGCCGCCGAGGTCGAGCACCGGCAGGATATCGGACTTCATCGAGTTGCCGATCATCAGGAACCGCTCCGGCGCCGTGCCGCCGCGCTGCAGGATCCGGCGATAGGTCGCCTCGTCCTTCTCGGCCACGATCTCGATGCTCTCGAACCGCTCGGCCAGGCCGGAGCGGGCGACCTTGCTCTCCTGGTGGAACAGGTCGCCCTTGGTGATCACGATCAGGCGGATGCGCCCGGCCGCGGCCTCCGGCGCCAGCGAGTCCAGCGTGTCGACCACGCCGTCGATCAGCTCGACGGGATGGTCCATCATCGCCTTGCCGAGGTCGAGGATGGCGCGGATCTCGCCGCTGCCGACGCGGCCGCCGCTGATCTCGATCGCGGTCTCGATCATCGACAGGGTGAAGCCCTTCACGCCGTAGCCGAAGGTCTTCAGGTTGCGCGCCTCGGTGTCCAGCAGGCGGCGCTCCAGCGTCGCCGGGTCGACCCAGGGGGCCAGCAGGGCGACCAGCCGGCCATGCGTCTCCTCGAACACGGATTCGCTGTGCCACAGGGTGTCGTCGGCGTCGAAGGCGACGGTCAGGGGATCGGACATCGGGAAGGGCTCTCGTGTCAGCCGCGGCGGGCGGCGAGGCCGCCGATCGATTGCGTCAGCGCGTGCAGGGCGAAGCCGAGGAACAGCAGGCCCGAGGCGCGGACGAACCAGATCTCGCGCCGGCGGTAGAAGCGGCGCACGCCCGAGGTGCCGGTGACGCCGACCAGGATGACATAGGCGGTGGCGGAGCCCACGCAGGCGGCCACCACCAGGGCCGGCAGGGCCGACCAGCTCAGGCTGGCGGCGTAGCTGGTCAGGAGCGCGGTGAAGGTCGCGACCGCCACCGGATAGCCCTTCGGGTTGGTGACGCCGAACAGCAGGCCGCGCAGCAGGGGCCGGTTGACCGAGCGGTCGAGGCTGCCGTCGCTGCCGCGGCGCACCGTCAGCGCCGACCAGCCGAGCCACAGCAGATAGCCGCCGCAGATCAGGCCCAGCGCGTCGAACACCACCGGGCCGATGGCCTGGGCGCCGATGATCGCGGTCAGCGCCAGCGCCGACCACAGCGCGTCGCCGACCAGATGGCCGCACAGGAAGGTGGCCCCGGCCTTCCGCCCCTGGCCGGCGGAGATGCCGAGCAGAGCCAGCACCGCCGGCCCCGGCGAGATGCCGTAGGCGAAGCCGGCGAGGCCGGAGGCCAGGAGCAGGGTGCCGTTCACGATCGCTCTCCGAAATCCGTCGGGCCGCGGTCGCGGCCGGCGCCAAAATCGGCCATAAGGGACGCCCAGGGCAAGCCCGGCGGAGCGGACGAGGACGAGATGGACGTGACGGAGATCCTGAAGCGTTTCGATGCCGAGCTGCGCCGGGCCCCGGTGCCGGCCGACCCGGACTATCGGGTGGAGCGGCTGGCCGAGGTCACGCGCATCGTCGGCCCCGGCCCGGACGTCCACGACAACTGCGTGCTGTGGAGCGGGCTGGACGCCGCCACGGCCGATGCGGTGATCGCGCGCGAAGCCTCCTATTTCGCCGGCCAGGGCCGGTCGGTCGAATGGAAGCTGTACGGCCATGACGCGCCGGCCGATCTCGGCGCGCGGCTGGCGGCCGTCGGTTTCGCGGCGGAGGAGCCGGAGACGCTGGTGGCGCTCGACCTCGACGGCGCGCTGCCGCCGCCGGTCGATCCGGAGGGGGTGACGATCGAGCGGGTGATCGACCCGGTGCGCTTCGGCGCCATCGACGACCTGATGGCCGCGGTCTACGGCGCCGACGAGGATTGGCGGTCGGACGTTCTGGGGGCGGAGCTGGCCGCGGCGCCGGACCGGCTGTCGGTCTATCTCGCCATGGCCGACGGCCATTGCGTCTCGGCCGGCTGGATCCGGTTCAACCCCGGCACCGTCTTCGCCGACCTCTGGGGCGGCGCCACCCGGCCGCATTGGCGCGGGCGCGGCATCTACCGCGCTTTGGTGGCCAAGCGCGCCGCTGAGGCGAAGGGGCGGGGCTTCCGCATCCTCACCGTCGACGCCTCGCCCGAAAGCCGGCCGATCCTGGAACGGCTCGGCTTCCGAGCGCTGACGACGACCACGCCTTATGTCCGTGAGGCGGGCGCCTGATGGTTCATAGGAGCGTGTCCAGAAACAGATTGTCATCGCGAGGCGCGTAGCGCCGTGGCGATCCAGAGGGCGGTGCCGCTGGATCGCCACGCCCCTGCGGGGCTCGCGATGACGGTTCTGGCTTTCCCGCGGCCCGCTAACCCCGCCCGATGAACGGCATGTTCGTCGCCATCACCGTCACGAACTGGACGTTGGCGTCGAGCGGCAGGGACGCCATCATCAGCACGGTGCTGGCGACATGGGCCGCGTCCATCAGCGGCTCCGGCTTGATCGAGCCGTCGGCCTGGGGCACGCCCTTGGCCATCTTCGAGGCCATGTCGGTGGCGGCGTTGCCGATGTCGACCTGGCCGCAGGCGATGTTGTATTTGCGCCCGTCCAGCGAGGTCGACCGGGTCAGGCCGGTGATGGCGTGCTTGGTCGCGGTATAGGGGGCGGAGTTCGGCCGCGGCACATGGGCCGAGATCGAGCCGTTGTTGATGATCCGGCCGCCCTGCGGGTCCTGGTCCTTCATGATCCGGATCGCCTCCTGCGTGCACAGGAACGGGCCTGTCAGGTTGGTGTCGACCACCGCCTTCCACTGCTCGAAGCTCAGCTCCTCCAGCGGCACGCCCGGGGCGCTGATTCCGGCATTGTTGAACAGCACGTCCAGCCGGCCGAAGCGGGCCTTGGCGGCGTCGAACAGGGCGCGGACGCTCTTGGGGTCGGTGACGTCGGTCGGCACTGCCAGGGCATGGTCGGCGGACGCGCCGGACAGGCGGATGGTCTCCGCCAGCGCGTCCTGGCGCCGACCGGCCAGCACCACCTCGTAGCCGTCCTTCAGGAAGGCCAGCGTCACCGACCGGCCGACGCCCGACCCGGCCCCCGTCACCAGCGCCACCTTGCTCGTCATCTGCGTCTCTCCCGTCTCGGTCTCTTCGGGGTCGGTTCCGCCCCGTCTCAGGAACGGACCCTAGCGGTTATGTCCGACCTAGTCAGCCGGAATGCTGTCGTCGCCCGTGGCCGCTGACCTCGGTGCCGGCGTCGCGGCCCAGCGGCAGATAGTCCAGCATCGACAGCAGCGCCAGCACGCCCAGGACGGCGAAGGCGATCTGGTATTCGGCCACGGTCGAGCCGCCGGCCAGGCCCGACGCCTCCGCCGCCCGCAGCGCGATGGCGCCCAGCGCCACGCCCAGCCCCATTGAGATCTGCTGGGTGACGCTGAACAGGGTGTTGGCGGCACTCATGGCGCGGTCGCGCCGGACGTCTTCTGTCGTGAAGGCGGC
>NZ_JBCNNF010000341.1:0-7481 GCF_039594555.1 Inquilinus sp.
CGAGCAGTTCGGGGCGGGTGGTGAACATCGGTGTCTCTCAGCTTTCGCGGGGGTCGAGGGCGTCGCGCAATCCGTCGCCCAGCAGGTTGAAGCCCAGCACGACCAGGAAGATCGCGCCGCCCGGGAAGACCGACATCCAGGGCGCCTGGCTCATGAAGTTCTTGGCGGTGTTCAGCATCGAGCCCCAGGACGGGCTCGGCGGCTGCTGGCCGAGGCCGAGGAAGGACAGGCTGGCCTCGGCGATGATGGCGGTGGCGATGGTCAGCGTCGCCTGCACGATCAGCGGCGGCAGCACGTTGGGCAGGATGTAGCGGATGATGATCCAGCGGTCGGGCAGGCCGATCGACCGGGCGCCCTCGACGTAGTCCTCGGTCTTCACGCTCAGCACCTGGCCGCGGGTCAGGCGGATGAAGATCGGCATGGCCGACAGGCCGATCGCGATCATGGCGTTGCCCAGGCTGGGGCCCAGGAAGGCGGCCAGGGCGATCGCCAGGATCAGGAAGGGGATGGCCAGCATCGCCTCGGTGGCGCGGGAGATGGCGCCGTCGACCAGCCCGCCGTAATAGCCGGCCAGCAGGCCGAAGGGCACGCCGACGGCCAGCGCGATGGCGACCGAGATCACCCCGGCCATCAGCGAGGCGCGGGCGCCATAGGCGAGGCGGGTGAAGATGTCGCGGCCGAGGTCGTCGGTGCCCAGCCAATGCGCGGCCGAGGGCGGCTTGCGGATGGTCAGGAAGCTCGTCTGCAGCGGGTCCTGCGGCGTGATCAGCGGCGCCAGCACGGCCAGCAGCACGAAGGCCAGCACCAGCACGGCGCCGACCACCGCGCCCTTGTTGCGCAGGAACTTCTGCAGGCCGCGGCTGCGCCGCTTCGGCTTCGCGGTTTCGGCGTTGATGGCGGTCGCGGTCATGACGGGTGCCTCAGCCGCGGGTTGATCAGGATGTAGAGGACATCGGCCAGCAGGTTCATGGCGATGAAGCCGATGGCGGTGCACAGAACGACACCTTGCACCACGGCGTAGTCGCGGTTGAACACGGCGTCGACGATCAGCTTGCCGAAGCCGGGGATGGTGAAGACCTGCTCGGTCAGCACCGCGCCGGCCAGCAGCTCGCCGAACAGCAGCGTCACCAGCGTCACGATCGGCACCAGCGCGTTGCGGAAGGCATGCTTCAGCACCACGGCGGGGCCGAGCAGGCCCTTGGCCCGGGCGGTGCGGATATAGTCCGAGCGCAGCACGCTCAGCATCGCCGAGCGGGTGTGGCGCATCAGCGTCGCGGCCAGGGCGTTGCCCAGCACGAAGGCCGGCATCAGCATGGTCTTGAGGCTGAGCCACAGGTCCTGCGCCGGCGAGACGTAGCCCGAGGCGGGCAGCAGGCGCCATTCCACCGACACCAGCAGGATCAGCATGATGCCGAGCCAGAAATTCGGGATCGACAGGCCGGACAAGGCGAGGATGTTGGCGCCGTAATCCACCGCCGTGCCCTTGCGCACAGCGGCGATGATGCCGGCGGGGATGCCGATCAGCAGGGCGAAGACCATGGCCATGGCGGCCAGCTGGATCGTCACCGGCAGCTTCTGGGCGATCAGCTCGGTCACCGGCGCGTCGGTGCGCAGCGACACGCCGAAATCGCCCTGCACCACCTGGCCGATCCAGGCGACGTACTGCACCGGGATCGGGTCGTTCAGCCGGTACTTGTCGCGCAGGTACTCCAGCACGGCGGGGTCGCGCTCCTCCCCCGCCATGGTCAGCACCGGGTCGCCCGGCAGCAGCTTCTGCAAGGCGAAGACCAGCATCGACACCAGGATCAGGGTCGGCACGGCGACGATCAGCCGGCGCAGGATGATCCGGGTCATGGGTGGGCCTCGCGGACAACGCCAACCGAGTCCCCCCTCCCCCTGCGGGAGGGGGGTAGGGGGAGGGGGCTGTCGATCGAAGAGAACCGCCGCTTCCCGTCCCGGCAGGGCCTGAGCGTCGGCGCAAACCCCCTCCCCCTGGCCCCCTCCCGCGAGGGGAGGGGGGACTGGTTTGGAAGCATTCGGGCGGGAGCGAGCATGAGCATCTCAGCCTTCGATGCTCATGCCCTTGAGGCGGATCATGCCGTCGGGATAGGCGGTGAAGCCCTTCACCTTCTTCGACAGCACGAAGGGCCAGGGCTGGTAGTAGGTGTAGATGATCGGCAGGTCGTCCTCGAGGATCGCCTGGGCCTGGTCGTACAGCTCCTTGCGCTTGGCCGTGTCCGGCGTCTGCCGGGCGGCGTTCAAGAGCTCGTCGACCTTCGGGTTGCAGTACTTGCCGTCGTTCAGGTTGCCCTTGCAGGTGACGAAGGCGTGGATGTTGCCGTCGGGGTCGACGCGGCCGGACCAGCCGATCTGCATGGCGTCGAAATTGCCCTGCTGCGCCTCCTTCTGCATCGCCGCGAACTCGGTGGCGCGCAGCTTGATGTCGAAGCCCGCCTCCGCCGCCATCGCCTGGGTCAGCTCGGCGATCTGCTGCGCCAGCGTGCCGGTGCCGAACACCAGCTCGAAGGACGGGTGCTCCTGCCCCGCCTCCTTCAACAGCTGCTTGGCCTTCTCGACGTCGCGGGCCCGCACCGGGAACTTGTCGCTGTAATACGGGCTGGCCTGCGGGAAGGGCTGCTGCGCCGGCGGGTAGATGCCGGCGCCGGCCACCTGGTTGATGACCTCGCGGTCGACCGCCAGCTCGAAGGCCTGGCGCACCCGCTTGTCCTGGCCCAGCGGGCCCTTGGCGCGGTCGCCATTGCCGGTGTTGATGGTGATGCCCTGGTAGCCGATGCCGGTGACCGGCGCGAACACCAGGTTCGGGTCGTCCTTGACCGAGGGCACGTCGGACGGCGCCAGCCGCTCCAGCATGTCCAGGTCGCCGGCGCGCAGATTGGCCAGCCGCACCGTGGTGTCCGGGATCGGCTGGAACACCACCTTGCCGATCTTGTAGTTCGCGGCATCCCAGTAGCCCGCGTATTTCTGCAGCACGATGCGGTCGTTCTGCACCCGCTCGACGAAGCTGTAGGGGCCGGAGCAGACGGGCTTCTGGGTGAAGGTGTCGAAAGCCTTCGGCGCCAGCATCATGCCGGCGCGGTCGGACAGCTGGGCCAGCAGCGTCGCGTCGGGCTTGGACAGCTTCAGCGCCACGGTCTTCGGGTCGACCACCACGACATCGGCGACCGAGGCCAGCTCGCTCTTGCGCAGGCTGTCCGGCAGGGTGCGGGCGCGGTCGAGATTGGCCTTCACCGCCGCGGCGTCGATCGGCTCCCCGTCCTGGAAGGTGATGCCGTCGCGCAGGGTGAAGGTCAGGGTTAGGTTGTCGTCGCTCCACGACCAGGCCGTCGCCAGCTTGGGCACGAAGGCGAGCTTCTCGTCGATGTCGAGCAGCTTGTCGCAGAGCGAGGCGAAGACGATGCGGCCGACGAAGGTGCGGGCCCGGTGCGGGTCCAGCACGTCGGGGTCCTCGTTCAGGCCGACCCGCAGCGTGGTCTGGCCGTAGGCCGTGCCGCTGAGCAGCAGGCCGGCGAGCATGAGGAGTATCGGGCGGGCGCGCATAGGTGAGCCTCCTGTCTGTTTCTTATGATCGGGCCGTCTGGGCCTGGCGGGCCGCCTCGGCCTGGCGGGCGCGGTACAGCGACAGCCGCGCGGCCAGGCGCGGCGGCGTGGGCGGCGCGGCCAGGGCGCCGGCCCCGGCATCCTGGATCTCGCGCCAGAAATGGCAGGCGACGCTGCGCCCGGGCTCGGCCTCCTCCGCCGGCGGCCGGACCTGGCCGCAGATCGGCTTGGCGTGCGGGCAGCGGGTGTGAAAGCGGCAGCCGGGCGGCGGCGCGGTCGGGCTGGGCACGTCGCCCTGCAGCAGGGTCTTGGCCTGGCGCCCGGCCGGGCTGGGCACCGGGATCGCCTTCATCAGCGCCTGGGTGTAGGGGTGCAGCGGCGCGTCGAACAGCGCGTCGACCGGCGCCTCCTCGACGATCTCGCCGAGATACATCACCGCCACCCGGTCGCTCATGTGCCGGATCACGGCCAGATCGTGGGCGACGATGACCAGGGTCAGGCCGAAGCGCTCCTTCAGCTCCTCCAGCAGGTTGATCACCTGCGCCTGGATCGACACGTCCAGCGCCGACACCGGCTCGTCGCCGACGATCAGCACCGGCTGGCCGGCCAGAGCCCGGGCGATGCCGATGCGCTGGCGCTGGCCGCCGCTGAACTCGTGCGGATAGCGGCCGGCATGGTCCGGCAGCAGCCCGACGATGCGCAGCAGCTCCGCCACCCGGTCACGGCGTTCGGCGCCCTGGGCCAGGCCGTGCAGCCAGATCGGCTCGCCGACGATGTCGCCCACGGTCATGCGCGGGTTCAGCGAGGCGTAGGGGTCCTGGAAGATGATCTGCAGCTCGCGCCGCAGCGCCCGCATCTCCTTCGCCGGCAGGGCCGTCAGGTCGCGGCCGCGATAGATCACCCGGCCGGCGGTGGGCTCGATCAGCCGCAGCAGCAGCCGGCCGAGGGTGGACTTGCCGCAGCCGGATTCGCCGACCACGGCGAAGGTCTCGCCCGGCCGGATCGCCAGCGACACGCCGTCGACCGCGTGCACCACGGGCGACCCGCCCAGCAGGCTGCGGCCGCCGCCGAAGCGCTTGACCAGGCTCTTGCCTTCGAGAAGTGCTGCCTCGGTCATGCGGCATCTCCGGCGTGCTGCTCCAGCGGCGCGAACCAGCAGGCGGCGCGGTGGCCGGGCCCGACCAGCTTCGCCGGCGGAGCCTCGGCGATGCAGCGCGGCGCGGCGAAGGGGCAGCGCGGGGCGAAGCGGCAGCCCTGCGGCATGCGGTCGGCCGGCGGCACCGTGCCGGGGATGGTGGCCAGGCGGCCCTCGCGCCGGCCGAGCGACGGCACCGACCCCATCAGCCCGATGGTGTAGGGGTGCTGCGGGTCCTCGAAGATGGCCTCGACCGGGCCGGATTCGACGATCCGGCCGGCATACATCACCGCGACATGGTCGGCGACCTCCGCCACCACGCCCAGGTCGTGGGTGATCAGGATCATGGCGGTGCCGGTCTCGTCCTGCAGCCGCCGCACCAGCGCCAGGATCTGCGCCTGGATGGTGACGTCCAGCGCCGTGGTCGGCTCGTCGGCGATCAGCAGCTGCGGGTCGTTGGCCAGGGCCATGGCGATCATGGCGCGCTGGCGCATGCCGCCCGACAGCTGGTGCGGATAGGCGTCCAGCCGCTTCTCCGGCGCCGGGATGCGCACCCGGCGCAGCATCTCCAGCGCCCGGCCGCGGGCCTCGGCCTTGCTGACCGCCTTGTGCCGGCGGATGCCCTCGGCGATCTGGTCGCCGATGGTGAAGGCCGGGTTCAGGCTGGTCATCGGCTCCTGGAAGATCATCGCCATGCGGCTGCCGCGCAGGTCGGCGCGCTGCCGGTCGGTCAGCCGGAACAGGTCCTGCCCCTCGAACCGGGCGCTGCCGGAGGTGATGCGCGCCACCGGCGGCAGCAGGCCCATCAGCCCCAGCGCGGTGATGCTCTTGCCACAGCCGGATTCGCCGACGATGCACAGCGTCTCGCCGCGGGCGACGGAGAAGGAGACGCCCTCCACCAGGTTGCTGCCGAGCGACAGCGACAGGGCGAAGTCCTCCACCTGAAGCACCGTCTCACGTGCCGGCTCCGCGGCCGTCGCGTGGGCGCGAACGAGGCCGGCGTCAGAGGCCGAGGCCATCGGCCGCCTCCGTGCTGTCGTTCGGACGGGCGGGCCGGTCCGCCGCCTCGTCCTGCGGGGCCGGATCGCCATGCATCGCCGCCTCCAGATTGGCCTGCAGCGCCAGCAGGTGGCGGCGCATCGCCGCCTCGGCCGCGGCGCCGTCGTGCCGGGCGATGGCGGCGACGATGTCGCCATGCTGGCTGGTGTAAGCGCGCAGGCGGATGCGATTGCGCGCCGCCTCGCGCAGCCGGCGCCAGGACGGCGACTGGCGGATCTTGTCGATGCAGTCGAACAGCGCCAGCAGCAGGCCGTTGCCGGCGGTCTCGGCGATATGGCGGTGGAAGGCGCTGTCCCACAGCTCATGGCCGTCGCTGTCCATGGCGGCGGCGGTCTTGCGCTCGATCCGGCGCAAGGCTGCGACGCTGTCGGGCGATGTCTTCAGGGCGGCCAGCCGGGCCAGCGCCGGCTCGATATTCAGCCGGGCCTCCATCACCTCCAGCGGGCTGGTGCGGTCGGCCAGGGAGGCGATCAGATGCGGCTGCACCGGCGGCCGCTGGCCGGCGAAGGTGCCCTTGCCCTGGTGGCGCCAGATCCGGCCCTCGGCCTCCAACACCTCCAGCGCCCGGCGCACGGCGCGGCGGCCGACGCCGATGCGGGCGGCCAGATCGCGCTCGGTCGGCAGCTGCCATTCGGCGCGGTCGCCCTCGGCGTCCAAGAGCGCGCGCAGCCGCTCCAGCGCCACACTGGAGTTCGACACGCTGCGAGGAGTGGGTGAAACCACTTCAGCCATTGGTCTCCTAAAGGCTGCGTCCGCCGATCCGGCTTCGAGCCATCTGCCGATCCCTGATGTGCGTGAGGACGTCGGGTCCGCCGGCCCTGAGGACCGATCATGACTCGCGACGCCGCTTCATCTTGTCGGACAGCCAAGCGCAAAGGGAACCAATTTGCAAATGGTTTCCTGAGTGGTCCGTGCTATTGAAAGTCCGTCTCGCGTCGCTGCCAGCGACTGCGGCGAAACGCTAGTGGGCCGACGAGGAAGCGGGCCGTTGGTCTAGATAGTCCGTCAGGATGCGATCGTGGGCCACGATGTGATCGCTCAGGTCGAACACGTGCTGAAGCCACGGGTGCCCCAGCGCTTCTTCCCGCGTGAGAAGCCGGCCCAGCATCCCTTGCGGCCAGGCCGTCTGCTCCGGCCCGATGATGCCGACCTTGTAGTCGCTGTCGTCCGACCAGAGCTGGAAGATGAAGGCGACCCGATCCTCGGGGGACGCGGCTTCACCCCAGTCTCCCAACCCGACGATCATCTCCGCTCGCGGATGTCGCGGGCCGTGGGTTAGCACGGCACGATAGATTGCGAAGGCATCCCCATTGCGGGTGACGAAACGGGTCAGCCGGGTGCTGGGCGCGCCGCAGCACTCGCAGGTGGCGTGACTTGGCTCCGCGAACTCGATTTCGAACATGTCGTCCCCCGCGTCCCGATAGCATCGCTTGTTCCGGCCGGAGGATCGAGTCCTCTTCAGGGACCCTGTCTCGCGCCACACCTCAAACTGTCATGCCCGGGCTTGACCCGGGCATCCAGGAGGTCTCGACGTGGCTGGCGGAGAGCTAGTCGAGTCCCCCCTCCCCTTGCGGGAGGGGGGTAGGGGGAGGGGGTTTGTGCCGCAAGAGCCGGCCCGCGCTTTCGCGGTCTAGCCCAGCCAGATGGTGAAGCCTGTTCCCTGGGCATTCGCGCGCGGACGCGCGCAGACCCCTCCCCCTAACCCCCTCCCGCAAGGGGAGGGGGGACT
>NZ_JBCNNF010000342.1:0-7479 GCF_039594555.1 Inquilinus sp.
CGATGGTGGCGGGCTATCTCCGCGCCCATCCCGAGGTCAGCCTCGAGCTGACGTTGAGCGATCGCATCGTCGACCTGGTGGAGGAGGGGTACGAGGCGGTGATCCGGATCGCACCGCTGCCCGATTCCAGCCTGATCGCCCGCCGGCTGCGGCCCTACCGCCTGGTCGCCTGCGCCGCGCCCGCCTATCTGGCCGAACGCGGCACGCCGGCACGGCCGGAGGATCTGGCGGCTCATGAATGCCTCGGCTTCGCTCATTGGGAGCCGCGCGACCTGTGGCAGTTCACCGATGCCGAGGGGCGCGAGCACGCGATCCTTGTCGCAGGCCGCGCCTCGGTCAACAGCGGCCAGGCGCTGCGCAGCGCGGCGCTGGAGGGGCTGGGCATCATCCTGCAGCCGGAAGGGCTGCTGCAGGACGACATCGCCGCCGGACGCCTGGTGCAGGTCCTGCCGGGCTATGAGGCGCCGTCGCGGCCGATGCACATCCTGTTCGCCCCCGACCGCCGCCCGACGCCGAAGCTGCGCAGCTTCATCGATGCGGTGGTCGAGGCGTTCGGGTAGGGGCAGGGATAACAATTTATGCGCAGGCTATGCTATTCTGGCCCGACTAGTAGGAGATGATGCCATGAACGTTTCGATCGGCGACCGTTGGGAGCGCTTCGTCGAAGCCGTGGTCAAAGGGGGACGCTACGGGTCGGCGAGCGAGGTGGTGCGTGAAGGCTTGAGGCTGGTCGAAGAGCGCGAGGCAAAGCTGCGGGCGCTGAAGGAGACGCTCGACCGCTCGATCGCCGAGGGCGGCGAGGTCAGCGACGCCGAGCTGGACGAAGCTCTGGCGGCGAGGGCGGCGGAGCTGGCCAAGGCGGGGTATTGATTGCGGCGCCTCCGATACCTGCCGGCCGCACAGCGCGATCTGCTCGATATCCTGAGCTTCATCGCGCGGGAGAGCGGCAGTCTCACGCTTGCGCAGGAGTTCGTCGCGCGGCTGCGACGGCAATGCCGCCATCTGGCTGAGCTTCCCGGCATGCTTGGTCGCGCCCGGCCGGATCTGCGTCCAGACATCCACAGCTTCCCATACGGAAACTACGTCATTTTCTTCCGCTACCTGGATGGCGTCTTCGAGGTGGTGAACGTTCTCGAAGGCCATAGGGACATCGACCAGCACGTACTGGAAGAGCCGAGCTCCTAGATCACGCAAACCGCGGCATCCGGATGTTCGGAGACGGCTTGTAGCCCGCCGGCCGCTCCGGCCAGGCCGTAAACCGGTCGAGCAGGGCGTCGAGGCCGGCCACGGCGATGGCGGCGGCGATCTCTTCGCCCGGGCAGGCGTGGCGGCCATGACCGAAGGTCAGCAGGCGCCGCTCGGGCCGGGCGGGATCGAAGCGGTCGGGATCGCGATTCAGCGTCGGGTCGCGGTTGGCGGCGGCGAAGACCACCAGGATGGCGTCGCCCGCGCGCAGCGCCTGGCCGGCGATCCCGGTGTCCTCGGCGACGAAGCGGCGGGTGTTCTGGGCCGGCGGGTCGCAGCGCAGCACCTCCTGCACCAGCCCGGGCAGCAGTGTGCGGTCGGCGGCCGCGGCGCGGCGCAACTCCGGCCAGGCGCCGAGGGTGACGATGGCGTTGCCGAGCAGCCCGGCGCCGGCGTCGCGGGCCTGGAACAGGAAGCCGACGGCGTTGGCGGTCACAACGGCCGGATCGATGCCGCCCTCCCGCTCCGCCGCGTCGCGCAGGTACCGGGCCAAGCCGTCCCCACCGGTTTCAAGCAGATCCTCGGTCAGAGCGACCATCCGCGCCGCCGCCTCATGGCCCGCGCCGATCGCCTCGGGCGAGGCGCCGGGGGCGATGGCGGCGACGATGTCGCGCATCCGGTCCGCGACCTCGGACAGGCGGTCCGGGGCGAAGCCGAGCAGCGCGCCGACCACATGCATCGGCAGGGCGGGCATCAGCGCGTCGAGAGAGAGCCCGTCGTCGACCAGCGCCATGGCCCGGCGCCGGGCCTCGGCCGCCACGGTGTCCGCCGGGATATCCAGCGCGGCGGCCACCGCCCGCTTGGCCCGGGCCTGGGCGTCGCCGTCGGTCATCCGCACCAGCCGGCCGAACAGGTCGCCGACGGCGCCGCCCCGCAGCGGCGGCGGCACCGGCTCGGAAGGCGGCCGGACCCGGCAGGCGGGGCTGGCCAGAACCGCCGTCGCAGCCTCCGCGCTTGCCGCGACCCAGAGGCCGAGCGCCCCGTCGCGGTGGAAGGGGCGCTGCAGCAGCGCGGCGTAGTAGGGATAGGGATCGGGATGGGTGACGGCGGCGACGGGATCGCTCGGCGGCTGCATGATCGGCCCCTCGGCTGGAGTGGCCGCCATGATAGCGGCCCGGCTTCCGCCGAGGGGCCGGAGTCGCTTCGGCCCCGGTCGAAGGATGGAGACCTTACCGGGCCCCTTGCGCGGCGATCCCGCCGGCGCCGCGCGGCTCGCGGATGAAGATCAGCGAGGCCAGGGCACCCAGCACGGCCAGCCCGCCGGCCAGGACGAAGGCGCTGGTGTAGACGCCGCCGGTGGCCTGGACGATGAAGCCGGTCACCGAGGGGCCGATGATGCCGGCGAGATTGGCCAGGAAGTGGATGAAGCCGCCGACGCCGCCGACATTCTCGCCGCGCACCACGTCCTGGATCACCGCCCAGTAGATCGCGCCGGTCAGGTACAGGCCGAAGATCGACACCGACATCAGCGCCACGGCGCTGACCACGTCGGCCACGTCGCCGGCCAGGGCGACGCCGACCGCGGCGAGGCCCAGCCCGCCGATCAGCACCAGCTTGCGCGACAGTAGCGCCCGGCCGGTCATGCGGAACAGCCGGTCGGACAGGAAGCCGCCCAGCGCCAGGCCGACGAAGCCGAGCATCCAGGGGATCACCGTCGCCAAGCTCATATCCTTGATGCTGAGCTTGTGCACCTCGGTCAGGTAGCTCGGGAACCAGGTCAGGAAGAAGAACAGCACGTAGTTGTAGGTGAAGAAGGCGAAGGCGGTGGCCAGCACGATCGGCTGCCGCAGATAGAAGCCCAGGCCGTGGGCGGGCAGCTGCGTCGTGGTGTCGACCTGTGTCTGGCCCTCCTCGATCAGCCGGCGCTCGGCGTCGGTGATGCGCGGGTGCTGGGCCGGCTTGTCGGCCGACATCCGCACCCAGAACACCAGCCAGACGAAGCCCAGCAGCATGATGATGACGAAGGCCAGCCGCCAGCCGAAGGCCAGCGCCAGGTAGCCGACGATCGGCCCGGCCACGGCGCCGCCCAGCGGCGTGCCGCAATTGACGATGCCGATCGCCGTCGCCGCCTCGCGCCGCGGGAACCAGTTGCTGACCGTCTTGCTCATGGTCGAGCTCAGCGGCCCTTCGCCGACGCCGAACAGCACGCGCAGCACGATCATCGAGACGAAGCCGGTGGCGGCCGCGGTCAGGCCGCAGAACAGCGACCACATCCCCATGGCGCCGGTGAACACCGCCTTCGGCCCGATCCGGTCCGACAGCCAGCCGCCGATGAAGTTGAAGATGGCGTAGCCGGCGAAGAAGCTGCTGAAGATCACGCCCATCTGGGCATGATCCAGGCCGAGATCCTGCTGGATCAGCGGGGCGGCGATCGAGAGCGCCGACCGGTCGAGGTAGTTGATGATGCCGGCGATGAAGAGCAGGCCGACGATCAGCCAGCGGATGCTTCTGAACATGGGTTTCCTTCCGCGTGCGGGGCGGTGGCGGCGTGACGGCCGCTCAGAGATCGAGGAGGTGGACCTTCATCGACTGATTGCGGTCGAGGGCGACCTGGAAGGCCTGGTCGGCGTCGCGCACCGGGAAGCGGTGGGTCATCAGCGGCGCCAGGTCGATCCGCCGGCCGGCGATCATCTCCACCGCCAGCGCGTACTCCTCGGCGAAGCGGAAGGAGCCGCGGTACTCCAGCTCCTTCGACATGACGAGATTGGCGGAGACCGGCGACTGGCCGGCCGGCATGTTGCCGAGCTGGACGACACGGCCGCGGGCGCGGGCGGCGCGCAGGGCGGTGTCGAGCCCGGCCGGGGCGCCCGAGGCCTCGATCACCACGCCGAAGCGGCCGCGGTTCCGGCTCCAGGCCGCGATCCGGTCCTCGTCCCGGCCGTCGACCGCCTCGTCGGCGCCCAGGCCCACCGCCATGGCCCGCGCCTTCTCGGCCAGGTCGACCACGGTGATGCGGCGGGCGCCGGCCTGGCGCGCCACCAGCAGCACCAGCGCGCCGATCGGGCCGCAGCCGACGATCAGCACCTCCTCGCCCAAGAGCGGCCCGGCGCGGCGGACGGCGTGCAGCGACACCGCCAGCGGTTCCGCCATCGACGCCTCGGCGAAGCTGACATGCTCCGGCACCGGCACGCATTGCCGCGCCGGCACGGCGATGTATTCGCGGAAGGCGCCCTGCATGTGCGGGAAGATCGAGGCGCTGCCCAGGAAGCGCATGTTCAGGCACTGGTTCTCGAGCCCCGCCATGCAGTAGTCGCAGCGGCCGCAGGACCGGCTGGGATTGACCGCGACCGGCTGGCCGACCGCCAGGCCCTCGACTTCGGGCGCCACCTCGGCCACCTCGCCGGCCATCTCATGGCCCAGGATCAGCGGCTCGCGCAGATGGAAGTCGCCGGTCTTGCCCTTGGAGTAATAGGCGAGGTCGGAGCCGCAGATGCCGCCGGCGCGGAAGCGGACCAGCACCTCTCCCGGCGCCAGGGAAGGGGCTTCGCGGTCCTCGATCCGCAGATCCTTGGCCTGGTGCAGCACGGCGGCGAACATGGCGGTCTCCTCAGCTATGGGCGGCGGCGGGCGCGCCGATCAGATCTTCGCGGCTGGATAGTCGCGGCGCCGTCTCCGGCAGCTTCGCGGCGCAGACCAGGGTGATGACGCAGCCCAGGGCGATATAGGCGCACAGATACCACGGCGTGCCGTCGCCGATCTCCAGCAGCCAGCCGGCCGCCAGCGTGCCGGCCGACCCGATCAGGGCGCCGATCTGCTGCACGAAGGACACGCCGCTGGCCCGCACCTTGGTCGGGAACAGCTCGGAATAGAAGGCGGCCTGCGGCCCGTACATGGCGCTGTGGCCGAGCGCGAGCGCGGCGACCAGACCCAGCCAGATCATGCCGTCCATCCGGGCATAGACCAGGCCGAAGACCGGGAAGGTCGCGACCAGCACGCAGGCGGCGCCGAACAGGTAGACCGGCTTGCGGCCGATCCGGTCCGACAGCAGGCCGAACAATGGCAGCGTCACCAACTCGATCAGGATGGCGATCAGCGATGCCGTGGTCATGGTCGGCCGGTCGACGCCGCGGCTGGTGGCATAGGCCGTGATCAGCACGGCGAAGCTGGTGAAGGCGATGCTCTCGGCCAGCTTGCTGCCGCAGCCCAGCACCAGCTCTCGCTTCTGAGTGCGCACCACCTCGACCAGCGGATGCGAATCCTCGGCCCGGCGCTTGCGCATCTCCAGGAACAGCGGCGATTCGGTCAGCTGCAGCCGGATGTACAGGCCGATGCCGACCAGGAGGATGCTGAGCAGGAAGGGGATGCGCCAGCCCCAGCTCAGGAACGCCTCTTCCGACAGGGTCGAGGTCAGCAGCGCGAAAATGCCGAGCGGCAGCACGAAGCCGGCCGGGGCGCCGATCTGCACCCAGGAGCCGAAGAAGCCGCGGGCGCGCGACGGCGCATGCTCGCACATGATCAGGATGGCGTTGCCCTGCTCGCCGCCGATGCCGAAGCCGTGCAGCAGGCGGATGAACAGCAGCGCCAGCGGCGCCCAGATGCCGATCTCGTTGTAGGTCGGCATCAGCCCGATGACGAAGGTGGCGATGCCGACGATCAGCAGGGTGATGACCAGCGCCTGCTTGCGGCCGTAGCGGTCGCCGATGGCGCCGAACAGCAGGCCGCCGACCGGCCGGGCGAAGAAGCCGGCGGCATAGGTGCCGAGCGCGACCAGCGACCCCACCAGAGGGTCGCTGGTCGGGAAGAACAGCTTGTTGAACACGAGAGCCGAGGCGGTGGCGTAGATGAAGAAGTCGTACCACTCGACCGTGGTGCCGATGCAGGACGCGATCGCGATCCGCCGCATCATCGCGGGCGTCGTGGTGCTCTGCTGTCCTTCCATCCTGTCCTCCCTTGGGGCCGTCCCGCGGCCTCTTCCATTCCGGCTATCGACTACGCTCGAACCTCATCCCGTCACCGTCATCACGAGCCCCGCAGGGGCGTGGCGATCCAGCGGCACTGGCCTATGGATAGCCGCGTCCCCCGGCTCAAGGCTGGGGTCCTCGCGATGACGAGGAGGGATGAGCAAAAATCCGCATCACCAGCTGGTCAGGGTGCCGTCCTCGAGCCGGGCCACCGGCAGGTAGGCCGGGTCGTAGGGGAAGCGGGCGGCCAGCGTTTCGTCGATATCGACGCCGTGGCCGGGGGTCTCGCCCGGATGCATGTATCCGTCCGTGAATGTCCAGGCATGCGGGAACACCTCCAGCGCCGGCTCCGGATAGCCCATGTATTCCTGGACGCCGAAATTCGGCACCCACAGGTCGAAATGCAGGGCCGCGCCCATGCACACCGGCGACAGGTCGGACGGGCCGTGGCAGCCGGTGCGGACATGGTGCAGGGCGGCGAAATCGGCGATCCGGCGCAGATGTGTGATGCCGCCGGCATGGGTCAGCGTCGCGCGGATATAGTCGATCAGCTGCTCCTCGATCAGCAGCTTGCAGTCCCAGATGCTGTTGAACACCTCGCCGACCGCGATCGGCGTGGTGGTGTGCTGGCGGATCAGCCGGAACGCCTCCTGGTTCTCGGCCGGGACCGGGTCCTCCATCCAGAACAGGGCATAGGGCTCGACCGCCTTGCCCAGCCGCGCCGCCTCGATCGGGGTCAGCCGGTGGTGCACGTCGTGCAGCAGGTGGCCGTCGAAGCCGTATTTCGCGCGCACCGCCTCGAACAGCTTGGGCACGTAGTTGAGGTATTTCTCGGTCGACCAGCCCTGCTCCTCGGGCCAGCCCTTGGTCGCCGGCTCATAGGAATCGCCGCCCTTGGCTACGCCGTAGACGGACGCCATGCCGGGCACGCCGCATTGCACGCGGATGGCCTTGTAGCCCTTCTCCTGATAGGCGGCGTAGCGGTCCAGTGTCTCCGGGATGTCGCGGCCGGTGGCATGGCTGTAGACCATCACGCCGTCGCGCGAGGCGCCGCCCAGCAGCTGATATAGCGGCAGGCCGGCGACCTTGGCCTTGATGTCCCACAGCGCCATGTCGACGGCGGCGATCGCGCTCATCGTCACCGGGCCGCGGCGCCAATAGGCACCCTTGTAGAGATACTGCCAGATGTCCTCGATCCGGTGCGGGGCGCGCCCGACCAGGAGGGGACAGACATGGTCGCGGAGATAGCTGGCCACCGCCAGCTCGCGCCCATTCAGCGTGGCATCGCCGATGCCGTGCACGCCGTCATCGGTGACCAGCTTCAGCGTGACGA
>NZ_JBCNNF010000343.1:0-7463 GCF_039594555.1 Inquilinus sp.
AGGCAACGCAAAATCCTATTCCCTCAAGCCGCCTCGGCCAGGCCGCGCTTCTTCAAGAGCGCCTCGGGCTCCGGCGGCCGGCCGCGGAAGGCCTGGTAGGCTTCGGCCGGGTCGCGGCGGTAACCGGCGGAATAGACGAACTCCGCCAGCCGCTGCGACACCGCCGGGTCGAAGATGTCGCCGGCCTCCTCGAAGGCGCCGAAGCCGTCCGCGTCCAGCACCTCGGACCAGAGGTAGCTGTAATAGCCGGCGGAATAGCCGCTGCCGGCGAAGACATGCTGAAAATGCGGCGGCCGGTGCCGCATCACGATCGCCGACGGCATGCCGATGCGCTCCAACGTGGCGCGCTCGAAGGCCGCCGGGTCGGACGCGTCCGCACCCGCGGCATGGAAGTCGAGATCGACCAGCGCCGAGGAGATGAACTCGACCGTGGCGAAGCCCTGGTTGAAGCTGCGCGCCGCCAGCACCCGCTGCAGCAGTTCCTCCGGCATCGGCTCGCCGGTGCGGTAGTGCAGCGCGTGGCGGCGCAGAATCTCCGGCCGCTCCAGCCAGTGCTCGTAGAGCTGCGACGGGAACTCGACAAAGTCGCGCGCCACATTGGTGCCGGCGATGGCCGGGTAGGTCAGGTCGGACATCAGCCCGTGCAGGGCGTGGCCGAACTCATGGAACAGGGTGCGGGCGTCGTCGAAGCTGAGCAGGCTCGGCGTGCCCTCCGCCGCCTTGGCGAAGTTCATGACGTTGACGATGATCGGGCGCACCTCGCCGTCGAAATTCTCCTGCTCGCGGATCGCCTCCATCCAGGCGCCGCTGCGCTTGGACGGCCGGGCGAAATAATCGCCGTAGAACAGGCCGACGAAGCGGCCGTCCCGGCCCGTCACCTCCCAGGTCCGGACATCGGGATGCCAGACCGGCACATCCTTCTGCTCCTGGAACGACAGGCCGAACAGGCGATGCGCCGTGTCGAAGGCGGCCTCGATGATGCGCTCGAGCTGCAGGTAGGGCTTCAGCTCGCCCTCGTCGAGGTCGAACTCCCGCTTGCGCTGCCGCTCGGCGTAGTGGCGCCAGTCCCAGGCGGCGATCTCGAAATTGCCGCCCTCCTCCGCCACCAGCGCCTGCAGCTTCTCCTGCTCTCGCAGGGCGCGGGCCCGGGCCGGCGCCCAGACCGAATCCAGCAGGCCTCGCGCCGCCTCCGGCGTCTTGGCCATGGTGTCGGCGAGGCGGAAATCGGCATAGCTGGGATAGCCCAGCAGCCGCGCCTGCTCGGCCCGCAGCGCCACGGTCTCGGCGATGATCGGCCGGTTGTCAGCGGCGGCGCCCTCGCCGCGGGCGATCCAGGCCTTGAATGCGGTCTCGCGCAGGTCGCGCCGGGCGGAGAACTGCAGGAACGGCTCGACGCTGGAGCGGCCGAGTGTGATCGCGTACCGGCCCGGCTGGCCACGCTCGGCCGCGGCGGCCGCTGCCGCGTCGCGCAGCTCCTGCGGCAGGCCGGCCAGGTCGGCCTCGCCGTCCAGCATCAGGGCATAGGCCTTCTCGTCGGCCAGGACGTTCTGGCCGAACCGGGTGCCCAGCGTCGCCAGCCGCTCGACGATCTCGGACAGGCGGCGCTTCGCCGCCTCGTCCAACCCGGCGCCGCTGCGGGTGAAGCCGAGATGGTAGCGCTCCAGCACCCGGTCCTGCTCCGGCGTCAGTCCGAGCGCGCCGCGACGCTGGAACAGCGCGTCGACCCGGCGGAACAGCGCCGGATTCTGCTGGATCGCGTTGTGGTGCCGGGCCAGCAGCGGGGCGATATCGCGCTCCACCGCCTCCAGCTCGTCGTTGCTGTGGGCCGAGGTCAGGTTGAAGAAGGCGGCGGCGACCCGGCGCAGCGTCCGGCCGCTGCGCTCCAGCGCCGCGACGGTGTTGTCGAAGTCCGGCTCGGCCGGGTCGCCGGCGATCGCCGCGATCTCGCGGTCATGCTCCGCCAACGCGGCGTCGAAGGCCGGGCGGAAATGCTCCACCGCAATCCGCTCCCAGGGCGGGCTGCCGAAGGGCGTGTCCCATTCCGCGAGCAGCGGGTTGGCGGCGGTCTGGGGCGACTGGTCGGGGCTCATCGGGTGCACCGCTGTGGTCTGGATCCTTGGCCGCCAGACTAGCCAGGATCGGCGCCCCATGTCAGCAGCCCTGGCGCCGCCCGGCCCGCCGGATTGCCTTGGACATTAAAAGATTTAAAATCTTATAAATTTTGCATTGCAGCAAAACATTACAGGTATTTAATTGCATTCATAAAGATTTAATCAGTGCATTACTGTCATCATGATGGCAGTTTCTGCCCGGCTTCACTAGCATACCCCCGTAATCAAAACGGACGCCGCCGGACCGGAGTCCGGGGCCAGGAGGGTTTGCAGATGACGACGCTGACGGTGAACGCGCCGAACGGCATCAACGGCGCGGGGTTTTCCTTCGATGCCTTGGGGCAGCTCGATTTCGAGCATCCTCGGATCACCTCCCTCACTTCCACCGCCGGGCACATCAATTTCGACGGAGTGTCGATCGACATCACCGGCACCGGCCTCGGCATCGGCCTGTTCGGCATCACCGGCATTGTGATCGGGCTGGTTCTGTCGCAGAACGGCGTCGCCATCGCCACGCTGTCCGGCGTGTCCGCCAGCGCCGCGACGACCTATTCGCAGATCTCGAACGGCGACTTCACCGGCCTGGCCATCAGCCTGTTCGCCGGCAATGACAGCCAGACCGGGTCGCAGAAGGCCGACGCCCTGGCCGGCCTGGCCGGCAACGACACGCTCAGCGGCCTCGCCGGCGACGACACGCTCGAGGGCGGCAACGGCAACGATGTGCTGCGCGGGGGCGCCGGGGCCGACCATCTGGTCGGCGGCTCCGGCATCGACACCGCCATGTATAGCGAGAGCTCCGTCGGCGTGACGGTCGACATCGCCGCCGGCAAGGGCATCGGCGGCAACGCCCAGGGCGACGTGCTGAGCGGCATCGAGGGCGTCTATGGCAGCTCCGGCAATGACGTCCTCCGCGGCGGGGCGACGGCCAACACCCTGGTCGGCAACGCCGGCAACGACGTGATCGACGGCCGCGCCGGCCAGGATGCCCTGGGCGGCGGCGCCGGGGCCGACCGCTTCGTGTTCGATTCGATCGCCCACAGCACCGTGGCCGCCCCCGACCGGATCGCCGATTTCAGCCATGCCGAGGGCGACCGGATCGACCTGCGCCCGATCGACGCCAACACCGGCGCCAGCGGCAACCAAGCCTTCAGCTTCATCGGCACGGCGGCCTTCGGCCATCATGCCGGCGAGTTGCACACTGCGATTTCCGACAGCACCACCACGATCTCCGGCGACGTGAACGGCGACGGCAAGGCCGATTTCAGCATCGCCCTGACCGGCGCGATCCACCTGGTCGCGGCCGACTTCCTGCTGTAGCGGCGCCGGGCAGGCGTCAGCAGCCGGTGAGGCGCGGCGTCCGCTCCACTTCCAATCCGAAGGCCGGCCGCAGATACGTGCCGGCGACATTGCCGAAGAACGCGGCGACCAGCCACAGCCAGCCATGCAGGCTGCCGGAGGCGATGCCGGAGAAATAGGCGCCGATGTTGCAGCCATAGGCCAGCCGGGCGCCGTAGCCGAGCAGCAATCCGCCGATGACCGCGGCGGCGACCTGGCGGCCCGGGATCCGCCAGACCGGGGCGAAGCGCCCGGCCAGGCCGGCGGCCAGCAGCGCGCCGACGATGATGCCGATATCCATCACCGAGGTGATATCGGCCAGGATGCTGCCGTTCAGCGCCGCGGCACTGGCCGGCTTCGACCAGTAGGGCCAGCTGGCGGGGTCGAAGCCGACCAGCGCCGCGGCCTTGGAGCCCCAGAGGGCGAAGGCCGAGGTGATGCCCCAGGGCCGCCCGGCCAGGACCAGGGTGACGAAGTTCAGCACCGCCAGGGCGACGCCGCCCCAGACCAGTGGCCAGGGGCCACGCAGCAGCCGCTGCAGCCCGCGCGTCGCCGGCGCATCGGCCGCCACCAGGGCGCCATGGATGCGGCGCTCGCGCAGCACGGTCAGCCCGGCGATCGCGGCGAAGAGGGCGAGGCTGAGCGCCAGCGCCGGCCACAGGCCGAGGCTGGCGACCAGCGACACCGGCGGCAGCGAGGGCTGCGCCGTCCACCAATGCAGATGCGCCGCGCCAATGGCCGAGCCGATGATGAAGAACACCAGCGTCAGCACCATGCGGGTGGAGCCGCCGCCGACGGTGTAGAGCGTGCCGGAGGCGCAGCCGCCGCCGAGCTGCATACCGATGCCGAAGAGGAAGGCGCCGACCACCACCGAGACGCCGAGCGGCGAGACGTTGCCGCTGACCGGCTGGCCGAACAGCGTGCCGGCCGACAGCGCCGGGAAGAACAGCAGCACGGCGACCGCCAGCATCACCATCTGCGCCCTGAGGCCGGCGCCGCGGCCGTCGGCGATGAAGACACGCCAAGCCGAGGTGAAGCCGAAGGCGGCGTGGTACAGCACCGCGCCCAGCGCCGCGCCGAGAACGTAGAGCGCCGCCTGGCGCGCATCGATCACCGCGGCGAGCAGCAGCACGCCGGCGAGCAGCGCCAGCCCGGCCAGGCCGACGACGCGCCCGTTGATCGCCGGGGCAAGGCGGGGGCCGGCAGAGATACCTCCGCCTGGAAGGCTGACAGTCGACATTCGCATGAATCCGGAAGCGATCGCCGCCGCGGCGATCTCTCGCGGATCACATGGCCATGCCGTACAAAATGTCAATTCCGAAAAATCAACAGACCGGAAATGAGCTTTCCGCTCCGGCGGCAAAGCCCTTTCAGCTTCCCAGACCCGTCATCCCCGCGAAAGCGGGGATCTCCCAACGCTTTGACCGGAGGAAGATTCCCGCTTTCACGGGAATGACGGAAAAGGGTGGGGCGCCGTCCCGAAAGGTCGGCCCGGCCCGCAGCCTCAGGCCGTCGCCGGCGGCAGCGTGCCGTTCGGCGTGGCGTGGTCGACCGCGGCCGGCAGGTGCTGGGCCAGGAAGGCCAGCACCTTGTCCGTGGGGATGCCGAGCGACGCGGCGATCTGCTGGACATGCTGATCGCCCAGCGCGGCCTGGATCTGCTCGGCGCTGACCGGCAGATTGCTGCCGGTGCCGATCCAGGAATTGACCTGGTCGCCGAGGCCCCCGGCCTGCAGCTTGGCCACAAGGCCCTGCAGCCCGCCGGCCTGGGTCAGGGCGTTGGACAGCAGCGCCGGAATGCCCTCCGGCGCCTCCCTGGCGATGAGGTCGCCGACGGCGCCCCTGATGTTGTCGAACAGGCTCATGATCGGCCCCTGTCGCTGGACGATGGACGGGAAGTGGCTCCCGGCCCGGGCGGCGGCCGGCGGTCAGGCCGGCGCGCCGCCGGGATCCGGATCAGCCCTTCAGCTTGGCGTTGCACTGGCTGTAATAGCCGCCGCCGGTCTGGATCCAGCGCAGGCCGCCGTTGGCGTTCGTGGCCTTGTTGGCGTTGTACTGGTCGAGGCAGGTGTGCATCCGCGCCTTGCCCGGGGTCTCGTTCGCGTATTTCGGCGAGACGGCCGACGGGAACACCGCATTGCCGGCCGCTGCCGGGGCCGCGGCGGGCTTGGCGGCCGCAGCGGGCGCCGCCGCAGCCGGGGCTGCGGGAGCGGCCGCGGCCGGAGCGGCAGCCGCCGGGGTGGCGTCCGCGCCGCATTCGGCCTTGCGGAAGTCGTTCCACTTCATGCCGTTGAGCGTGCCGGCGGTCTGCGCCGCCTGATACTTGGCGCTGCATTCCTGCATGGTCAGGGCCTGGGCCGGCGACGCCAGGACGAAGGTCGCACCGGCCGCCAGGACCAGGGCGCCCACACTGTTCCGGATTGTCAGACTGATCATCGGCATCCTCCCGACAGAGTACCGAATCGCTCGGATCGAGCAGCGGCATCGACCCGTCACCACGAGCAGGCGCATGCCGGCGCCGATACTAACACTTTATGTTCTTGAAGGTTGCAAGAATTCGCGGCGGCACGCCGCAGTAGAGCGGCCGCCGCGTCTTCACGTCCGACAAGTCCTCGGGTACGCTTCCTCAGCCGATCGTCATCAGGCCGGCATTGCCGCCCCCGCCACGGTGTTGTTGCTGACCGACCGCTCCAGCACCCGCCATTCCATCGCGTGGCCGGCCCAGCTCAGGGATCAGCTCTTCAGGCGGGCGTTGCACTGGCTGTAATAGCCGCCGCCGGTCTGGATCCAGCGCAGGCCGCCATTGCTGTTCGTCGTCTTGTTGAGGTTGTACTGGTCGCGGCAGGTGTGCATCCGCGCCCTGGCCGGAGGTTCGGCCGCGTATTTGGGCGACACGACCGGCGGGAAGACCGCATCGCCGGCCGCCGCCGGCACCGCCGGGGCAGCGGCGGGCTTGGCGGCCACGACAGGCGCCGGCGACTGGCCGGCCGGAGCCGCAGCCGGGGCGGCATCGGCACCGCATTCGGCCTTGCGGAAGTCGCTCCACGTCATGCCGGCGAGTTTGCCCGCGGCCTGCGCCGCCTGATACCTGGCGCTGCACTCCTGCATGGTTGCGGCCCGGGCCGGTGACGCCGCCGCGAACACCGCGCCGGTCGCCAGAATCAACGCACTCACACTGTTCCGGATTGTCTGGTTGATCATCGGCATCTTCCCCACAAGCGAGAATCGCTCCGATTGAGCAGCGGCAGCGCCCACGAGCAGGCGCGTGCCGATGCCCATCTTAGCAAATTTCGCTATTATGGGTTGCCTAAAATAGCTGATCTCTATTTTTATTAGCCGATATGTCGGGTCGGCAAACCGGCCGGCCATATCGCCGGCCGCGGTCACCCGATCGTCATCAGGCTGGCATTGCCGCCCGCCGCCGCCGTGTTGTTGCTGACCGACCGCTCCAGCACCAGCCATTCCAGCGCGTAGCCGGCGCGGCCCTCGGCCAGGTCGTCGCGGGTCACGCCCTGCACCGGCACCAGCGGGCCCGGCCGGGCGGCGACCGCCTGGTTGACCGCGTGCAGCGCGTCGCCGTCGCCCTCGAACAGCACCGCATCGGCCGGCGCCGCGGCCCAGTCATCGGCGCGGGACAGGAGCGGCTTCAGCGAGGCCGGCACCGCGCCGAGAAGGGCGTCGGCGACCTCCTTCGGGGCCGACAGCACCGCGGTGTTGCCGGTGGCCAGCGCCGCGCCGATCTGCAGCGCCGCACCGGTCGCGGTCTGGGCCAGGCACAGCACCGTGCCGCGCGGCTCGACGCTGTAGCTGTTCTTCTCGCCCACCGGGCCCGGCAGCTCCAGGGTCACGCCGATCGGGCTCAGCGCCTCGTAGCCGGCGACGCGGTCGGCTTCCGCCGCCCGGCCGGCCTTGCGCAGGGCGGCCGCCCAGTCGCGCAGCGGCTGGAAGCGCTTCTCCGCCCCGGCGCCGGAATCGGGCGCCACCGGCCCGGCTTCCGGCCGGACCGAGAGCAGGCGGT
>NZ_JBCNNF010000344.1:0-7450 GCF_039594555.1 Inquilinus sp.
TTTGAGAATGCGCTGGCGTGAGTCGGCTGGTGGTGGCTTCGAGAACCGGAGCGCAGCGGACATGGTCGTCCGTGAGCACCGGAAGCGCAGAAGCCGCCATCAGACGGCCGCGCCAGTAGCATTGACAAATCGTCTCGGACCATTCGACGCCTTGCCGCCCGGGGTCCGTCGCGACTATCCAGGCGGCATGCGCATCCTGTTCGTCTGCACCGGCAACATCTGCCGCTCGCCGACCGCCGAGGGCGTGATGCGGGCCAGGCTGGCGGCCGCGCGGCTGGACCACGCGGTCGACAGTGCCGGCACCCAGGGCTTCCATGCCGGCGAGCCGCCGCATCCGCCGGCGATCCGGGCCGCAGCCGCGCGCGGCTATGACCTGCTGCCGCTGCGCGCCCGCAAGCTGGAGCGGGCGGATTTCCGCCGCTTCGACCTGCTGCTGGCGATGGATCGCGGCCATCTCGACCGGATGCGCCGCCTGGCCGTCGCCGGCCCGGGCCGGATCGGCCTGTTCCTCGATTTCGCGCCGGGGCTGGAGGGGCGGGACGTGCCCGACCCCTATTACGGCGGCAGCGCCGATTTCGAGCATGTGCTGGACCTGGTCGAGGCCGGCTGCGACGGGCTGGTGGCGGCGCTGCGCGAGGGGCGGCTGGGCTAGGCCGGGACGCCGCCCGGCGCGTACTGCGCCGCGAACTCCGCCGTCGGGGCGATCGGCTTGATCACGTCGATCAGCACGCCGTTCGGGTCCCGGGTGATGAAGTGGCGCTGGCCGAACTTCTCGTCGCGTAGATCCAGCAGGATCGGCAGCCCGGCCGCTTTCAGCCGTTCGTATTCGGCATCGACATCCTCGACCTCGAAGTTCAGCAGCAGGCCGGAGACCCGGCCGCGGCCGACCGCCGGGATGGTCGCGTGGCTGGCGTCGAGGATGGCGAGGTTCACCCGCTCGTCCTCCACCGACTGCAGATGGACGTACCAGTCGGTCTCGAACAGCGGGCGGAAGCCGAAATGGCGGATGTAGAAGGCGGCGGTCGCCGCGACCTCAGCCGTCATGATCACCGGGTAGACGCTGGTGGTCTTCATGGCTTTCTCTCTCGCTCCGTGTAACATGCAGGCTGCATGTTTCTTTTCAACTAACATACAGGCTGCATGTATGCAACAGGATCGCCGGACCAACCGGGACCGCTCGGACCGCACCCAGGCCGCGCTGATCGCGGCGGCGCGCGGGCTGTTCGTCGAGCGCGGCTATGCCGAGACCGGAACGCCGGAGCTGGTCGCGGCGGCCGGCGTCACCCGCGGGGCGCTGTATCATCACTTCGCCGACAAGCAGGCGCTGTTCCGGGCGGTGGTGGAGGCCGAGGCCGCGGCGGTGACGACGGAGGTCGAGCGGGCCGCGCCGGCGGACCTGCCGCCGCTGGAGGCGCTGGAGGGGGGCGGCGACGCCTTCCTGCGGGCGATGGCGGCGCCGGGGCGCACCCGGCTGCTGCTGATCGAGGCGCCGGCGGTGCTGGGACGCGAAGCCGTGGACGAGATCGACGCCCGGCATGGCGGCCGGACGCTGCGCGAGGGGCTGGCGGCGGCGATGGCGACAGGGGCGCTGCGCCCCCTGCCGCTCGATGCCGCCGCCCAGCTGCTGGGCGCCGCCTATGACCGCGCGGCGCTCGCCATCGTCGGCGGGGCCGACCCGGCGGAGTGCCGCGCGGTGCTGGCGGCGCTGGTCGGCGGCCTCAGGCCTCCGCCGTCCGCGGCTGGCACGCCCGGGCCGGGCCGAAGATCGCGAAGCTGATCGCGGCCAGGACCCAGGCGCCGATGCCGCCATACAGCATCACCCAGCCGAAGCCGTCGACCAACGCGCCGTGCACGGCGGCGCCCGACGGGTCCGCCGCCAGCGCCGGATAGGACTGCGGCAGCGCGGCCAGGTTGCCGGCGGCAACGGAAGCGGCCAGCGCCTGCTGCTGCGCCGCGTCGAGCGCGCCGGACAGGGAGGCCGGCAGGGCCCAGCGGATGCCTTCCACCAGGATCAGCCCCATCACCGCGATGTTGATGGCGAGCGTGATCAGCCGGGCGCTGATGTCGATGCCCGACGCCATACCGGCCCGGTTGGCGGGGACCGAACCGGTGGTGGTGTTGGTCACCGGCGTGTTGGTCAGGCCGAGCCCGATGCCGGCCAGCAGCGTGCCGGGCAGCACGGTCAGCCAGCCGGCCTGCTCGACGCCCGCGCCCAGCCGCATCAGCAGGAAGCCGGTGCCCATCACCGCCATGCCGAGCGGGATGACCAGGCGCGGGCCGCCGCGCTGCAGCAGGCGGTCGGCCAGCGGCGGCATCACCAGGAACGGGATGGTGTAGGCCAGCAGCAGGAAGCCGACCGACCGGCTGTCGAGGCCCAGCCCGCCCTGGAAATAGATCGGCAGGTAGATCATGAACGGCCAGTAGCACCAGTTCATGCCGATGCAGCCGATGATCGCGCCGCTGAACCGGCGGATGCGGAACACCGAGAAGTCGAACATCGGGTGCGGGCTGATCCGCTCCGCCACCAGGAAGCCGGCGAAGGCGGCCAGGGTCAGGACGGCCAGGCCGATCGCTATGGCGCGGTCCAGCTCCATCCCCTGGGTGATCAGGAAGGCCAGGCCGAACACCGCCAGCGTCAGGGTGACGATGCCGGCGACGTCCAGCCTCTGCGCCTGCGGGTCGCGCGATTCGCGGATACCGATCAGGGACGGGATCAGCGCCAGCACGGTCAGCGGCACATGGATCAGGAACACCCAGTGCCAGCTGGACCAGCTGGCGATCAGCCCGCCGATGATCGGGCCGAAGCCGAGGCCGATGCCGCTGATCACGCCCCAGGCGGAGAAGGCGCGGCCGCGCTCGCGCTCGTCCTGGAACTGGTGCGAGATGATCGCGATCACGCAGGTCAGCATGGCGCCGCCGGCCAGGCCCTGCAGGAAGCGGGCGGCGATCAGCACCGACACGTCGTCGGCCAGGCCGCACATCAGCGAGGTGGCGCCGAAGGCGATGGTGGTGATGGTGAAGACGCGCTTGCGGCCGTAGCGGTCGGCCAGGGTGCCGGTCGCCATCAGCACCGTGGTGCAGGCGATGGTGTAGGCGTTCATGATCCATTGCAGCCCGCGGAAATCGGCGGGCAGCGCGGTTTCCAGCGTCGGCAGGATCACCGGCACGCTGGAGATCTCGAGGCCGAACATCAGCGCAGCCAGGCAGACGCCGACCAGCGCGGCCATGTTCCGGGCGGAGGGTGAAAGAGCCATGATCCTTCTCTCGAAGCGACAGCCGCGCCGCCGCGCAAACGCTTTGCGCGACCGGTTCCGGCGCGGAGGGTGTCGGTGGGGGCTCGATCGGGCCTGGCCCTGAATCTGGTCAATCGGCTTTCATGATGGAAATGAATTAATTTTGTGGCGTCCATTTTCCGCCATCATATATTTACGCCATGGACTTCGATCCCGCCCTGTTGCGCGCCTTCGTCGCCGTCCACGAGGCCGGCGGCTTCACCCGTGCGGCCGAACGGCTGCACCTGACCCAGTCGGCCGTCAGCCACCAGATCCGGCGGCTGGAGGAGCAGGTGGGCCGGCCGCTGTTGCACCGGACCACGCGCAAGCTGCTGCTGACCGAGGACGGGCAGGAGTTCCTGCGCTATGCCGAGCAGATCCTGCAGGCGCAGGAGGCGCTGACCCGGCGGTTCCTGCCGTCATCGGTCACCGGCGTCGTCCGCTTCGGGGTGCCGGAGAACTTCATGGGCGACCGGCTGCCGGTGCTGCTGCGCCGCTTCGCCCGCACCTACCCCCAGGTGCGGCTGGAGGTGTCGGTCAGCGTCTGCCTCGACCTGCGAGCCAAGGTCGATTCCGGGGAGCTGGACCTCGCCGTCGTCATGTCGCGGCCGGGCGAAACCGGCGGCATCGTGCTGCGGCGGACGCAATTCGTCTGGGCCGCGGCCGAGACCTTCGACTGGGCGCCGGGGACGTCGCTGCCGCTCGCACTGGCCCCGCCGCCCTGCCCCTGCCGCACCATCGCCGTCGACGCCATCTCCGCATCCGATGTCGAATGGCATGTCGGCTTCACCTCGGCCAACCAGCACGGGCTGCGGGCGGCGGTGCTGGCGGGGCTGGCCGCGTCTATGATCGCCAGCGACGAGATCGAGCCGGGGATGAAGATCCTCGACGGCCGCCACGGCCTGCCGCCGCTGCCGGAGGTGGAGTTCGCACTGATCTGGCGGCCCGGCGCCACCCTGCCCTGCGCGCGCGAGCTCGGCCGGCTGATCGTGGAATCGGCCGAGGCCGCGCCGGCGCAGCTGGCCCGGGCGGTGCCGGCGCGGCTCGCCCAGGCCATTTAGGCGGCGTCCTGCGCCTCCGCTACGGCGGGTGATCCCAGCCGCGACTGCACGAAGTCGATGAAGGCGCGCACCTTGGCTGGGGGCAGGTGGCGCGACGGGTACAGGGCGAAGAGCGGGAAGCTCTCGCCGGTCCAGTCCGGCAGCAGCTCGACCAGCTCGCCGCGGTCGATCAGGCGCTGCACGCCGATCGCCTTGACCCGGGCGATGCCCACCCCCTCCAGGCAGGCGCCGAGCATAGTGCCGAACTCCGCCACCATCAGCCGGCCGGTCGCCCGCACCTCCGCCACCTCGGCGCCGCGCCGGTACGTCCAGCTGTCGATCGGCTGGCCGGAGGCGGAATCGCGCACCTGGATGCAGGCGTGACGGGCCAGGTCGGCCGGCGCCCCCGGCCGGCCATGGGCGGCGACATAGGCCGGTGACGCCACGGTGATCGTCCGCGTCTCCAGCAGCTTGCGCGACACCAGCGAGGAATCCGGCGGGTGGCCGAAGCGCACGGCGATGTCGAAGCCCTCGCCCACCAAGTCGCCGAGCTGGTCCTTGGCCACCAGCTCCAGCGTCAGCTCGGGGTACAGCGCCAGGAAGTCCGGGATGTGATGCGCGAACAGCAGGCGCGAGAAGAAGGCGTCGACATTGACCCGCAGCCGGCCGCGCACGGCGGTGGCGGAGCCGGAGGTCACGGTCACCGCATCCTCGATCCCGGTCAGCAGCGGCACCACCTCGGCATAGAGGCGGCGGCCTTCATCGGTCAGGGCGACGGCGCGGGTGGTGCGGTCGAGCAGCCGGACGCCGACCCGCGCCTCCAGCCGCGCCACCGCCCGGCTGACGCCGGAGCGGGACAGGCCCAGCGCTTCGGCCGCGCGGGCGAAGCTGCCGCCTTCGACCACAGCGGCCAGCACGCCGACATTCGAGATCACCCGTCCGTCGAAGGCCATCGCGTCCTCCGTTGAATCCTAGTCACCAGTCTAGTGACTCGATGGCGTTCGCGGCAACGGTCCGGCGGACTTAGATCTTCGGCATCCGCTGAAGGAGACCGTAAGGATGTATGCGATCACGGGAATCACCGGCCAGGTGGGCGGCACGCTCGCCCGGCATCTGCTCGCCGCCGGGGAGGCTGTGCGCGCTATCGTGCGCGATGCGCGAAAGGGCGAGGCCTGGGCGGCGCAGGGCTGCGAGGTCGCCGTCGCCGGGATGGACGATGCGCCGGCCCTGGCCAGGGCCTTCGCCGGCGCCACCGCCGTCTTCATCCTGCCGCCGCCGGTGTTCGACCCGGAGCCCGGCTATCCCGAGGCGCGCCGGCTGGGCGACACGCTGGTGCAGGCGCTGACGGCCGCCCGGCCGGGCCGGGTGCTGCAGTTGTCGACCATCGGCGCCGATGCCGTCCACGACAACCTGCTGTCGCAGCACACGCTGCTGGAGGCGGCGCTGCGCGACCTGGACCTGCCGCTGACAGTCCTGCGGTCCGCCTGGTTCGTCGAGAACGCGGCCTGGGACGTGGCCTCGGCGCGCGATGAGGGCGTGATCCGCAGCTTCCTGGCACCGACCGGCCGCCCGGTGCCGATGGTGGCCACCGCGGATATCGGGCGCGTTGCGGCCGAGCTGATCCGCGAGGACTGGACCGGCCGGCGCGTGGTCGAGCTGGAGGGGCCGCGCCGGGTGTCGCCGGACGATCTGGCCGCCGCCTTCGCCGCGGCCCTCGGCCGGCCGGTGCGGGCCGAGCCGGTGGCGCGCGAGACCTGGGAGGGGCTGTTCCGGTCCCAGGGCATGCAGAACCCGATGCCGCGCATCCGCATGCTCGATGGCTTCAACGAGGGCTGGATCGAGTTCCGCGACGGCGGCCGCCACGCGCTGAAGGGCCGGATCGAGGCGGCGGAGGTGATCGCCGAACTGGTCGCCCGCGGCTGAGAACGGCGCGGTGGCGCGGCGTCAGTCGGGCTCCATCTGGCAGTCCGGCCCGACCCACTTGCCGGTCGAGATATCGAGCTCGTTGTCCATGCCTGCGGCGCCGCAGACTGGATAGCGATCGTCGCCGCGCCGCTCCATGCTGAGCGACCGGTAGCGCTTCACCAGGGTGTCGTGATCCGGCGGCGCCCTGTCCTGCCGCCGCGTCGAGAGCTTCATCATGCAGTTGGCGAAGGCGTCGGTTCCGTCCTGGAAGCCGAACTCGCCGCATTTCTGCCGGTCGTCCGCCAGCTGTTCGGCGTGGTCCGGGCCGCTGATGCATCCGGACAAGGACAGGAGAAGAAGGGCGGACCAGACCGTGCGATGCATTTTCCCCCTCGAGTTGCATGAGATCTCAAGCATCAGCGCATGGGGAAGGTATCGGGTCAAGGACAGGGGCCCTATCCCTTGATCGCCCCTGCCGTCAGCCCAGCGACGATCTTACGCTGGAAGATCAGCACCAGGACGATCAGGGGCAGGGTCACCACCACCGACGCCGCCATGATCGGGCCGAACGGGTATTCGTAGCGGCTGCCGCCGGAGATGGTGGCGATCGCCACCGGCACGGTCCGGTTCTCGTCCGACAGGATGAAGGTCAGGGCGAACAGGAACTCGTTCCAGGCCTGGATGAAGGCCAGCAGGCCGGTGGAGGCCAGGGCCGGTCCCATCAGCGGCAGCAGCACGCTGACCAGCACCCGGCCGCGGCTGGCGCCGTCCATCAGCGCCGCCTCCTCCAGCTCGCGCGGGATGTCCTGGATGAAGCCGGTCAGCACCCAGACGGTGAAGGGCAGGGTGAAGATCAGATAGGCGAAGGTCAGCGACCCGACCCGGTTGTACAGGCCGAACCAGCGCACCAGCTCGAACATCCCGGACAGCACCACGATCTGCGGGAAGATCGAGATCATCAGGATCACCAGCAGCACCGTCCGCCGCAGCGGGAAGTCCAGCCGGCCCAGCGCATAGGCCGCGCCGATGGCCAGCAGCAGCGAGATCCCGGTGGCCGAGCCGGCGACGATCAGCGAGTTGACGATCGAGCCGAGGAACACCGGGTCGTGCAGCAGCGCCTTATAATAGACCAGCTCGAAGGCCGGCAGCAGCGTCGCCTCGAACAGCGACGCCCCGGTCTTCAGCGAGGACACGATCGCCCAGTAGTAGGGGAACAGGGTGTAAACCAGCACC
>NZ_JBCNNF010000345.1:0-7429 GCF_039594555.1 Inquilinus sp.
GAACCCGGCCCGGCCGGCACGGTGCGCTTCGCCGGCCTGCCGGACCGCGACAAGGCCATCGAGATCTGGCTGCCGCACAACGAGACGACGGAGCTGCTGGCCCTGCGCACCGACGCGCCGGTGGCGCCGGCCGCCGCCTCGGCCCGCCGGGTGTGGCTGCACCATGGCAGCTCGATCAGCCACGGCTCCGACGCCGCCAGCCCGACCGGCACCTGGCCGGCCGTCGCTGCCGCGCGCGGCGGGGTCGAGCTGGTCAATCTCGGCCTGGGCGGCAGCGCCATGCTCGACCCGTTCACCGCCCGCACCATGCGGGACCTGCCGGCCGACCTGATCAGCCTCAAGCTCGGCATCAACCTGGTCAATGCCGACCTGATGCGCCTGCGGGCGTTCGGCCCGGCGGTGCACGGCTTCCTCGACACCCTCCGCGAGGGCCATCCCGAGACCCCGCTGCTGGTGGTGTCGCCGATCCTGTGCCCGATCCATGAGGACACGCCGGGGCCGACCGCGTTCGATGTCGCGGCGCTGGCTGCCGGGATCGTGCGCTTCCGCGCGGCCGGCGACCCGGCGGACAGCGGCGAGGGCAGGCTGACCCTGGCCGTGATCCGGGAGGAGCTGGCGCGGATCGTGGCGCAGCGGGCGGCGCAGGACCCGAACCTGCACTATCTCGACGGCCGGGACCTGTACGGCCCGGCCGACCACGAGAACCTGCCGCTGCCCGACGACCTGCACCCCGACGCCGCCGCCCATGCCCGCATCGGCGAACGCTTCGCCGGGCTGGTCTTCGCCGAGGACGGGCCGTTCGGGGCGTGATGGGGCGGCTGTCTCAGTCTCTGGAGCGAAACGAATTGAGATCCGGTCGCATCGAAGTCTGATCGGATCTCGGACGTCTTCTCGCGCTGCCTCCCCTGCTTGGCGGGAGAAGCCGGGCTCGCGTAGTGAGAGAGGGTGAGGGTTGGTCCTGTTCCGCCCGAAGGCGGAGATCCTGGACGGCAGCTGGCGATTCCCCCTGGCGCAACCGGTCGGCTGAGGCTCACCCAGGAACGCCCTGCCGCTCGAAATGCCGCCGCAGCAGCCGGGCGTTGCGGCGGTTGGCCTTCAGCCCGATGTCGAGGATGTCGCCCAGCACCGGCACGGTGCCGAGCGCGACGTCGAGCACGACATTGCCGGCCATCAGCGCCAGCACCCGGTTCGGCGCGCCCAGCCGCCGCGCCCGCAGGATCAGCCAGGCCGAGAGCAGGCCGCCGGCCGCGTCGCCCAGCCCCGGCACCAGCCCGATCACCGAATCCAGGCCGAAGCGCCAGCCCAGCAGCGGCAGGCGCCAGCGCGAATCCAGCAGGGTGGCGAGGCGGTCCAGGCGGTCCAGTTCGGCGGCGTGGTCCAAGGCAAATCCCGGGCGGTTGCGGCCGGGATGACATGGGACCGCGGCGGCCGGATGTCCATCACCGCCCCGCCGTCCATGCCATTGGCCGCGGCGTCGGAAGGGCTGGTGACTCCGGCCTGGGATCGTTCTAGTTTAGAACGACTCAAAACTGAGCAGCGCGAACGGAGGGAACATGGCCAGCGAAGGCAAGTGCCCCGTCACCGGCGGCGGCAGCCGCGGTCACACCAACCGCGACTGGTGGCCGGACCAGCTGAATCTTTCGGTGCTCCACCTGCACTCCGCCCTGTCGGACCCGATGGGCGAGTCGTTCGATTACGCCAAGGAATTCAAGACCCTCGACCTGGATGCGGTGATCAAGGACCTGAAGGCCCTGATGACCGACTCGCAGGAGTGGTGGCCAGCCGATTTCGGCCATTACGGCGGCCTGTTCATCCGCATGGCCTGGCACAGCGCCGGCACCTACCGCATCGGCGACGGCCGCGGCGGCGGCGGGCGGGGCCAGCAGCGCTTCGCGCCGCTGAACAGCTGGCCGGACAATGGCAACCTCGACAAGGCGCGCCGCCTGCTGTGGCCGATCAAGCAGAAATACGGCCGCAAGCTGTCCTGGGCCGACCTGCTGATCCTGACCGGCAACGTCGCGCTCGAATCCATGGGCTTCAAGACCTTCGGCTTCGCCGGCGGCCGGCCGGACACCTGGGAGCCCGACCAGGACATCTTCTGGGGCCCGGAGGGCAAGTGGCTGGGCGATGAGCGCTACAGCGGCGACCGCGAGCTGCAGGGCCATCTCGGCGCCGTGCAGATGGGCCTGATCTACGTCAATCCGGAAGGTCCGAACGGCAACCCGGACCCGGTGGCCGCAGCCCGCGACATCCGCGAGACCTTCGGCCGGATGGCGATGAACGATGAGGAGACGGTCGCCCTGATCGCCGGCGGCCACAGCTTCGGCAAGACCCATGGCGCCGGCGACGCCGCCAAGGTCGGCAAGGAGCCGGAAGGCGCCGACATCGTCGAGCAGGGCCTGGGCTGGATGAGCAGCCACGGCAGCGGCTTTGCCGGCGACGCCATCACCAGCGGCCTGGAGGTGACCTGGACCTCGACGCCGACCAGGTGGAGCCACGAGTTCTTCCGCAACCTGTTCGAATATGACTGGGAGCTGACCAAGAGCCCGGCCGGCGCCCATCAGTGGACGCCGAAGAACGGCGCCGGCGCCAACCAAGTCCCGGACGCGCACGACCCGTCGAAGCGGCACGCCCCGGGCATGCTGACCACCGATCTGGCGCTGCGCTTTGACCCGGTCTACGAGAAGATCTCGCGGCGCTTCTACGAGCATCCGGAGGAGTTCGCCGACGCCTTCGCCCGCGCCTGGTTCAAGCTGACCCATCGCGACATGGGCCCGCGGGCGCGGTATCTCGGCAAGCTGGTGCCGCAGGAGACGCTGATCTGGCAGGACCCGCTGCCCGCGGTCGACCATCCGCTGGTCGATGCCGGGGACGTCTCGGCGCTGAAGGCGAAGGTGCTCGCCTCCGGCCTCACCGTGCCACAGCTGGTCGCCACCGCCTGGGCCTCGGCCTCGACCTTCCGCGGCTCGGACAAGCGGGGCGGCGCCAACGGCGCGCGCATCCGGCTGGCGCCGCAACGGTTCTGGGAGGTCAACCAGCCGGAGCAGCTGGCCAAGGTGCTGGAGACCCTGGAGGGGATCCGGAAGGACTTCAACGCCTCGGCGGCCGGCGGCAAGAAGATCTCGCTGGCCGACCTGATCGTCCTCGCCGGCGGCGCGGCGGTCGAGAAGGCGGCGAAGGATGCCGGGCAGGATGTCCAGGTGGCCTTCACCCCGGGCCGCACCGACGCGACGGAGGAGCAGACCGACGTCGCCTCCTTCGCGCCGCTCGAGCCGAAGGCCGACGGCTTCCGCAACTATCTCAGCGCCGGCACGCATCCGCTGCCGCCCGAGGAGCTGCTGGTCGACCGGGCGCAGTTGCTGACGCTGACGGCGCCGGAGCTGACGGTGCTGGTCGGCGGGCTGCGCGTGCTGGGCGCCAATGCCGGGAACTCGCCGCACGGCGTCTTCACCAAGCGGCCGGGCGTGCTGACCAACGACTTCTTCGTCAACCTGCTCGACATGGGCACGCGGTGGCAGCCGTCTCCGGATGCCCATGGCGTGTTCATCGGCCGGGACCGGAAGACGGACGAGTCGAAGTGGACCGCCACCCGCGTCGACCTGATCTTCGGGTCGCATTCGCAGCTGCGGGCGCTGGCCGAGGTCTATGGCAGCTCCGACGGCCAGGCGAAGCTGGTGCAGGACTTCGCCGCGGCCTGGACCAAGGTGATGAACCTCGACCGGTTCGACATCGCCTGAGTTCGGCGGCAGGCCCCCGGCATCGGCCGCCGGGGGCCTGCTCCGGGTCTTGAGACTGACACCAACCCCGTCATGGCGAGCCCCGGTAGGGGCGTGGCCATCCAGGGCCGCTCGCACCGCCTGTGGATGGCCAGGGCGCTCCGCGCTTCGCCATGACGCGCTTTTAAGGGCAAGACGTTCCGCTAGAGTTGCATTTAGAGAAAATTATTCGCGAATTAAGCGATTGGATATCGCCGATTCCGGGTGATAGGTTGATCCTGTTTTAGGAATTTCTGAATTCGGCCGCCGTATCGGCCGCGTTTCTGTTTTGAGTTGAACATTGGCAAGCCGCCGGGGGGCGTCATGCGCAAAGCGATGGATTCGGCCGACCGGAGCGCGCTGGCGCGGCTTCGCGGGGCGGCGCGACGGGCGGGTCTGCTGCTGGCCGCCGGCCTCCTTCTCCTCACCGCGCCGGCCCTGGCCGATCCGGCCATCTGCACCGCCGAACGGCCGCTGCCGTTGACGCCGACGGACCCGGATCTGTGCAAGAGCCTGATCGACGCCGTGCGCCACCCCTCGGCCCTGCCGCTCGACCAGTACGAGGCCAAGCTCAACCAGTTCTTCGGCAATTACTGCCATCGCGACGCCGCCTCCGGCTGGCGCCGTGACAAGCATGTCCGCGATGCCGGCCCCTTCACCGCGACGCTGGTGGACGGCGCCTGGCAGGGCAAGGGCTTCGGCACCCACACCCCGGTGGTGATCTGGTACTCGCCCGACATGGCCGACTGGCTGGTCGCGCACCGCTCCGGCGAGGCGGCGGGGACCAATCCGCCGCCCCCGGTGCCGGACGGTGCGATCATGGTCAAGGAGATGTTCCCGTATCCGGCCGCCGCCTGTGCCGATGTCGATCCGGTGAAGCTGTACCCGACCTCCGGCGCCGCGGTGATGATCCGCGACAGCAAGGCCTCGCATGACGGCTGGTTCTGGGGCTGGTACGGCTTCGGGCCGAATGGCGGCTGGTCGCCCGACTGGCCGGCGAGCCCGAACAACAGCATCGGCAATATGGGCTTCGCCCAGTACTGCATGAACTGCCACGCCTCGGCCAAGGACAACCTGACCTTCGCCTCGCCGCGCAACATGGAGGGCGAGCCGGGGCGGCCGCTGGTCTATCTCAGCCAGTCCTGGTTCTCGCCGCCGACGCCGCCGGACCATCACCGCGCCGTCACCCTGCCGCCGGACGATGTGACCCGGCTGGGCGAGCCGCTGTACCAGGCCGACACGGCGGTCGACCAGGCGCTGCGCGCCTATCTGCTGAAGATGCCGGGGTGGGATTCGGTGCCGATGATGGCGTCGGCCAGCTACGACAACACCTGGGTCACCGCCGGCGGCCCGCGCCCGGCGGACCAGTTCGTCTCCTCGACCCAATGCCTGGGCTGCCATGACGCCGGCAGCACCGGGCTGCAATTCGACATGACGGCGCCGAACCCGCATGGCGACAATCTGATCAACCTGTCGCCCTACGCCACCTGGCGCAGCTCGCCGATGGGGCTGGCCGGGCGCGATCCGTTCTTCTTCGCCCAGCTGGCCAGCGAGACCCAGAGCTTCCATCCCGATGCGAAGCAGATCGTCCAGGACACCTGCCTCGGCTGCCACGGCATCCAGGGCCAGCGGCAGTTCCACATCGACACCTTCGCCGATGCCGGCAAGTGCCTCGACTTCACCCGCGAGATGGTGAATGCGGTGCCCTGGCCGGACGGCAACCCGACCGCGGCGCAGGCGAAATACGGCGCGCTCGCGCGCGACGGCATCTCCTGCACGTCCTGCCACCGCATGGCGCTGGGCCATGCCGCCGCCGGCATCGCCGACGCTCCGGAGAATGCCTGCATCGTCAAGCGGCAGGATTTCCTGAACCCGGACAACACCGGCTTCGCCCGCACCTTCACCGGCAGCTTCTTCGTCGGCGCGCCCGACAAGCTGATCGGCCCGTTCGAGAAGCCGCAGGTCAAGCCGATGCAGAACGCGCTCGGCATCACGCCGGAGCACGATGCGGCGATCAAGAGCTCCGAGGTCTGCGGCAGCTGCCACACCGTGCACCTGCCGGTGCTGCAGCCCGCGGTCCAACCGGTGCTCCAGACGGCGACGCCCGCGACCACGCAGGCTCCGGCGGTCATCACCCATATCTACGAGCAGACGACCTATCCGGAATGGGCGTTCAGCGCCTACCGCACCGGCACCACGCCCGACGGGCCGCTGCCGCTCGGCCCCGGCAGCCTGGCCCAGTCCTGCCAGGAATGCCACATGCCGTCGAAGACGGCGGACGGCAAGCCGATCCGCAGCAAGATCGCCAGCATCCAGGAATACAGCAACTTCCCGGAGGCCGAGAACAATCTGGGGCCGGAGGATATCGACCTCCAGGTGCGCGACGGTTTCGCCGCACACACGCTGGTCGGGCTGAACGTCTTCCTGATCAAGATCGCGCAGCAATTCCCCGACGTGCTCGGCATCCCCACCGGGGACCCGATGCTGACCAAGGGCGTCGCCCCGCTGGTGCGGACCGAGCAGGCGATGCTCGACCTCGCCGCCAGCCAGACCGCGGATGTCAGCGTCGGCAAGGTGTCGATGGATGGCGGCCGGCTGCAGGCCACCGTGACGGTGCGCAGCAAGACCGGGCACAAGCTGCCCTCCGGCGTCGGCTTCCGCCGCGCCTTCATCGAGTTCCAGGTGCTGGACGGCAATGGCAACACGCTCTGGGCCTCCGGCCGCACCAACGCGGCGGGCGCGCTGGTCGACCAGGCCGGCACGCCGCTGGCGGGCGAATACTGGTGGACCGACGACTGCAAGTCCCGCATCCGGCCGGAAGCGCGGCTGATGCAGCCGCATTTCCAGACCATCAGCCGGCAGGACCAGGCCCAGATCTACCAGGAGCTGGTGTCGACCCCGCCGCCCAACGCCACCGCCGCGATGTGCGGCCCGGGCAAGGCGCCCCAGGGCATGCTGACCACCAGCTTCCTGTCGATCTGCACCACGGTGAAGGACAACCGCATCCTGCCGCAGGGCTATCTGCCGCTGGCCGACCGCACCCAGATCGCCAAGGCCCTGGGCGCCGGCGAGGAGCTGGCGCAGGAGGCCGGCTCCACCGGCGTCGGCGACGACCCGGACTACCAGGCGGGCGGCGGCGACAGTCTGGTCTACGACCTGCCGCTGTCCGACCTGCCGGCCGGCAGCCGCCCGATCGCGGTCAAGGCCACGCTCTACTACCAGGCGCAGCCGCCCTTCTACCTGCAGGACCGGATGTGCACGGCGACCGGCGACGACCCGGAGCGGCTGAAATTCCTGGTCGGCCACCTGAATGTCGAGGGCACCCAGGTCGACGGCTGGAAGCTGGCCGTGGTCTCGAGCGGCTCGGTCGCCCTGCCGCTGCCGCAGGCGCCGTGAGGCTCAACGAGCCCCCCCTCCCCTCGCGGGAGGGGGATAGGGGAGGGGGTTCTCACCGCTGGAACCGGCCCGGTTCTGATGGTTCGGCCCCGATGCCGAGGCTCCTCCTTCATGCATTCGCGCGCGGACGCGCGCAGACCCCTCCCCCTACCCCCTCCCGCAAGGGGAGGGGGGACTAAATGGTCCGAACCGGTTAGATAGTGGACAGAATGGACCGGATACATCGTTGACAGGTTTCCTGGACGGCAAAGGGGGGCTTTGCCGATGCCGTTCCAGGA
>NZ_JBCNNF010000346.1:0-7377 GCF_039594555.1 Inquilinus sp.
CTTCCCGGCCGTCGCCAACCTGGTCTACAGCCTCAGCGAGGTGCGCTTCACCGGCCTGTGGTCGCCGCGCTGGGTCGGGCTCGACAACTACCGGGCGGTGCTGGCCGACCCGGCCTTCTGGGCCGCGGTCGGCTTTTCCGCCCGCTTCGCGATCGTGGTCACCGCGGCGCAGCTGCTGCTCGGCTTCGCCCTGGTGCTGGCGCTCGACCCGCTGATCGCCAAGCGGCGCTGGCTGATGGCCTTCCTGCTGCTGCCGATGATGGTGTCGCCGGCGCTGCTGGGCGTGATGTACCGGCTGATGCTGAACGATTTCGTCGGTGTCATCCCGCAATACCTGCAGATGGTCGGCTTCTCCGACAACCTGCTGGACGTCGACTGGGCCTTCACCACGGTCGCAGTGATCGAGGTGCTGCAATGGACGCCCTTCGCCTTCCTGGCGTTGCTGACCGCCTATCAGGCGATCCCGGGCGAGCTGGTGGAGGCGGCGTGGATCGACGGCGCCGGACCCTGGGCCGTGTTCCGCCGCATCACCCTGCCGCTGATGGTGCCGGCGCTGGCGATCACCGGCTTCCTCCGCTTCATCGACAGCTTCCGGGTGTTCGACCACATCTATGTGCTGACCGGCGGCGGCCCGGGCACGCTGACCCAGAGCCTGTCGATCTACATCTACCGCACCTTCTTCCAGCAGGAGCGGATCGGCCCCGCCGTCGCCGCCTCGATGCTGCTGCTCCTCGCCTCGATCGTGGTGCTGCGCCTGCTGATGGCGCAGATGCTGAGGGGATCGCGGCGATGAGAACCGCTGGCTGGACGTCCTCCCCAAATGAGTCCCCCCTCCCCTTGCGGGAGGGGGGCAGGGGGAGGGGGCTTTCTCCGTTTGGCGTGACCCGGACAGTGCCAAGCCGGCTCCGCCGACAAGGCGTCGTAGACCCTTCGCATTCGCGCGCGGACGCGCGCAGACCCCTCCCCCTACCCCCCTCCCGCAAGGGGAGGGGGGACATGAATAGGACGAGCTCATCTCGAACTGAGCAGGGGCGACGGCGATGAAGCGCCTGGGCAGCCTCCTTCGCTGGGCCGTGTTCCTGCTGGCGGTCGTGGTCCTCAACATCCCGGTCATCGTCACGCTGCTGACCTCGCTGAAGACGACGCTGGACATCAATGCCTATCCGCCGGTCTGGTTGTTCGCGCCGACGCTGGAGCACTATGCCGAGGTGCTGACCGACCCGGCGTTGGACTTCCCGCGCTACCTGCTGAACTCGACCGTCATCGCCCTCGGCGGCACCGTCCTGGCGCTCGGCCTCGGCGTGCCGGCGGCCTACGCCATGGCGCGGCTGGAGAAGGGGACCACGACCATCCTGCCGGTGGTCACCAACCTGCGCGCCCTGCCGCTGGTGATCTTCGCCATCCCCTTCTACCTGCTGTACCAGGCGCTGGGGCTGCTCGACACCCGGCTGGGCTTGGCCCTGATCTCCTGCATCATCAACCTGCCGCTGGCGCTGATCCTCCTGGTCGGCTTCCTGCAGGACCTGCCGCAGGAGATAGAGGAGGCGGCGCGAGTCGACGGCGCCTCGACCTTCGCCGTGCTGCGCCACATCGTGCTGCCGCTGGCCCGGCCGGTGCTGGTGGCGGTCGCCATCCTCAGCTTCATCTACAGCTGGAACGAGTTCCTGTTCGGCCTGATCCTGACCACCCGCAGCGCCGTGCCGGTGACCGTGGGCGCCACCTTCTTCATCACCTCCTGGGGCGTGAAATGGGGCGCCACGGCGGCGGCGATGATGCTCAGCGTGCTGCCGCCGCTCTTGCTCGGCCTGGTCAGTTACCGCTATCTCGGCCGGGCGATGCTGGCCGGGGCGGTGAAGGGGTAGAATGCAGCCATGAGCGAGACCCCGACCCTCGGGCGCAAGGTGCTGGCCAGCCTGCGCGCCGCCAATCCCGGCCTGTCGCCGGCCCTCGGCCGGATCGGCGATTACGTGCTGGAGGGGCCGGAGCGGGTGCTGTCGCAGACGGTGACCGAGCTGGCCGAGGCCTCCGGCTCCTCCGAGGCCTCGGTGATCCGCTTCTGCCGCGAGCAGGGCTTCCCCAGCTTCCAGGGCTTCAAGCTGGCGCTGGCCACCGAGCTGGCCTCGGCCCAGCCGGCGCGGGCGGAGGAGGCGGGGCGGCACGCCCTGTTCCGCATCGTCGACCGTGCCGTCGACGCGCTGCGCCAGACCGAAGACCTGCTGGACCCGGCGGCGGTGGAGGCGGTGGCCGACCGGCTGCGCACGGCCCGCCGCGTGCTGGTGTTCGGCGTCGGCGCCTCGGCCATCACCGCGCGCTACGCCCAGTACAAGCTGGCCCGGATCGGGCTGCAGGCGGTGGCGCATGACGACCCGCATATGGCGGCGATGGCGACCGCGGCGCTGGGCGATGGCGACGTGGCGCTGGCCGTCTCCAGCTCCGGCTCCACCCTCGATGTGGTCCGCGCCGCGACGCTGGCGAAGGAGGCCGGGGCTTTCCTGGCGGCGATCACCAACCGCACCAAGAGCCCGCTGACCGGCCTGGCCGATATGGTGCTGCTGGCCTCGGCGTCCGAGACGCCGCTGACCGGCGGGGCGCTGACGTCGAAGATCAGCCAGCTGGTGATCGTCGACATGCTGTTCGAGACCATCGCCGACCGCGACCCCGCCGCTCGCGACGCCATCCGCCGCACCGCGCAGAGCGTGGCCGACCGTGGGTATTGAGATGGGGAACCGCTCGAGGTTCGCTTTTTATAGTCCCCCCTCCCCTTGCGGGAGGGGGGCAGGGGGAGGGGTCTGCGCGCGTCCGCGCGCGGATGAGTCATGGCCGTCTTCGCCACCCCGACCTGCATTCCCAGGATCGGCGCGAGCGGAGGAAACCCCCTCCCCCTACCCCCCTCCCGCGAGGGGAGGGGGGACTAGAAGGGAGCAGTCCGCGAGCGCCGGCGGCCCCCCATGACCACCGTCATCGATCTCGGCGGTACCAAGATCGCAGCGGCGCGGGTGGAAGGCGCCACGGTGCTGGAGCGCCGCCAGGCGCCCACGCCGCGGGACGGACGCTTCGAGAGCCTGGTCGAGGCCATCGCCGCCCTGGTCGCCGGCTGGGCCGACGGGCCGGTCGGCATCGCCACCACCGGGCTGGTGCGGGACGGCAAGCTCTCCGCCACCAATCCCGGCACCCTGCCGGTGCCGCCGGACTCGCCGCTGGTCGCGGCGCTGCAGGACCGGCTCGGCGTCCCGGTGCGGGCGGTGAACGACGCCCAGGCGGCGGCCTGGGGCGAGTTCCGCCACGGCGCCGCGCAGGGCGTCGGCTCGATGGTGTTCCTGACCGTGTCGACCGGCGTCGGCGGCGGGCTGGTGCTGGGCGGGGAATTGCGGGTCGGGCCGGGCGGCCTGGCCGGGCATCTCGGCCATGTCGTGGCGGTGCCGGACGGGCCGCTCTGCGGCTGCGGAAGGCGCGGCTGCGTCGAAGCCGTCGCGTCCGGCCGGGCGTTGGCCTCCGCCGCGACCGAAGCCTTCGGAGAGGAGATGGATGCCCAGGCCCTGTTCCGCCGCAAGGATCCTGCGGCATCGGCGTTGATCGACCGCGCCGCCGCCGCCATCGCCCGGCTGCTGTCCGACCTGAAGGCGGCGCTGGACCTCGACCTCGCCGTGATCGGCGGTGGCGTCGGCCTGGCTGACGGCTTCCTCGGCCGGATCGACCAGGCGCTGGCGGCCGAGCCGCGGCAGTTCCGTCTGCCGCTGCGCCCGGCCGCCCTGGGTCACGATGCGGGGCTGATCGGCATGGCCGACCTGATGGCCGCCGGCCAGCCCCGCTGACTCTGCGTCACGCTGCCGCCGTCGCCGTCCGCGGCCGGATGCCGAGCGCGATCATCACCGCGGCGAGCAGCAGCACGAAGCCGGCGGCGGTGAACACGCCGAGCGCGCCGCTGACGTCGAAGATGGCGCCGCCGGCCGCGGCGCCGGTCGCGATCGCCAGCTGCACCGCCGCCACCAGCAGGCCGCCGGCGCTTTCCGCCTCGTCGGGGACGGTGCGGGTCAGCCAGGTCGACCAGGCCACTGGCACCGCGCCGAAGGCCACGCCCCACAGCGCCACCATCGCCGTGTTGGCCACCGGCGCGCCGCCGCCCACCGCCACCAGGCCGAGGCCGAGGATGCCCATGGTCAGCGGCATCAGCATCATGGTCAGCCGCATGCTGCGCTCCAGCAGCACGCCACCCAGGAAGGTGCCCAGGAAGTTGGCGACGCCGAAGCCCAAGAGGATGCCCGACACGCCGGTGATGCCGACGCCGGTCACCGTCTCCAGGAACGGCCGGATGTACGTGAAGAACGCGAAATGCCCGGTGAACACCAGCAGCACCGCCAGCATGCCGAAGCCGACCTGCGGCCGGGCCAGCACCTCGACCAGGGTGCGCAGCCGGGTCGTGCCGCTCGGCGCCATGCGCGGCAGCGTCGCGAACTGCACGGCCAGCGCCAGCAGCCCCAGCGCCGCGGCGATCAGGAACACGCCGCGCCAGCCGATGATGTCGCCGAAATAACTTCCCAGCGGCGCGGCGGCCACGGTCGCGGCCGAGACGCCGCTGAACAGCAGCGACAGGGCGCGTGGCACCAGTGCCTCCGGCACCAGCCGCATCACCGTCGCCGCCGACATGGTCCAGAAGCCGCCCAGCGCCACGCCCAGCACCACCCGCGCCAGCAGGAGGGCCGGCAGGCCGGGGGCGAAGGCGACCAGCAGGTTCGACACCGTCAGCAGGATCGAGAAGGCCAGCAGCACGTACCGCCGGTCGATCCGCCGGGTCGCGGCCGAGACCAGCAGGCTGGTCACCAGCGCCACCGCCGCGGTCGCCGTCACCGCCTGGCCGGCCAAGCCCTCGCTGACATGCAGATCCGCCGCCATCGGCGTCAGCAGGCTGGCCGGCAGGAACTCCGCCGTCACCAGCCCGAAGACGCCGAGCGTCATCGAGACGACCGCGCCCCAGGCCGGCTCCTCCCGCGCCGGCGCCGCGCCCGTCCGCTGTGTTCCCTCGATCATCGGGACCATCCTTCAAGAGAGAGGTTTTGATGCAGTGCAGCAGAAGGTAGGATGGACTCTCCGGACGATCCATGTCAGACACTCCGGAATGTTTGATCGTCCGTCCGAATCGCGATCCGAACACCCGACCCCCCGGCAGCCCCCGCCGCGGCCCGCCGGCGACCTGGTCAGCGAGCTGCTGCTGGGCATGCGCCTGTTCGGGGTGCAGTACCGCCGCATCGCGATGGCGCCGCCCTTCGGCCTTGGCTTCGGCACCGTCGAGAATCGGGCTCAGTTCCACTTCGTCGCCCGTGGGCCGGTGGTGCTGCGCACGGCCGACGGGACGCTCCACACCCTCAATTCGGGCGATGCCGTGCTGCTGCCGCGCGGCGGCCCGCACGAGCTGCTGTCCGCGCCTGACCAGGCCAGCCGCGACATCTCCAGCTTCGAGGGCGAGACGCTGTGCCAGAGCGTCCGCATCATCCGCGCGTGCCCGGAGGGCTGCGATCCGGGCTCCGGCGCGCTGATTTTCAGCGGCTGCATGGAATTCGACCTCGGCGGCATGCACCCGCTGGTGGCGCTGATGCCGGAGGTGATGCTGGTCGGCACGCTGCTGAACCGCTACCCCGAGATCCTGCCGATGCTGGAGGCAATGGCCCGCGAGGCCTGCGACGAGCGCGCCGGCTTCGCCGCCATCCTGGCGCGCCTGGCCGACGTCGTCTCCGCCTCCATCGTCCGCGGCTGGGTCGAATGCGGTTGCGGCGACGCCAAGGGCTGGATCGAGGCGCTGCGCGACCCGCGCCTCGGCCGCGTCATCGCCGCCATGCACCGCGACCCGGGCCGCGACTGGACAGTGGCCGAGCTGGCAGCCGAGATGGGGGCGTCACGGTCGGTCTTCGCCGAACGGTTCCTGGCCGTCACCGGCCTGACGCCGCTGCGCTACGTCGCCGACCTGCGGATGCGCCTGGCGGCGCAATGGATCGGCCGCGACCGAATGCCGATCGAGGCCGCGGCCCATCGCCTCGGCTACGGCTCGCAAGCCGCGTTCAGCCGCGCCTTTAAGCGGGTGATCGGCCGGTCTCCCGGGGCGATCCGCGCCGCTGCCGCGGTGTCCAACGGTCAGACGTTCGAGCTGTAGATCGCGTCGATCACCGCGTCGGTGACCTCTTTCGTCGTCGCGGTGCCGCCGACATCCGGGGTCAGGATGCCGGCGCCGGTCACCCGCTCCACCGCGCGCATCAGCCGCCCGGCCGCCTCGGCCTCGCCGAGATGCTCCAGCATCTGCGCCGCGGTCCAGAAGCTGGCGACCGGGTTGGCGATGCCCTTGCCGGTGATGTCGAAGGCCGAGCCATGGATCGGCTCGAACATCGACGGGAAGCGCCGTTCCGGGTCGATGTTGGCGGTCGGCGCCACGCCCAGGCTGCCGGCCAGGGCGCCGGCCAGGTCGGACAGGATGTCGGCATGCAGGTTGGTGGCGACGACGGTGTCGATGCTCTGCGGCTTCAGCGTCATCCGCACCGTCATGGCGTCGACCAGCATCTTGTCCCAGGTCACGTCCGGGAACTCCTTCGCCACCTCGGCCGCGATCTCGTCCCACATCACCATGCCGTGGCGCTGGGCGTTCGACTTGGTGACCACGGTCAGCAGCTTGCGCGGCCGCGACTGCGCCAAGCGAAAGGCGTAGCGCATGATCCGGCTGACGCCGACCCGGGTGAAGATCGCCACCTCGGTGCCGACCTCCTCCGGCAGGCCGCGATGGGCGCGGCCGCCATGGCCGGAATACTCGCCCTCGGAATTCTCGCGCACGATCACCCAGTCCAGATCGCCGGGCCCGGCATGGCGCAGCGGCGAGGTGATGCCGGGCAGGATCCGCGTCGGCCGGACATTGGCATATTGGTCGAAACCCTGACAGATCGGCAGCCGCAGGCCCCACAGGGTGATGTGGTCCGGCACGTCGGGCGCGCCGACCGCGCCGAAATAGATTGCGTCGAACGGCTTCAGCGTGGCCAACCCGTCCGCCGGCATCATCGCGCCGTTCGCCTTGTAGTAGTCCGACCCCCAGTCGAAGGTCGTCACCCGGAAGGCGACATCGCCCATGCGCTGCTGCAGCGCCTCCAGCACCCGGATCCCGGCGCCGATGACCTCGGGGCCGATGCCGTCGGCGGGGATGGCGGCGATCGCATGGGTGCGCATGGGGCGACTCTCCGGTCTGGGGCTCCGCCATCCTTGCGCCTCCCGCCGCGCTCCGCCAGCGCGGAGAGGGCGGCGGGACTCACATCGCCAGCCCGGCGAAGGGATCGCGCCAGGCGTCGATCCGGTTCAGCCGGTCATGCCAGCGCATGATGTTCGCGTACTGCGTCACCGGGATACTGC
>NZ_JBCNNF010000347.1:0-7341 GCF_039594555.1 Inquilinus sp.
GTGCCGGGGCCACCACCGAGTTCCACAGCCGCTCGACATCGCCGAAGCTCAGCAGCCGGGCGGTCGGCTTGATCTCGCCATAAGCGGCCAGCAGCTCCCGCGCCCGGTCCGCCAGCCAGGCCGCCTAGCGCGCCACCATCGCCTCGCCGTCGCGGCGGCTGGACAGCGGCGCGTCAGGCCCCATGGCGAAATGCGGCCCGGCCTCGCCCGCCGGCGGCAGGCGCGAGACGTCGACGCAGTCCGGCTCCACCGCCCAGAGCTGCGAGGTCTCGATCCGCCCGGCATGGTCGCCGCGCGACGGCCCCTGCCCGTCGATGCCCTCGCGGTCGGCCTCGAAATCCGGCAGCGACAGCAGCCGGGCGCCGATATGGGGCTGGATCAGCCCGACCATGGTCTTCAGGTCGCGATAGTTCTGGCCGTAATGGCCGGTCAGCAGGATCACCGCCTTGAAGCCGATGCGGTCGGCGGCGCGCAGCTGGTAGCAGATGTTCTTGAAATGCTGCCAGGGCGGCAGCGCCGTCAGCCAGTCGCGCGCCACCTCCCCGACATGGGTGCGAGACCAGATGGCGTAGTCGCCGACCTCATGAATGTGCCAGTAATCCGGTGGCGCGACGATGCCGCCGCCGCGCCGGGCCGCGGCGCAGGCGATGCCGTGGGCCTTCAGCGCGTCCAGCCCAGTGGCGTTGTGCGGCCCGTGCGGCTCGCACAGCCCATAGGTCAGATACAGCACCGGTGCCTCGGAGAAGCGGCGCTCCAGCTGATCGGGGAACATCCGCTCCCAGCGGACCTCGTCCATCGTATCCCTCCGTTCGCGACCCGCGACCCGCGACGGCGGGACGGTGGGTCAATCCTGGACGCCGCTGCGCAGCCGGTCGAGCGCCGCCGACAGGTCGCGCGCCAGATGGTCGCGGTCGGACGGGGCGAGGAAGCCGCCGATGGCGAAGCGCTGGCCGTGGCTGGTCAGGGTGATCCGGTTCTGGCCGACCTCGCTGCGGTCGACCGCGACCCGCAGCCAGTACGGCTGCAGCTCGATCCGGTGCGACACGCCGCGATGGTCGCCATGCTCGATCACCAGCCGGTCGGCGGTCAGGCGCAGGCTCTCCCAGCTGCGCCCGGCCCGGCGCAGGTTCAGCCGCATCAGGAAGAACAGCAGCAGTGCGTCGAGCCCGTAGAAGCCGAAGACCGGCCAGGCGCCGAGCATCAGGAACAGCACGCCGTTGAACAGGCTGGTGACGCCGACCACGCCGATCACCAGCCAGAAGCCGACCGGCCCCAGGCTGCGCTTCGGCCGCAGCAGCCGTTCGAACAGGATCGGTCCGCGATCCTGCATGGCGGCGCCGTGGCCGCCGATCCGGGTGAGGCTGCTGCTGCGCATGGCTGTGAGCATAGTCCGCGGCAGCATGGTGGCAATGGCCGATGGCGCGACCCGTGAGGCCTCGCTAGGCTGCGGCGCATGAAGCCAGCCGCGATCGACACCTTCTACGCCCGACTCGCCGCCCGTATGCCGGAGCCGCAGACCGAGCTGCAATACAGCAGCCCCTTCACCCTGCTGGTCGCCGTGGTGCTGTCGGCCCAGGCTACCGATGTCGGAGTGAACAAGGCGACCGGGCCGCTCTTCGCCGTGGCCGACACGCCGGCGAAGATGGCGGCGCTGGGGGTGGAGGGGCTGTCGCGCTACATCCGCACCATCGGCCTCTACAACATGAAGGCGAAGAACGTCATCGCCCTGTCGGAGATCCTGCTGAAGGAGCATGGCGGCGAGGTTCCGCGCGACCGGGAGGCGCTGGAGGCGCTGCCGGGCGTCGGCCGCAAGACCGCCAATGTGGTGCTGAACGTCGCCTTCGGCGAGCCGACCATCGCCGTCGACACCCATATCTTCCGGGTCGGCAACCGCACCGGCCTGGCCAAGGGCAAGACCCCGGACGCGGTGGAGAAGGTGCTGGAACGGGTGACGCCGGACCGCTGGAAGCTGCACGCGCATCACTGGCTGATCCTGCACGGCCGCTACACCTGCAAGGCGCGGAAGCCGCTGTGCGAGACCTGCGTCGTCGCCGATCTGTGCGAATGGCCGGAGAAGACCATTCCTGCGTGAGAGATGGCGAAGGCTGCCTCCCGGGGCATGGGGAGGCAGCCTTCCATCCGCCCGGCCGGACGGCGGGTCGGCCGGGCGAATGGTCTTACTTCAGGACGAAGTCGCCGGCGCTGAGATCGGCCGCGTGCACGCCTTCGAACAGGATCTGGTTGCCATGGCCGAGATCCAGCACCGCGCCGGCCGAGCTGTCGCTGAGATGCGCCAGCGTGTCGAAATGGCTGCCGAAGCCCAGCAGGTCGATCACATCCTCCTTGGCCGAGAAGTCGGTGATGATGTCCTGGCCGCTCTCGGAGGCGTGGAACACGAACTTGTCGGCGCCGCCATTGCCGGTGAGGGTGTCGCTGCCGTTGCCGCCCTCGATCCGGTCGCCGGCATTGCCGCCGATGATGCGGTCGTTGCCGTCGTCGCCGAACAGCTGGTCGGCGCCGGTGGCCGCCGTCGCCGTGGTGGTGAAGGCCTGGATGAAGTCGTCGCCCGTGCCGCCATGGCTGATATCGGCGGCGGTGTCGCTGCCGATGATCCGGTCGTTGCCGGCGCCGCCGAAGACGGTGTCGCCGACCGCGTCGTTCCAGGCGATCACATCGTCCCCGGCATCGCCGAAGACGGTGTCATGCCCGGCCATGCCGCCGATATGGTCGGCCCCGGCGCCGCCATGGACCACGTCGTCCCCGGCCCCGGTGTTGATGGTGTCGTCGCCGGCGCCGCCGGACAGGCGGTCGGCCCCGCCGCCGCCCGAAATCGTGTCGTCGCCATTGCCGCCGGCGATGCGATCGGCGGCATCGCCCCCGATCAGCGTGTCGCTGCCGTCGCCGCCGAACAGCTGATCGCCCGCGGTCGCCGCCGCGGCTGTGGTGGTGAAGGCCTGGATGAAATCGTCGCCGGCGCCGCCATGGCTGATGTCGGCCGCGGTGTCGCTGCCGATGATCCGGTCATCGCCATTGCCGCCGAACACGGTGTCGCCGGTCGGGTCGTTCCAGGCGATGGTGTCGTTGCCGTCGCCGCCGAAGACCAGGTCGTGCCCGGCCATGCCGCCGATCGTATCGTCGCCGGTGCCGCCGAACACGACATCGTCGCCGGCGCCGGTGTTGATCGAATCATTGCCGGCGCCGCCGAAAAGATGGTCGTTCCCGCCCTGGCCGGCGATGGTGTCGTCTCCACCCTCTCCGAACAGAGTATCGCCCTGATCGGTGCCGGTCAGCGTATCGGCACCGCCGGTTCCATGGACTGTGGTCATTGCCTGCTCCCGAAGATGTCACAACGAGAGCACCAGGGTCCGGCCGGCGGATGACCTGTCCATGTCAGAGCGCGGCAATCGCGTTTCAGGTGAAAGCGGGCCGCGACGACGCCCGCCGCGGCCCGTGGATCAGGCGGCGGATCCCGCCCGCTGGCTTGCGGCCCGGCCCGGCCCGGCCAGGACGGCCAGATGGGCCCGGGCGATGCCGAGCTTCTTGACGACGGAGGTGCCGCTCTCGATGCCGTGGAACAGCTCCTGCCGCTCCGACAGGGCGTCGATCATCCGGTCGGCATAGCTCTGCCGCGGCCGGGCGCGGGCGACCGCCCGCAGATGGGCCAGCCCGGCCGGATCGGCCAGGTCGGCGCCGAAGGAATCGGCGATCTCCCCGGCCAGCGCGGCTTCGAACCAGGGCAGCAGCCGGGGATGGGTCAGGACCGCGCCGAACAGCGGATCGTCGCGATAGCCGTGCCAGCGCGTGGTCAGGCGCCGGGCCTCGTCATCGCCGACGCTGGCGAGATCCTTGAACGAGCTGCCGCCGCCATGCCGGGTGACGGCGGCGACGCGCTCGGCCGAACGCAGCCCCAGCCGGTCCGCCACCCGCTGCCGGTACGCCGCATCCAGGACCCAGGCGTTGTAGCCGATCAGGGACAGGCCCGGCACGGCGCCCTCGGCATAGGCCTTCAGCCAGTCACGCTCGGCGAAGAGCTGGCGCAGGATCATCACCAGGTCCAGCCGGGCCAGACGCTTCCGGTGCATCAGGCTGGCGGTGAGGTTCAGCGGGTCGCGCAGGAACAGCAGGTCCACCCGCTGGCCGCCCGTCGCGCGCTGCATCTGCCAGGCGGCCTCGAGCCCGAGCCGCGTCACGCCCTCATAGTTGAAGATCGAGGTGCCGTTCGCGCCCTTGCCGCGCGCCGCCGGGCCGCTGACCGACCGCAGATGCGCCCGGATCGGCTCGCCGATCACGACGTTGTTGACGAAGGCCGCCGGCGTGTCCCGGTTCTGCCGCAGCCAGCGCACGAAGGCATGGTGGCCGGATCGCTTGGTGGAAATGACGTTGATGAATTCGAGACCCATCCTCGCCCGCTCTCCCTCGGTTGACGGATGAAGTGCCCTGCCCTGTCGTTCCGGGCGACGTCCGAAGCGCCGCCGGCGGCCGGCTTGCTGCCGGCGCCGCCATCCTTACAGGAAAGTAAGGAAAGCCTAAACGGTCATGTTCGCCGCAGGCGCGGGTTCGGGTCCCCGCGGCTGCCAGCCGGTGTGTCGTGGCCGTGCCTGCCGCACCATTCAGGCCGGGGGATCCGCGATCTCGTCATAGCCGCGGTTGAGGAACTCGATGAGGCAGAGGCCATGACCGAACGGGTCGGCCAGTTGCGCCAGCCGGCCCCACCTTGCGGTGCGGATCGCGCCCTCCGCGACGGCGCCGGCCGCGACCGCCCGCGCCTGCGCCGCCTCGACATCGTCCACCACCACGTCGAGATGCACCGGCGTCCAGTGCCGGGCGTAGTCGCGGCGGCTGTCGCCGGCGCCGATGGTGCCGGCCGGCTTGCGCAGCAGGTAGAGCGGCGCGGGCCAGCCGGTCAGCTCCACCACCTCGCCGCCGAAGCGGCGGCCGACGGTGAGGCCGAAGGCCGCGGTGTAGAAGGCGACCGCGGCTTCGAGATCCGGCACGTCGATGTTGACCAGCAGCGCCATGGCGTCCCCTCCCCCTCAGCCCGCCGTCTGCTACCGCGCCAGCGCCTCCGCCTCGAGGGCGCCGAGCGCGGCGGCGAAATCGGTCATGTCGGCGGTCAGCCGGGCCAGGCCCTTGGTCGGCTGCAGCGTCGCCTCGTCCATGTATAGGGCCCGGTTCAGCTCGACCTGCAGCGCGTGGATGCCGGCGCGCGGCCGGCCATAATGCCGGGTGGTGAAGCCGCCGGCATAGGGCGTGTTGCGGGTGACGGCATAGCCGCGGCCGGCCAGCCACTGCTCCGCCGCCTCGGTCACCGCGGCGGCGCAGGAGCTGCCGTAGCAGTCGCCCAGCACGACGTCGACGGCGCGGCCGCCAGGCGTGCGCGAGGCGCCCTGCGACGGCATCGAATGGGCGTCGATCAGGATCGCATGGCCGAAGGCGGCGCGGGTCTCGTCGACCAGCCGGCGCAGCGTGGCATGGTACGGGGTGTAGAAATGCTCCACCCGCTCCACCGCCTCGGCGAAGCGCAGCTTGCCGCGGTAGATGTCCTTCCCCTGGGCGACGATGCGGGCGATGGTGCCGAGCCCGGCGACGACCCGCGGCGAGCGGGTGTTGACCCAGCCCGGCAGCGCGTCGTCGAACATCTCGGGGTCGAGCTCATAGGCCTCGCGGTTGACATCGAGGAAGGCGCGCGGGAACAAAGCGCGCAGCAGCGGCGCGCCGCGCTCCGGCACCTGGCCGAAGATCTGGTCGACGAAGCCGTCCTCGGAGCGGCGCAGGGTGTGGGGGTCGAGCTTCGCCGCGGCCAGGAACGACGGCGGATAGTCGCGGCCGCTGTGCGGCGAGGCGACCACCACCGGAAGGCGCCGGTCCTGCGGCAGGGCGATCGCCACCGCGTCGGACGCCGGCGACTGCGAGGCGACTTGACCATCCATATCACCGTCATATCCCAGCGCCCCCGGGCTGTCGACGGCGGCCATCGCCGCGGCCGGCGGGCCTGTTCGGCGGCGGGCTCGGTTTGATGCTTGCGCCCCCCGGTCGATGATGCTACATCGGCGCTCCCCGCGGACGACCGGCTTCGGCCGTCCTTCCCGGTAACGGGCGCGTAGCTCAGCGGGAGAGCACTACGTTGACATCGTAGGGGTCACTGGTTCAATCCCAGTCGCGCCCACCACCGGAACCCAAGAAAACCAAAGAGTTTGGCGTGGTCTCCCCCTCCGGGGGATATGTCGTTCTGCGCAGAACAGCGCAGGAACGCTCTGACACATTGGCACATCTTTGACACATGGATGTTCCGGTTTCGTACATCCCGGCTGATCGAGTGCGGCATGATGCCGAAGCAGGTCCACGTGCGGTGGGGCACAGATCCATCCAGATCACCTATGACCTGTACGGGCACCTGTTCGATCAGCGGGACGCGGATCGGAAGAGCGGGGCGGCGCTGGAAAGGGAGCTTCTACCCAGATTATAATGAGTGCGCATGGCATAGGCGTCTTCGCGCCGGTACATTATGCAATAATGATGGATGGATTTTATGCGGCCAACCATTGCAGCTTTAGCATTCTTCGCGTTTTCCGGCATCGCGCTAGCAGATGAGCCGACATCGACAACTCCGCTTCAAGATGTTGGTCTGATTCGAAGTGGCGTGGAATCGTGTCGCTCGGAGCTGGCGGACGCCGCCAGGCTCACATGCTTCGATGAGCTTGGCCGGCGTATCGTAGGAGCGCCAGCACCGACGGCCTCCGAGACTGCCGGGAACTGGGATGCTAGCGCCGATGTCGACCCACTGACAGATGCTAAGCAATATTACCTTCAACTCAAATCATCAAACCAGGTTCCAACAATGTTTGGCCAGATGCAAAGCGCGATATTATTCATCCGCTGCAAAGGAAGCACTACGGCCGCATTTGTCATTTGGCCCGCCTATCTTGGAATCGGCGATGACATTTCCGTGCGTTATCGGATTGATGAAGGAGAAGTAGAACGCGGAAATTGGAGCGCGTCGACTGAGGGCAAAGCTGCTGGCCTCTGGAATGGCAGCAAGGCAATCCCGTTTCTCAAACGGTTGGTTGGGGCCAAGAAGTTGGCTTTGGCAATGGCCGGATATCAGTCTGCAGAGCAAACAGCGACCTTCGATCTTTCCGGTATCGACGAAGCGATCAAACCACTGCGCGAGGGCTGCAAGTGGTGATCTCCAGACGATCGGCCAGACGGTGAGCTAAGTCATTGATTTCGGCCGCCGGCTAAGGGGAATCATAATCCCTTGGTCGGGGGTTCAAATCCCTCCCCAGCTACCATCGAATTTCCTGAATGTTCCCGCGGATTTCCGCGCCGGGACAAGGGCTT
>NZ_JBCNNF010000348.1:0-7273 GCF_039594555.1 Inquilinus sp.
GGCACGGGGTGCCGTCACTTTCGGCCACGACCGAAGCCTCACCGCAAGGCTCCGGTTCGCTTGGATTTTACAGATTTTAACCCTCACCTCAGCGAATGTTTTGCGTCGCAAAAAAGATTTCCCATTGCTTAGAGACTGATGGTAGCTTACCCGGACTTGGTTTCGGGTTCATGCACAGGCGGTCGTCGTAAACCGTCATGCCGTCGGACCAGGATCTCCGGATCCGGCACCGGCAGACCAGGGGGAACAGCGTCCCGAAAGGTTTCGTGTGGACGGTGTGTCCCCCTGAAAACCGTGCCGCCAGGATCGGGCGGCCGGACGACAGCTTGCAAAGGAGCAGGACGTATGGCTCAAGACCAGATCCTGTTCGACGTGACCCGGCTGGTGCGCCGATCCGGCAGCGCAACACCGACGGGCGTCGATCGCGTGGAGCTGACCTACGGCCGGCACATGCTGGAGCGCTATCCGAACGAGGTGCAGTTCATCGCCCGCTGGCGCTCGCGCTACTGGCAGCTGTCCACCCCGGCCTTCGCCCAGTTCGTCGCCAGCCGGTGGGAGCGCTGGAGCTTCGGCGCCCACCGCATCCGCACCCGGGATGTGGAGCGGATCGCCCGGTTCATCGGCGTGCCGACGGAGCAGTTCAGCGGCAGCGGCCGGTACTCGGTGTCGCCGCCGACGCCCCCCGTCCGCCCCTCCGCCCCGCTGCTGCAGCTCGGCATGGATGCGCTGCTGGGCGCCCGCGGGCTGCTGTCGCGCATGATCAGCATCAGCGCCCGGCGGCAGCAGGCGATCTACGTCAACGTCTCGCATGAAGGGCTGCACCAGCCGGCGACGCTGCAGCGCCTGGTGGCGCGCCGCAAGCTGGCGCCGATCTACCTGGTGCACGACCTGATCCCGATCGACCATCCGGAATATGTCCGGCCGGGCCATGCCGACCGGCATGTGGCGCGGATCGAGGCGATCTCCACCACCGCCGCCGCCACCATCGTCAACTCGCAGCAGACCAAGCGCGACCTGATGAAGCATGTCGGCGACATGAATGACGTCTTCGTCGCGCCGCTCGGGGTCGACCGCCGCTTCGCGCCGCAGAAGGTCAACGACCTGGAGAGCGAGCCCTATTTCCTAATCATCGGCACGATCGAGCCGCGCAAGAACCACCTGTTCATGCTGCAGGTCTGGCGCGCTTTGGTGCAGAAGCTGGGCAAGGCCGCGCCGAAGCTGGTGATCGTCGGCCGCCGCGGCTGGGAGAACGAGAACGTCATCGACATGATCGAGCGCTGCGAGCAGATCTCTGACCATGTCATCGAGCTGGGCCGGGTGCCCGACGCGGTGCTGCACCGCCTGCTGATCGGCACCCGCGCCGTGCTGTTCCCCTCCTTCGCCGAGGGCTATGGCCTGCCGCTGGTCGAGGGCCTGTCCTGCTCGGTGCCGGTGATCTGCTCCGACCTGCCGGTGTTCCACGAGCTGGGCAGCGGCATCCCGGAATATCTCGATCCGCTGGACGGCCCCGGCTGGATGGACATGATCATCGACTATGCCCAGCCGAACTCGCTGCGCCGCCAGGCGCAGATGGCCCGGCTGGCGCGGTTCAAGGCGCCGACCTGGGACCGGCATTTCAACATCTTCGACGACGTCGTCGCCGATGTGCGGCGGAAATACAGCATCTGCTGAGGAGCTGAGGCGGTAGGCCTCACGCGCCCCGGAACAGGGCGGCGACGATCGCCTCCGGCGCATCCTCCTGCACCAGATGGCCGGAATCCGGCACGCGGGTCAGCGCCCCGCCGGTGAGCTTCGTCGCCAGGCGCTCGCCCTGCGCTATCGGGATCCACCGGTCCTGCTCGCCCCACAGGATCTCGACCGGCCAGGGCATCGGACCGTAGGCGGGCTCGATCTCTTCGAGATAGCGGTCATGCATCTGCGCGATCTGGCGGTAGAAGGCCGGGCGCCCCGCCGGTCCCTGCCAGGGCCGCATGTAGATGCCCATCGCCTCCTCGGTCAGCGGGTTGCGCGCCGCGCCCTGAATATAGACCCGCAGCAGCGCGTCATGGGCGTAGTCCGGCAGCCCGGCGAAGGCCTGCTCATGCTTGGCGACATGAAGGAAGAAGGGTGAGCCGGAGGGCGGCAGCGCCACCGGGTCGATCAGGGTCAGGCGCCGGTAGCGGCACCCGTCGAGATAGTGGGCCCGCAGCACGGCCATGCCGCCGAAATCATGGGCCAGCACCTCCGGCTGCTCCAGCCCCCATTCCCGCAGCAGGGCGGCGAACAGCGCGTTCTGCACCGCCGGCGACACGTCCTGCCCGTCGCGCTGCTCCGACTCGCCATAGCCGAGCAGGTCGAAGACATGGACGCGCCAGCGGGTCGCGGCCAGCGGCGCGATCCGGCGCCAGACCTGGGACGAGAACGGCGTGCCGTGCACCATCACCAGCGGCGGCCCGTCGCCGAGCACGCCCCAGGCCACGCTCTGGCCGCGGAAGGTGAAACGCCGATCGAGGGTCAGCATGGACCGCCTCCAGGAAGCTGTTGTTCCTGCTAGGACGGCAGGCCCCTGCGGCAGGTTCCCGATGCCGACGTTTCGACCGTAGGATCAGGTGTTGCGGTCACCGCCCGCCAGCCAGGAGCGGATGAAGCGGTTGATCCGCTCCGGCCGCCACTGCACCGGGGCCGCCGCCTCCGGCCGGGGCGCGGCACGGCCGCAATCCAGGATCATGAAGTCGGTGCGGCGCTCGCGCTCCGGAGCCACCTCCGGCAGCACCGGGGCGTGGTCGCCGTAGAAGGCCAGCAGCGCCCGCTCCGCCGCCGCGTCGAGATGGCTTGTGAGCCGCGCCAGCATCGCATCGGCGTGGCCGATATGGTGCAGGTACTGCTGCAGCGGCGCGTCCTTGCCCGGCACCCGGCCGGGGCGAAAGGGGTCATGCGCCTCCATGGTGACGCAGACCAGGAACAGCCGCACCCCGTCGGCCCGCGCCCGCCACAGCTCGTCCTCGATCACACCGGCGACGGCATCGTCGGAGATGTAGTAGCCGCTGCGCTCGGCCCCCGGCAGGTCGCGCTGGCCGATGAAGCGCTCGAAGCCCAACGCCGGGATCGCCTCGCGCCGGCGGAAGAAGGTTTCATCATAGGGGTGCAGGAAGATCGTGCGCCAGCCCTGGCCGCGCAGCGCCGCGGCCAGCGAGGCCGGGGCGAAGCGCCACGGCCGCAGATAGGGGTGAAGCCCGTCGAAGGACTGCTCGGCGGCGCCAAGGCCGGTGATCGCCGAGACCTCCGGCCGCAGCGTGTAGGCGCCGAAGCACGGCACCTCGAGCAGGCCGTGCGCCAGGGCCCGCGGCCTGAGGCGGTCGAATTCCGGCAGCTCGGTCGCGATGCCGATGCGGCGCAGATCCATGAAGGATTCCGACTGCACCACGATCACGGCCTCGGCCGCGGGATCGGGTGTCGGCGCCGGCATCTCCGGCAGGGGCCGGCCGCCCTCGCCCCGCCAGCGCAGCCAGGCCGTCGGCAGCGACAGGGCCAGGCCGAAGCGCCGGATGGTGCCGCGGGGATCGGCGGGATCGGCGAAGGTCAGCGCCCGCGGCCAGGGAACGGCGAAGGCGGCGAGGCCGAGCAGCGCCGCCTCGCCCGCCAGCAGCGCCAACTGCGCCGGGACCGGGATGCTGCGCGGCTCCAGCCCCACCCAGGCCGCGATCACCGCGACCAGCAGCGCCGCGATGCCGATCAGGGCCAGGCCCTCCCGCCGCTCGATATAGAACAAGGCGGGGTGTCGCAGCATCGGCAGGATGAAGGCGAAGTCGGAGAACACCAGCGGCTCGTACAGGGCGCGGTGCTTGGCGTTGGAGATCGCCACCAGGATGGCCAGCGTGATCAGGCTGGCGGCCAGGGCGAACCAGAAGCGGCCGAACAGGCCGAGCCAGGTGCCGAGCATGAGCAGGAACACGACGGCGCGGCCGAGGAGGGCGGCGCGGCTGCCGCCGAACATCCCCCGCCGCGGCCGGGCCAGGGCGTCCACCGCCTCCCAGGCGACGGCGCCGCCGGCCAGGCCGATCATCTCGGGCATGACCGGCATGCCGCCGCCTCCCCTGCCGCCGGCCTCAGCCGCCGCCCGACACCACCGTGGTCGCCGGGGTGCTGACCGAGATCGCGCCGCGCACCACCGACAGGAACTTCAGGAACTCGACCGAGGATGCGGTGCCGACATAGATCAGGTCGCGGGGCCGCACCGGGAACTGCTGGGCATAGAAGAAGCCGCGCGGATCCTCGAAGCTGAGGCGGTAGACCACCGGCACCGGCTGGCGCGCGGCCAGCAGCGGCGAGGTCGGCCGTATCGACTGGAACACCGCCCGCGATTCGAAGCGGAACACGAAGACGGCGCTGGCATCGGCGGCGTTCGGCGCCAGTCCGCCGGACCGGCCGACCGCTTGGGCCAGGGTGAACGGCTCCTGGTCGATCGGCAACTCGCCGGAGCTGCTGACCGCGCCCAGCGCCGTGTAGGTCTGCGGCCGGCGGGTGATGTAGATGGTATCGTCCGGCTGGATATAGATGTTCTCGGCCGGGTCCTTCAGGATGGTCGGCAGCCCCACCGTCTCCGACGCCCCGGCGCGGGTCAGGGTGATGAAGGTTTCCGCCGGCAGCGACTTGATGCCGCCACCCTGGGCGATGACGTCGAGCAGCCTTTCGCCCCTGAGGTTGAGCGGCACCCGTGCCCCGCCGGTCTGGTCGCCCAGCACCGAGGCGGAGGCGGAGCCCGATTCCGGCACGGTGACGATCACCTGGGGCTGGCTGGCCTGGCTGGTCAGCGCTTTCTCGATCGCAGCGGCGACCTGGGTCGGGGTCCGCCCGACCGCGCGGATCGGCGACGCCGCATAGGGCACGGAGATGTTGCCGCGCTGGTCGACGATCTGGGGCGGCAAGGTGACGCTGTGCGCGCCGTTATCGCCGGTCGGGGTGACGGCGCCGCCGCTGCCGGCGGCGAACAGGCCGGTGCCCGCTTCCCAGATCGATACCGACACGGTGTCACCGACCCCGATCTGCTGCGTCGGCGCCGGCGCCTTGTCGCCGAAGCGCTGCATCAGGCTGGGACGCGGGGCGCGGTCCAGCGCCGCGATCGTGGTCTCGTTGAGATCGACGATGGCATATCGGGTGTCGACCGCCTTGGCCGCTTCCGCGGCCGAAGCTTTCTCGCCCGACGCCAGGATCTGGCCAGCCAGGGGACCGTTGCTCGGCAGCTCGCCGCAGGCGGGCAGCGCGATAACGGCGGGAAGGAGCCACGCCAGTCTCCAGGTCATGGGGCCGTCGTCTCTTCTGCCGTGCGCCGTAGCGCGAATGCTTGGGACATACCAGATTTCGAACGCAATAGCCAATGCCTCAAATGCGTCCGATTTCAAATTCGAGTCCGGAAACCAAGGCACAGAGCCGCTTGCCGGACCGCAAACCTGAAATTTCTGTTTTCGCGCCGCATTTTAGGTTTTATATCTATAGCGCGCTCGCCAAATCTTGGATGGCGGCGCGGGTGAAGCTATGGTCCGATACGGCGCGTCGCCATCGGGGCCATGCCGAAGCCTCTGCTTCGAGTCGCCGGACAGCACAGGACCACGCCGTGACCCAGACGATCATGATCGATGGCTACAATCTCGGCCTCGAAACCGGCACCGGGGTGGCCACCTATGCCCGGAACCTGAGCTATGAGCTGCACAATCTCGGCTACCGCACCGAGGTGCTGTATGGCGGCCGGGCCGCGCCGAGCACCCAGCAGCTGCTGCGCGAGATCGCCTTCTTCGACCCGAGCAATGTCGGCGAGGCGCCGCGCTGGCTGGAGTTCCTGCGCTATGTCAACGAGCTGATCCATTCGCCGGCCGGGGTGCGGGCCAAGCCGGTGCCGATCACCGGCAAGGTGATCGCCCGGACCTACCGCTCGCGGATGCCGTATTACGACCAGATCAGCTCCGTCCCGGACCTGTGGAGCCGCTCCTACCGGCATTTCGCGATCTACCGCAACCGGATGACGGTGACGCTGCGCCACACGCCGCAGCTGATGCACTGGACCTATCCGCTGCCGCTTCGCATGGCCGGCGCCCGCAACATCTACACCGTGCACGACCTGGTGCCGCTGCGGCTGCCCTACACCACGCTGGACAACAAGCGCCGCTACTATCGGCTGGTGCGGATGCTGCTGCGTAAGGCCGACCACATCGTCACGGTGTCGGAGACCTCCAAGCGCGACATCGTCGACCTGTTCGGCTACCCCGAGGAGCGCATCACCAACACCTACCAGGCGGTCGACATCCCGGCGAAATACGCCGAGAAGCCGGAGGAGGCGGTGAAGCGCGAGGTCGAGGGCACCTTCAACCTGACCCACAAGGGCTACCTGCTGTATTTCGGCGCGATCGAGCCGAAGAAGAACATCGGCCGGCTGATCGAGGGCTACCTCGCCAGCCAGATCAAGACGCCGCTGGTGATCATCGGCAAGCTGGCCTGGAAGACCGACCAGGAGCTGAAGCTGCTGAACGATTCGACCATCCGCTACCTGGAGCAGGTCGACACCCTGACCTACACCCGCAATCGGGTGCTGCGCATCGACTACGCCCCCTTCCCGCTGCTGGTCAGCCTGATCCGCGGCGCCAAGGCGGTGACCTTCCCGTCGCTGTATGAAGGCTTCGGCCTGCCGGTGCTGGAGGCGATGCGCCTGGGCACGCCGGTGCTGGCCTCGACCGAGGGCGCGCTGCCGGAGGTGGCGGGCGACGCGGCGATGCTGATCGACCCCTACGACACCCATGCGCTGGCCGAGGCGATCCGCGCCCTCGACAGCAATGCCGAACTGCGCGGCGACCTGGCGCAGCGCGGCGCCCGCCAGGCGGATCTGTACTCGCCGGAACGCTATCGCGCCCGGCTGGGCGAGATGTACCGACGGCTGCTGCCGGCCGGCGGCAGGGCTGCCGAGGCCGCGGCGCAGGGCGCCGCAACCGGGACGCCGGTTCTGGCGGACGCTGACCAAAGATTTCGTTGAAGGATCCATGGTGGATCGAAAAGGTTTGGTGGTTTCGAAGGTTTCCTCGCCGCATTCCGTCTGCTATGCTGCGGTGCAGCGAACGGAACCGCAGCCGCCCCGACTCTCGTGAGGTATGGCTTGGGCAAGACACTGGACAATCCCTCGGAAGACCTGTACCTGCTTATAATCATGAAATCTTGATTCGCAATTTCTCTTATGAGAGTGATATGACCGCTAGTCCTCAAAATGCAGATGATCTTTTTTTAATGGAAGGCGCTCAGAAAGCCTCTGATC
>NZ_JBCNNF010000349.1:0-7266 GCF_039594555.1 Inquilinus sp.
ACCCCTCCCCCTACCCCCCTCCCGCAAGGGGAGGGGGGACTAGAAAGGAGGGCGGTGCGGTTCCTGTGGCGCTAAAGCGCGTCCCGCTTCAGGTCCAGCCAGTCGCGCTCGGCCTGGGTCAGGTCGGCGGACAGGCCTTCGATGTTGCGGCGGCTCTCGTCCAGCGTGCGCGGGCCGGACAGGGCGAAGGTGGCGAAGGGCTGCGACAGTACCCAGGCCATGGCGATCTGCACTGGGCTCGTGCCTTTGCTCCCAGCCAAAGCGATGGCCCGGCGCCGCCGTTCGAAATTGTCCTCGGCGTGCCAGGACTTCGCGATCTCCGGCTCCGCCTCTGCCTTGGACGGGTCGCCGCGCTCGGTGAAGAAGCCGCGGGCGGTCGAGGACCAGGCGAACAGCGCCGTGCCGCTCTCCTCCAGATACCGCAGCCACTCCGGGTCGCGGGCCGAGACGCAGCCGGCCCAGACAGGCTCGACCATCCGGGCCAGGGCGAGGTTGTTGCTCAGCACCGTGAAGCCGGCCTTGCCGTTGCGGCGGGCATAGTCGTTGGCCGCCCGGAACCGCTCCAGGCTCCAGTTCGAGCCGCCGAACACGCCGATCCGGCCCTCGCGGTGCAGGGTGTCGAGCACGTCGACGAACTCGCCGACCGGCACCTCCGGGTTGTCGCGGTGCAGGAAGTAGATGTCGGCGCGGTCGGTGCGCAGCGCCTCCAGGCTCTGCTCCAACTGGCTCCGCGCCGCCTCCGGCGTGCAGTTCGGCGTGTGCGCGCCCTTGCCGATCAGGACGATGTCGTCGCGCACCCCGCGTCTCGCCAGGTATTCGCCGAACAGCGCCTCGCAGCGGCCGCGCAGATAGATCCGCGCGGTGTCGAAGCAGTTGCCGCCGCGCTCGATATAGTCGTCGAACAGCGGCGCCGCCTGCGCCAGGTCGTCCTGATTGTCGACGCCCATCACCATGCGGGCGACCGGCCTGGCCACGCCCGGGATCGTGCCGTAGATCATCGTTTCCCCTTCCGCTCGCGCCTTACTCCGCCCGCCAGCAGGCCACGCCCTGCGGCGGCACCACCGGCCCGCCCAGCAGGTAGCGGCCGGCATCCTTCTCCGGCGCCGCCCAATCCGCCTCGCCATAGTTGAAGGCGAACGTCAGGTTTCCGCGCCGGCGCAGCCGCACCGCCTCCGGCAGCTCGGCGACGGGCAGCCCGACGCTGCCCAGCAGGTCGGCCATGACGCCGCGCAGCAGCGCCGGGTCGGGCCAGCCGGCCAGATAGAAGCGGTTGCCGTCGCCGACCAGGGCCGGGGCGCCATCGGCGAAGCTGGCCTGCACCGGCAGGTCGGTCTCCAGCCATTCGCGCCAGCGCCGGATGGATCCGGACAGGCCCGGCCCCTCGACCGGCTCGGCCAGGTTCGGGCGCAGCGACGCCACCTGGATCACCTTCAGCGGCAGCAGCTCCTGCAGCGCGCCGGGCGGCAGCTCGTCCGGGATGGCGAAGTCGCGGGTCTTCGACCCGGTGCGCGGGCCGAACAGGATGATGGCGTCGGTCGCGGCGAAGGCCTGCAGCGCGGCGTCCGAGACATGCGCCAGCGACGGCACCACCACCGCCTTGTAGCCGGCTAGGGACGCGCCGGGGCGGACGAAATCGACATCCAGGCCCAGGCGTCGGATCGCCTCGTACCAGCGGAACGCCAGGTCGGTGTAGCGGAAGTCGCGGCCCTGCGGCTGGATCCGGGTGATCCAGGAGGTCTCGTAGTCGAACACCAGCGCCACCGGGGCGCGGGCCGAGGCGGGCAGGGCGCCGATCCGGGCGAGTTCCTGTCCGACCTGCGTCGCCTCGAGGCCGCCGGGGGACAGCTTGCGGTCCGGCCGGTTCAGCCCGGCATGCATCTGCTCCTGCGCGAACGGGCATTGCCGCCAGCGGAAATAGCTGACCACCTCGGCGCCATGGGCCAGCGCCTCCCAGCTCCACAGCCGGACCATGCCGGACTTCGGCACCGGGTTCCAGGCGGCCCAGTTCACCGGGCCGGGCTGCTGCTCCATCACCCACCAGCGGCCGCGGCCGACGGCGCGGTACAGGTCGTGGTTGAACGGCGCTAGGTCGGGGTGCGAGGTGCGGGCCCAGCGTGCCCGCTCGTCATCGTCGCAGGCGATCTTCTCCAGCGTGCCCAGCGGGTAGCTGTCCCAGGAGGCGATATCCAGGTCCTCGCCCAGCGGCCAATGGTCGAACTCCTGGAAGAAGCCCATGAAGTTGTGGGTGACGAAGCGGCCCGGCGAATGCTGGCGGATGATCTCGACCTGCATCCGGTTGTAGGCCGCGACCTGGTCCGAGGCGAAGCGCCAGTAGTCCAGCCGTGCCGCCGGGTTGGTCTCGGTCACCGCGCCGACAGGGGCGGTGATCTCGTCGAAGCCGTTCACCTCCATCGACCAGAAGACGTTGCCCCAGGCCTGGTTCAGCGCCTCCGGCGTCTGGTAGCGGTGGCGCAGCCAGGTGCGGAAGGCGGCGACATCCTCGCGGCCATAGGACAGCACGGTGTCGTGGCAGCCGAACTCGTTGTCGGTCTGCCAGCCGGCCACCGCGTCGTGAGCTCCGTAGCGCCGCGCCACCTCCTCGGTGATCCGCGCGCTCTCGCGCAGCCAGGTGCTGCTGGAGAAGCTGGTGTGGCGGCGCGAGCCGAAGCCGCGGGTGCCGCCATACTCGTTGACCGGCAGGATGTCCGGGTGGCGGTCGACCAGCCATTTCGGCGGCGTCGCCGTCGGCGTGCACATCACCACCTTCAGCCCGGCGGCGCCCAGCGTGTCGATGGCGCGGTCGAGCCAGGCCCAGTCGAAGCGCCCCGGCTCCGGCTCGATCCGCGACCAGGCGAATTCGGCGATGCGGACGAAGGTTATGCCGACCTCACGCATTCGGCGGGCATCGTCCTCCCACCACGCTTCGGGCCAGTGTTCCGGGTAATAGCAGACGCCGAGCATGAGACAGCCTCGTCAGGAGCGAAGGGTAGGGCGTTACTTCACCGCGCCGGCAGTGATGCCGGCGACGAAGTAGCGCTGCAGGAAGATGAACACGACAAGCATGGGCAGGGTCAGCAGCATGGCCCCGGTCATGAGCGCGCCCCAGGGCACCACATTCAGCCCGATCAGGCTGCCCAGCGCCACCGGCGCGGTGCGCGCCCCCGGCTGGGTCGCGACCAGCAGCGGCCACAGGTAGTTGTTCCAGGAGGCCAGAAACAGGATGATCGCCAGCGCCGCCATGCTGGGCCGCACCAGCGGCAGGGCGATGGTGAAGAAGATCCGGCCCTCGCGCGCGCCGTCGATGCGGGCGGCGTCCAGCAGCTCCTGCGGCAGCGACAGGAAGGTCTGGCGCATGAACAGCACGCCGATCGAGTTGAACAAGGGCGGCACGATCACCGCGATCCAGGTGTTGGACAGGCCCAGGTCGCGCGCCACCAGCACATATTGCGGGATGATCACCACGGCATAGGGCACAGTCAGCGTCGCCACCAGCAGGCTGAAGGCGGCCTGCTTGCCGACGAACCGGAAGCGGGCGAAGGCGTAGCCGGCCATGCTGGTCAGCATCAGCGACAGCACGGCGGAGACGGTGGCGATGCCGATCGAGTTCAGCATCGCCCGGCCGAAGCTGGCGGTGTCGTCCAGGAAGGCCAGGTTCTCCCAGAAATTGCCCCCGGGGGTCAGCGGCAGCTCCGGCGAGAAGATGGCGTAGTCGGGCTGGGTGGCGAAGATCACCATCAGGTACAGCGGCGCCAGCCACAGCAGCGCGACGGGCGCCATGCCGCCGGTCAGCAGCAGGCTGCCCCAGCGGCGGCGCGAGGTCATGGAGCGGGACATGGCCATCTCCTCACGCCTTCCGGCCGCGGGTGAGCATCAGGTTGACGGCCGCCATCACCGCCGCCATGCCGGCGATGGTGTAGGCGATCGCCGCGGCGTACCCGAAGTTCAGGCTGACGAAGCCCTGCTTGTAGAGATAGGTGCCCAGCGTCTCGGTGGCGCCGCCGGGGCCGCCGCGCTCGGTGATCAGCCAGGGCTCGGTGAACAGCTGCATGGTGCCGATGATCGACAGCACCAGGCAGAACACCACGATCGGCTTCAGCAGCGGCAGGGTGATGCGGAAGAAGCGGGCGGCCGGGGTGGCGCCGTCGATCGCCGCCGCCTCGTACAGGTCGCGCGGGATCGACTGCAGCCCGGCCAGGAGGATGATGGCGTTGTAGCCGGTCCAGCGCCAGGTCACCGCCACCATGATCGTGGCCATCGCCGCGTCCGGGTCGTGCAGCCAGTCGATCGGCGCCAGGCCCAGCGCCGCGAGGCCGTGGTTGACCGCGCCGAACTGGCCGTTGAACAGCAGCCGGAACACCACCGAATAGGCGACGTCCGAGACCACCACCGGGGCGAAGAAGGCGAAGCGGTAGATCGGCCGCAGCTTCAGCAGCGGCGAGTTCAGCGCCACCGCCAGCAGCGTGGCCAGTGCCAGCATCACCGGCACCTGGATCGCCAGGATGATCAGCGTGTTCTTCAGCGCCTCCTGGAAGGCGCGGTCGACCAGCAGGCGCCGCCAGTTGATGCCGATGTTCCAGACCCAGGGGTTCACCCGCGTGTTCTGCAGCGACAGCAGCGCCGAATCGATGATCGGCCAGCACCAGAACAGGGCGAAGACCAGGAAGAAGGGCAGCAGGAACCAATACGGCGCCAGCGCGTGCCGCCGGCGGCGCCACCCGGCGCCGGCCTCCGCCGCGGGGAGCACGGCCCCGCGCGGGGCGCGAAGGCCGGCTCGGGTGGCGGCGCCCATCACTCGGCGACCGGCAGGCCGGTGGCGGCGGAGATCTGCTCGGCCGCCTCGTCCAGGGTCTCCTTGGCGGATTTCGAGCCGCCCTTCAGATAGGCCAGCAGGATGCCGTCGGCGATGTTGTCGGCCTCGGCGAAATACTGGGTGCCGCGCGCCGGCTTGATCTGCTGCAGCGTGTTCAGCACCACCTCCCAGATCTTCTGGCCGCCCCAATAGGGCTGTGCCTGCTGGACATAGGGGTCGTGAACCGCGTCCGGCAGGGTCGGCACCAGGCCCGAGGCCTTGAGCTGGGTGATCTGGCTGTCCGGCCGGCCGAGCGCGAAGTTGATGAAGGCCAGCGCCGCCTGCGGGTTCTTCGACGACGCCGGGATGGCGAGCGACGAGCCGCCGATATTGGCGGCACGGTTGCCGCCGGCGGCGAAGGCCGGCAGCGGGAACACGCCCCATTTGCCGCTCAGCTCCGGCGCGTTGCCGCGGACCGAGCCCTCATACCAGGCGCCGTAGACCGAGCTGGCCAGCCGGTTGGCCTTGATCGCCTGCAGGCTGCCGTCCCAGTCGCCTTCCATGAACAGGCCGGCATCGCCGATCTTCTTCACCGTCTCCAGCGCCTGGACGCAGCCCGGCTGGTTGACCGTGACAGTCTCGCCCGCCTCGTCGAAGAAGGCGCAGCCGGCCTGGTTGGCCAGGATGCGGAACCAGGTGGTGCTGGTCGCCCCGCTGTTGGTCGACAGGAACTTGACGTCCGGCCCGGCCTTGGCCTGGACGGCCTTGCCGGCGGCGATGAAGTCGTCCCAGGTGGCGATCTTCTCCGGGTCGACGCCGGCGGCCTGGTACATGTCGCGGCGGTAGAACACCACGGCCGGGCCGGAATCCCAGGGCATGGCGTAGATCTTGTCGCCGACGGTCAGCTCCGCCAGCTTGAATTTCGGGAATTTGGCGAGGAGGTCGGCCTCCTTCGCGTCCAGCGACTTCAGGTCCAGGAAGCAGTCGGGGAAGCGGGCCCAGAACACCTCGGATTCGTGGTTCTCGACCGAATAGACGTCCGGCATGTTGATGCCGCCGGCGGAGCAGCCGGCCAGGCCGCGGTCATAGACCGGCTGGTTGCCCAGGTCCTCGACCGTCACCTTGACGTTCGGATAGGCCTTGTTGAAGTCCGGCACCACGGCCTTCAGCGCCGTCGCCGCGACGTTCCAGCTCCAGACCGTGATCTCGCCCTTCACGTCCGACTGCGCCATCGCCGGCGCCGTCAGGGCCAAGACGGCCGCGCCGGCCAGCATGCCGGCAAACCTGCCGATTCCACTCATCAGGGTCCTCCCTCGTCTCGTGTTCGGTCCGACGGGCGGGTCCTGTGGGTGGCGGACCCCTCTTCGCGGAGCTTACCGTCGCCTTGCGGGGGGAGTATGAATCGATGGTTTCCGCATGTCGTCCCGCTCCGGGACGAATTCTTCCGGGATCCTAAGGTTGCCGATGAGCCGAGCCCAGAGCGTGCGCATACCGAGACTGCCCGGCCATTCCGAGCGCGCCGTCAGCGCCGACGCCCGGCGCGAGGTGCTGGTGATGCGGCGGGCGCACCAGCACAGCCAGATCGAGCTGAACCTGATGCTGGAAGGCGCCGCGACCTACCTGTTCAACGGAAGGCGGGTGACGATCGGGGCCGGCGACTTCGTGTTCTTCTGGGGCGCCATCCCGCACCAGACGATCGAGGTGTCCAGCCCGGCCAGCTTCGTCTGCCTGTACCTGCCGATCGAGATGTTCCTCAGCGCCGCGCTGGGGCCGCGGCTGAAGAGCTCGGTGCTGGGCGGCGGCCTGATCGGCGACCGCGCGCCGCTGCCCTTCGACGCCGCCCAGTTCGAGCATTGGCACGGCGAGCTGAACCGGGGCGACGAGCGAATCACCGCCCTGGTGCGGCAGGAGATCGAGCAGCGGCTGCGGCGCAGCGACCTGTGCGGCTGGGAGGTGCTGAGCGACACCGGCGACGGCGCCGCGGCGGCGGAGGGCCGGCACGCCAAGGTCTGGACCATGGCCGGCTTCATCGCCGCCCATGCCGGCGACCCGATCTCCGTCACCGACGTGGCGGCCTCGGTGTGCCTGCATCCGAACTATGCGATGGCGATCTTCCGCGAGGCGCTGGGCATGAGCATCGGCGGCTACCTGACGCGCCAGCGCCTCTACGTGGCGCAGGCGCTGCTGCTGTCGACCGACACCGACATCGTCACCATCGCCTTCGAGGCGGGCTTCGGGTCGGTGTCGCGCTTCTACGAGGCCTTCGGCCGCCACTTCGCCATGCCGCCGCGCCAGTACCGCATGCTCTATCGCGGCGGGTGAGGGCGGGCGCGCCCCGCCCCCTTCCCGGGCGATCACCCCCGGGCGATCGAGATGCCGCCATCCACCAGCGACGCGGTGCCGGTGACGAAGGAGGCGTCGTCCGACGCCAGGTAGAGGACCGAGCGGGCGATCTCCTCCGGCGTGCCGGCGCGCTT
>NZ_JBCNNF010000035.1:0-28555 GCF_039594555.1 Inquilinus sp.
GATGCCGCCGGCGATCGCCAGATAGGTCCGGCAGCCGATATTGGTCGGAGTGAAGCGCAGCTCCGCCCCCTTCGGCACCAGCACCGGCCGGCGCGGGGGCACCGCCTCGCCGCCGATGGTGCCGCGCATGCCGCCCCCGGCCAGCGCGACCAGAGCCTCGGCTTCGAAGCGCAGCGCGGCGCCTATCAGCGTCATCTCCAGCGTCGCCGCGCCGGGGTCGTTGCCGACCAGGATGTTGGCGACGGCGTGCGACCGCCGGTCCATCGCCCCGCCCACCACCACGCCGTGGCGGCGATGGCCGAAGCGGCCGAGATCCTGCACCGTCGACAGCAGGCCGGGATCGAGAACGGCAATGGTCACTTGGCGTCTCCGGCCAGGGCCTCGTACTCCTCCGCCGCGATCGGGCGGAAGCGGATGCGGTCGCCCGCCTGCAGCAGGCAGGGCGGGTCCTCGCCCGGTAGGAACAGCGCCGACGGCGTGCGGCCGATCAGGTTCCAGCCGCCCGGGGATTCGACCGGGTAGATGCCGGTCTGCGGCCCGCCGATGGCGACCGTCCCGGCCGGGATCCTCAGCCGCGGCGAGGCCCGGCGCGGCGTCGCCAGCCGCGGAGTCAGACCGCCGAGGAAGGGGAAGCCGGGGGTGAAGCCGATCATGTGCACCCGGTACTCGCCGCCGGAATGCAGGGCGATCACCTCATCCTCGGTCAGGCCGTGATGCTGCGCCAGCTCGGCCAGGTCCGGGCCGAAGGCGCCGCCATAGGCGACCGGGATCTCGACCAGGCGGGGCTCGCCCAGCGCCGCGGGGTCGAGCCGCGCCAGCCGCGCCTCCAGCAGCCGCTGCACCGTTGCCGCCGGCGCCTCATCGCGGTCCCGCGGTATGGCGTCGGGGTCGAAGAACACCGCCAGGGTGGCGAAACCGGGCGAGGCCTCGACGAAGCCGGGGAACGGGTCTCCCTCCAGCGACAGCGCCAAAGCGTGGATGGCGTCGGCGATCGCGGGGTCGATGGTGTCGCCGAAGCGCACCACCATCGCGGTCTCGGTCATCACGGCGATCGACACAGCGGGCACGGGCCTCTCCTCGAATCCAACCGCCAAGCCATAGCGCGGCGGCGGCGCGGGCGGAAGCGCGGCGGTCCGCATCGGTACCGCGCCTCTTGATTGCGGCGCCGAGCCGGTGATGATGGGCACGGCGCCCTTGCGCCGCGCCAGAGCGACCCGGGAGACCCCACGTGACCGATCCGGCCCTGTTGTCGGCAGCCGAGCTGACCCGCCTCTACGCCGCCCGCGACCTGTCCCCGGTCGAGGCGACGCAGGCCAGCCTCGCCCGGATCGAGCGGCTGAACCCGCAGCTCAACGCCTTCTGCGGCGTCTATCCGGAGGAGGCGCTGGCCGCGGCCCGGCAGTCGGAGGCGCGCTGGCGCGAGGGCCGGCCGCTGAGCCCGATCGACGGCGTGCCGACCTCGGTCAAGGACCTGGTGCTGGCCCGCGGCTGGCCGACCCTGCGCGGGTCGAAAACGGTCGACCCCGCCGGCCCCTGGGACCAGGACGCACCATCGGTGGCGCGGCTGCGCGAGGCCGGGGCAGTGCTGGTCGGCCGCACCACCACGCCGGAATTCGGCTGGAAGGGCGTCACCGATTCGGCGCTGACCGGCATCACCCGCAACCCCTGGGACCCGACGAAGACGCCCGGCGGCTCCTCCGGCGGCGCCGCGGTGGCGGCGGCCACCGGCATGGCGGCGCTGAACATCGGCAGCGACGGCGGCGGGTCGATCCGCATCCCGGCCGGCTTCACCGGCATCTTCGGCCTCAAGCCCAGCTTCGGCCGGGTGCCGGCCTATCCGCTGAGCCCCTTCGGCACCGTCTCCCATCTCGGGCCGATGACCCGCACGGTGCGCGACAGCGCCCTGATGCTGTCGGTGATGGCGCAGCCCGACCCGCGCGACTGGACCGCCCTGCCCTTCCCGGTCACCGACTTCACCCAGGGGCTGGAGGATGGGGTGCGTGGCCTGCGCATCGCCTTCGCCCCGACACTGGACAACGCGCCGGTCGATCCCGAGGTGGCGGCGTCGGTGGCGCAGGCGGCCCGGGTCTTCGCCGAGCTCGGCGCCCGGGTCGAGACGGTGACGCTGGATCTGCCGGACACCGGGCCGGTGTTCCGCGCCCATTGGTTCGTCGGCGCCGCCACCCTGCTGTCCTCGATCCCGGAGGAGAAGCACGTCCTGATCGACCCCGGTCTGCGCGCCGTGGCGGCGGAGGGCGCGGCGATCCCGCTGCTGGACTACACCCGCGCGACGCTGGCGCGCGGCCGGCTGGGCGTGCGGATGAACCAGTTCCACCAGGACTGGGATCTGCTGCTCATGCCGACCCTGCCGATCCCGGCCTTCGCTGCCGACCAAGCCATGCCGGTGGGGCCGGACGGGTCCTATTGGGCCAACTGGACGCCCTTCAGCTACCCCTTCAACCTGACGCAGCAGCCGGCGGCCAGCGTGCCCTGCGGCCTGACCGCGGCCGGCCTGCCGATCGGGCTGCAGATCGTCGGCCCGATGTTCCAGGACGCGCTGGTGCTGCGCGCCGCCCGCGCCTTCGAGGCGCTGCACCCGGCTCCCCTCCCGCCCCTCGCCCGATCGTGACCGAAGCGAAACCCTTCTGGCGCCGCAAGCGCCTGGACGAGATGAGCCGCAAGGAGTGGGAGTCGCTGTGCGATGGCTGCGGCCGCTGCTGCCTGCACAAGCTGCGCGACGCCGACGAGCCGCCGGACACGCCGAATGTCGACTACACCGACATCGCCTGCAAGCTGCTGGACACCCACAGCTGCCGCTGCACGCACTACCCGACCCGCCGCCGCTACGTGCCGGACTGCGTGCAGCTGACGCCGAAGAATGTCGACCATCTCGGCTGGATGCCGTCGACCTGCGCCTACCGCCTGCTGTCCGAGGGCCACGATCTGTACTGGTGGCATCCCCTAGTCTCCGGCGACCCGGAGACTGTGCACATCGCCGGCATCAGCGTGCGCGACAAGGTCATCTCCGAGACCGAGGTCGAGGAGGATGAGTACGAGTACCACATCGTCGAATGGCCATCTTAGAGGGCCCCGGCGGTCGGCGAGAGGCTGAGCAAGCAACGCTCCCCGTCTTGTCATTGCCGGGCTTGACCCACGGGTGTCCGGCTCAAGGAAGTGGCAACCAAAGCGAGCTTATCTCAAGTTTCAGCTCTGTTTTATTGTCATCCTCGGGCTTGACCCGAGGATCCAGGGGCGGCCAGAGCAGCTCTTGGTGGCCCCTGGATTGCCGGGTCAAGCCCGGCAATGACAGTAAAAGTTGAGGTCTGGGGCTCTGTCCACATCCCCAAGAGCTGAACTGGACACCGTGGGCTTGACCCGAGGATGACGGATTGTGTTGGCGCCGACGGATTGAGACGGCAGTGTCGGTCCCGGACGGAATGCGGGGAGTCGACATGTCAGGACCGGGCGTGATGCTGCTGGATGGCGGCATGGGGCGGCAGCTGGCCCGGATGGGGGCGCCCTTCCGCCAGCCGGAATGGTCGGCGCTGGCGCTGATCGAGGCGCCGGACACGGTGCGCGCGGCGCATGCGGCCTTCATCGCCGCCGGGGCCCAGGTGATCACCACCAACAGCTACGCCGTCGTCCCCTTCCACATCGGCGAAGACCGCTTTGCCGCGCGGGGCCTGGGGCTGGCGGACCTCTCCGGCCGGCTGGCGCGGCAGGCCGCGGAGTCGGCCGCCGCCCCGGTGCGGGTGGCGGGGTCGCTGCCGCCGCTGTTCGGATCCTACCGGCCGGACCTGTTCGAGCCGGAGCGCGCGCCGGAGATCGCGGGCGTCCTGGTCGAGGGGCTGGCGCCGCATGTCGATCTCTGGCTGGCCGAGACCCAGAGCGCGATCCGCGAGGCCGCGGCGGCGGCCCGGGCCGTGGCCGGGACCGGCAAGCCGCTGTGGATCTCCTACACCCTTGAGGATGAGCGGCCCGAGCCCGGCGCGCCGCGGCTGCGCTCCGGCGAGACGGTGGCCGACGCGGTGCGGGCCGCGCTCGACCTCGGCGCCGAGGCGGTGCTGTTCAACTGCAGCCAGCCCGAAGCCATGGGCGACGCGGTGGCCGCCGCGGCCCGGGTGATCGCCGGGTCGCCGGCCCGGATCGGCGTCTACGCCAACGCCTTCCCGCCGCAGCCGGAGGACGCCACGGCCAATGAGGGGCTGTCCGAGCTGCGCCCGGACCTCGACCCCGACAGCTATCTCGGCTGGATCCGGCGCTGGGTCGGGCTCGGCGCCACGCTGGTCGGCGGCTGCTGCGGCATCGGGCCGGAGCACATCGCCCGGATCCACGCGGCGCGGCCGGAGTTGGTGCCAGAGGCGCAATAGCCACAACCCATCATTGCGGCCCCGGCCTTGAGCCGGGGGAAGCAATCCATTTCTCCGCTCGTGCGGGACAATGGATTGCTTCGTCGGCTTCGCCTCCTCGCAATGACGGTGTTTGCAGGCGGGATCCTTGACGAAATCGATTCGTTTTCGTTCGACATATTGACGCCCGCCACCCCCTGCGCTACGACTGACATGTCAGATCAATATCACTGGCCGTGCGCAGCCCGCGCGGCGGACGACAGGGAGATGGACGTGGCCCAGCCAGCCGAGCGTTTCGGACTTTCCGCGGCACTGACCGTCCCCTTCCGGCCCGATGGCGGCGTCGACTTCCCGCGCTTCGTCGCGCATGTGCGCTGGTGCCTGGCGCAGGGCTGCCGCACCGTCACCGCCTTCGGCACCACCGGCGAGGGCGCCGCCTTCTCCCTGTCCGAGCGCGAGCAGCTGCTGGGCGCCCTGGCCGGCGCCGGCATCGAGGGCCGGCAGCTGGTCGGCGGCATCGCCGCCTCCTCGGCCGAGGACGCCGTGGCGCAGGCGCGGCTGGCGCTGGAGTTCGGAGCCGACGCGCTGCTGCTGCCCCCACCCTTCTACTTCAAGGGCGTCGGCGATGACGGGCTGTTCGGCTGGTTCGCCCGGGTGTTCGAGCAGCTGGGCGCCGCCGCCCGCGGCGTGATCCTCTACCACATCCCCAGCGTCACCCAGGTGCCGCTGTCGGTCGAGCTGATCGGCCGGCTGCGCGAGGCCTTCCCCGAGGTGATCCGCGGGGTGAAGGATTCCTCCGGCAGCTGGGACTATGCCCAGGCCCTGCTGGCGCAGCATCGCGACCTGGCCATCCTGATCGGCGACGAGCGCTGCCTGGCCGCGGCGGTGAGGCTGGGGGGCCAAGGCGCGATCTCCGGCATCGCCAACATCTATCCGGAGGCGATGCTGCCGCTGGTGCAAGAGGGCCGCGAGGACCCGCGCATCCACCGCCTGGTCGAGGCGCTGCTGGCCTATCCGGTGATCCCGGCGGTCAAGGCGCTGGTGGCCCATCGCAGCGGCGACCCGGCCTGGCTGGCCACACGCGCGCCGCTGCAGCCGCTGTCGCCGGGCGAGGCGGCGCGGCTGGGCGCGGTCGCGGACAGCCTGTTCACCACCATGGCGGAGGCCGGATGAGCGACGACCGGGTCGAGCCGCTGAAGCTGCGCGAGAAGGCCTATGACAGCTTCACCCAGCATCTCCTGGCCAACAATCTGCGTGCTGGGCAGTTCATCTCCCAGCGCGAGCTGGTGGCGCTGACGCAGATGCCGCTCGGTGCGATCCGGGAGTTGGTGCCGCGGCTGGAGGCCGAGGGGCTGATCAAGACCGTGCCGCAGCGCGGCATGCAGATCATGCACATCGACCTGACGATGATCCGCGACGCCTACCAGTTCCGCCTGTTCCTGGAGAAGGAGGCCACCGCCGCCTTCGCCCGCTCGGTCACCGATGCGGGCCTGGCGGCGCTGCGGGCGCAGCATGAGGAGATCATCGCCCGGGTCGAGCGCGAGGGCCCGACGCAGCAGGTGATCGACGACGCCCAGGCCACCGACTGGGGCCTGCACGACATCATCATCGACGCGCTGGGCAACGAGATCATCTCCAAGACCTATCGCGTCAACTCGATCAAGATCCGGCTGATCCGGCGCGAGCTGACCGGCATCGCCGGGCTGGTGGTGCCGGTGATGCGGGAGCATCTCGGCATCATCGACGCGATCGCGAGCCGGGACCCGGTCCGCGCCGCCGAGGCGATGACGGCGCATATCGCCAACGCCCGCAACCGCGCCCTCGGGCTGTAATGTGAATCAGCCGGGCTCAGCCCGGCACAACAAGCAGGGGAGGATACGATGGGACCCTTTTCGAGACTGAGCCGCCGCTCGCTGCTGGCCGGCACCGCGGCCGCCGCGGCAGCCAGTGCCCTGCCCCGCATGGCCTGGGCCGCGCCGGACTGGAAGAAATATGCCGGCACCCATATCGAAGTGAACCTGGTCAAGAGCCCGCGCAGCGAGACCATCGCCCGGAACCTCAAGGAATTCACCGACCTGACCGGCATCGATGTCGGGCTGGAGCAGACGCCGGAGCAGCAGCAGCGGCAGAAGGCGGTGGTCGAGTTCAACAGCGGCGCGCCGAGCTTCGACGTCATCCATCTCAGCTACCACGTGCAGAAGCGGATGTTCGAGAAGGGCGGTTGGCTGGCCGACCTGCGGCCGTTCCTGGCCGACCCCGCCCTCGCCGACCCGAATCTGAGCCTGAACGACTTCTCCAGCGCCGGCCTGGCCTATGCCACCGCGGCCGACGGCGCGGTCGGCAGCCTGCCGCTGAGCGTCGACTACTGGATCATCTACTGGAACAAGGAGCTGTTCGACGCGAAGGGGCTGAAGTACCCGACCAGCTTCGAGGAGCTGGTGTCCGCCGCCGAGGCGCTGACCGACCCGGCCGCCGGCACCTTCGGCTTCGTCGCCCGCGGCATGAAGAACGCCAATGTCCCGGTCTGGACCTCCTTCATGCTCGGCAACGGCGTCGCGCCGCTGGCCGCGGACCGCAGCCTGGCCACCACCTCCGACGGCGCGGTCGACGCGGCGAAGCTGTATCAGCGCCTGCTGACCAAGGCGGCCCCTCCCGGCGTCGCCGGCTTCAACTGGAACGAATGCCAGTCGGCCTTCCTGCAGGGCAAGGTCGGCATGTGGCTGGACGGCGTCGGCTTCGCCAAGCCGCTGGAGGACCCGAAGCTGTCGCGCGTGGTCGGCAAGGTCGGCTACGGCGTCATGCCCAAGGGCCCGAAGGCCCAGGCCTCCGCCACCTTCGGCGACGGCATCGGCGTGGCCGCGGCCAGCGAGAACAAGGAGGCGGCGTTCCTGTTCTGCCAGTGGGCGGTGTCGCGCACGGTGCAGGCCGACCTGCTGCAGAGCGGCTCGGGCGTGCCGTTCCGCACCTCGATCCTGAACGACGCCGAGGTGCGCAAAGGCGTGACCCTGCCGGCCGACTGGATCGACGCCGTCGTCGGCTCGTCCAAGGTCAGCCAGCTCGGCCTGCCGGTAATCGTGCCGGTGACCGAGTTCCGCGACATCTTCGGCATCGCCTTGACCAACATCGCCGGCGGGGCCGACCCGGCGGGCGAGCTGGCCAAGGCGACCGAGCAGTTCAAGCCGATCCTGGCCAAGAGCGAGGCCTGAGCCGATGACGGCCGTGGACGCCGGAGCGGGCCGGGGGCGGCGGGTGCGGGCGCGGCGGCCGAACGCCGTCGCGCCGACCCTGCGCACCTACCTGCCCTTCATCCTGCCGGCGGTGCTGGTGGTCGGGGCGGTGATCGTGTTCCCCTGGGCCTTCACCGGCTGGGTCAGCCTGCATGACTGGCAGGCCACCGGCGCCGGCGGCTTCATCGGCCTCGACAACTACGCCCGGCTGTTCGGCGACGCCCGCTTCGGTGAGGCGGTGGGACACACACTGGTCTACACCGTCCTGTCCGTGCTGCTGCCGCTGGTCCTCGGCCTGGCGGCGGCGCTGGTGTTCAACGAGCGCTTCCCGCTGCGCGGCCTGGCCCGCGGCATCGTGATCATGCCGATGATGGCGACCCCGGTCGCCATCGCCCTGGTCTGGACCATGATGTTCCACCCGCAGCTGGGCGTTCTGAACTACCTGCTCAGCCTGGTCGGCATCCCGCCTTCGCTGTGGGTGTTCGACCAGAGCACGGTGATCCCGTCGCTGGTGCTGGTCGAGACCTGGCAGTGGACGCCGCTGGTGATGCTGATCGTCCTCGGCGGCCTCTCCGCCCTGCCCGCCGAGCCCTATGAGAGCGCGCAGATCGACGGCGCCAGCTGGCTGCAGCAGTTCCGCTATCTGACCCTGCCGATGATCTCGCCCTTCCTGATGGTGGCGGTGATCATCCGCTCGATCGACGCGCTGAAGAGCTTCGACATCATCTATGCCATCACCCAGGGTGGCCCCGGCACGGCGTCGGAGACGATCAACATCTACCTCTACACCCAGGCCTTCAGCTTCTACGACATCGGGTACGGCTCGGCGGTCGCGGTGGTGTTCTTCGTCATCGTGGTCGCCATGTCGCTGGCCCTGCTGTGGCTGCGCCAGCGCGCCAAGCTCGCGGCCAATTGAGGAGGACGACCATGCCCCGCCCCCTCACCAAGGCCCTCCGGCGCACCGGCCTGTATTTCGCCGTGCTGGTGATCGTGTCGCCGGCGCTCTTGTTCTTCCTGTGGATGCTGTCGCTGTCGCTGAAGCCCGAGGTCGACAACATCAGCTACCCGCCGGTGCTGATCCCGACCACCCTGGCCTGGAGCAACTACGCCCAGGTCTTCGCCGAGAACTCCTTCGGCCGGTATTTCATCAACAGCCTGATCGTCACCGGCAGCGCCACGCTGATCGGCCTCCTGATCGGCGCCCCGGCCGCCTACGGCATCGCCCGGGCCAAGGCGACCAAGCTGTCCGTGGTCGTCATGATCGCGCGGATGACCCCGGGCCTCAGCTACCTGATCCCGCTGTTCCTGCTGTTCCGCTGGCTCGGGCTGATGGGCACGCTGTGGCCGCAGATCATCACCCATCTGGTGATTACCCTGCCGATCGTGATCTGGGTCCTGATCTCCTATTTCGAGGCCCTGCCGATCGAGCTGGAGGAAGCCGGGCGGATCGACGGCGCCAATCGCTGGCAGGTGTTCCGCCACGTCGTGCTGCCGCTGACCCGGCCGGGCATCACCGTGGCGCTGCTGCTGTCCTTCATCTTCTCCTGGAACAACTTCGTGTTCGGCATTGTCCTGGCCGGGCGCACCACCCGCACCCTGCCGGTCGCGGTCTACAACTCGCTGACCTTCGAACAGGTGAGCTGGGGCCCGCTCTCCGCCGCCGCCCTGGTGGTGGTGGTGCCAGTGCTGGTGCTGACCGTGGTGGCCCAGAAGCAGATCGTCGCCGGCCTGACCTCCGGCGCGGTGAAGGGCGGCTGAGCCGCCGCCCTCCCTCTTAAGAATCTTCGATCCACCCCAATTGGATCATTTGCAAATTAGATAAAATGCCGTAGTTTGTAGGTATTTAGTCATGCTCATTTTAGACACATCGGCTGGAGGGATAGTGACATGTCCGTCATAGGAATTGCCGACGATCGGGCCCAGCCGGCAACGGCGCCCGCGACCGCACTCCCGACCTCCTGGGTCAGCCGCCAGGACGAGATCCTCACCCTGCGGCAGAACGCGGCGGACATCCTGGTCCGGCTGCGCACCGTGCGCGAGAGCTGGTCCGACGGCGACCAGCCGCCGGCGCAGGAGCGCTGGGTGCTGCAGCAGGTGATCGAGTGCCTGACCATCAGCTGCGACCCGCCCTCGGGCGACGAGTTCGACCGCGTCGCCGTGGCCGGCCAGATGCTGGCGATGTTGACCGTGATGCCGGACGAGGCGTTCGAGGCGGAGGGCTGGAGCGACGATGACGGCTACGACCTCGTCGATTTCGACGGCGACCTGGAGGATGCGGAGATCCTGGCCGCGCTCGAAGCAGCCTGACCGTGCTGGAGCGGGATGAAATCCCCATGCCGCCATTGCAAGCGCAGCGAAGCAATCGAGGGGCCGCTTGGCGTGACACCTGGATTGCTTCGTCGGCTTCGCGTCCTGGCAATGACGGTGTGGGCGGGCCTCAGACCTCGACCTGGATCGTCGCCGAAAGCAGCTCGGACCGCTCGGCCCTGGTGCCGACCAGGATCTCGATCTCGCCAGCTTCCAGCACCGGCTTCAGGTCGAAGTCGGGGAATGTCAGCGCCTCGGCGGCCAGGGTCAGGCTCAGCACCTGCTTCTGGCCTGGTGCCAGTGTCGCCTTGGCCATGCCCTTCAGCTCCAGCAGCGGCCGGGCCACGCTGGCCACCGGGTCGTGGATGAACAGCAGCACCGTCTCCTCGCCTGCCACCGTGCCGGTGTTGGCCACCGCCACCTCGACCGTCAGCGTCTCGCCCGGGCGCAGCACCGGGGCGGAGACGCGCAGGTCGCCGAGGGCGAAGCGGCCGTAGGACAGGCCGTGGCCGAAGGGGAATTGCGGCGTCGACGGAATGTCGATGTACTTGCTGGTGTAGTGCTGGTCCGGGTCGGTCGGGCGGCCGGTGTTGCGCTCGCCGAAATAGATCGGCACCTGGCCGACATCGCGCGGCCAGGTCACCGGCAGCCGGCCGGACGGGTTGACCGCGCCGGTCAGCACATCGGCCACGGCATGGCCGGCCTCGTGGCCGAGGAACCAGGTGGCCGCCACCGCCGCCGCACGTTCGAACAGCCAGGGCAGCATCAGCGGCCGGCCGGAGGTCAGCAGCGCCACCACCGGCACGCCGAGGTCCAGCACCGCCTCGGCCAGGTTGCGCTGGCGGCCGGGCAGCTCGGGCCGGGCGCGGCTGGCCGCCTCGCCGCTCATGATCGCGGCCTCGCCTACGCACAGCAGCACCACATCGGCGCCGCGCGCGGCCTGGACGGCGGCGGCGATGCCGGCATCGCCGCCGGTCTCGATCTCGGTGCCGGGGACATAGGCGATCTCGGCCTGCGGCAGGGCCGCCTTGATGCCCTCGAGGATGGTCACCGCCTCCTCCCACCGCCCGGCGCCGGCCCAGGAGCCAAGCATCTCCGACCGCGCATCGGCCAGCGGACCGATCACGGCGATGCGCTTCGCCGACGGCGCCAGCGGCAGCACGCCCTTGTTGGTCAGGAGCACGATCGACTTCGCCGCCGCTTCGCGCGCCAGGCGCCGCCGTTCCGCCGCGTGGAAGGCGTCGGGCGCGGCGACGACGCGGCGATACGGGTCGTCGAACAGGCCCAGCCGCTGCTTCAGCCGCAGCACCCGGCGGACCGCGCCGTCGATCTCCTCCTGGGTCACCAGGCCGCGCTGCAGCGCCTTGGGCAGGCCGGCGGCATAGGCGCCGCTCATCATGTCCATGTCGACTCCGGCCTTCAGCGCCAGTGCCGCCGCCTCCACCGCATCGCCAGCGACGCCGTGGGGCAGCAGCTCCATGATCGCGTTGTAGTCGCTGATCACCGCGCCGTCGAAGCCGAGCTCGCCCAACAGGGTGCCGCGCAGCAACCGGGCATTGGCGGTCATCGGCACGCCGGCGACATCGTTGAAGGCCGGCATCACCGTGGCCGCCCCCGCGGCGAGGGCGGCGGCGAAGGGCGGCAGGTAGACCTCGCGGATCGCCCGGTCGGACACGTCAGCCGAGTTGTAGTCCCGGCCCGCCAGCGCGGCGCCATAGGCCAGGTAGTGCTTGGCGCAGGCGGCCACCGCGTCGGGCGCCGCCAGGTCCGCCGTCTGGTAGCCGCGGACCTTGGCCTCGGCGATGCGGGAGCCGAGCCAGGGATCCTCCCCCGGCCCTTCCGAGATGCGGCCCCAGCGCGGGTCGCGGGCGATGTCGAGCATCGGCGAGAACACCAGGTCCAGCCCGTCCTCCGCCGCCTCCATCGCCGCCTCCCGCGCCGTGTGCTCCCACAGCTCGGGCGAGAACAGCGCCGCCTCGGCCAGCGGGATCGGGAAGATGGTGCGGTGGCCGTGGATGACGTCGAAGGCGAAGAACAGCGGGATCTTCAGCCGCGTCTCCTCCACAGCCATGCGCTGGGTCTCGCGCACCCGCTCCGGCCCCCAATGGTTGAACAGGCTGCCGATGCGGCCGGCGCGGATGCCCTCGGTGACGTCGCCCGGCAGCACCGGCCCGGTCACCGCCAGGTTCGAGGACATCATGGTGAGCTGGCCGATCTTCTCGTCGAGCGTCATCGCCGCGAGCAGGGTCTCGATCCGGTCCAAAGCCGACTCCGCCATTTGCCTGTCGCCCCCGGCCCGGTGCCGGGAGGCTCGCCCGGGATGAAGGCAAAAAAAACGGGCGCCGGAAAGGGGAAACCGGCGCCCGAGTTGAGGGGAAGGAGACAGAAGGCCTTAGGTCATCACGCCTTCGGCAGCTTCAGGGCAACGAAGCGCTGGTCGCCCTGACGGTTGATCAGCAGCATCACGGCGTTGCGGTCCGCCTCCTTGGCCGCCTTGACCTGCTTGGCGACCTCGGACGGGGTCTTCACCGCCTCGCTGCCGACCCGGACGATGACGTCGCCGGGGCCGACGCCGGTCTCGCGCGCCGGGCCGTCCTCGCGGATGCCGGTGACCAGCACGCCCTCGACCTCATCCGGCACGCTGAACTCGCGGCGCACCTTCGGGGTCAGGGCCGAGAGCGACAGGCCGAGTTGGTCGTCGACCGCCGGGCCGTTCTCCTCGGCGCTGGCGACCTGCTGCGAGCCCGGCAGCTTGGCGATCTCAACCGAGATGGTTTCGGTCTTGCCGTTGCGCAGCACCTCGACCGGCACGGTCTTGCCGGCGGCGGTGTCGGCGACCAGGCGCGGCAGGTCGGAGAGCTGGTTGACCGGCTTGCCGTCATAGCCGGTGATCACGTCGCCCTGGTGCAGGCCAGCCTTCAGCGCCGGGCTGTCGTCCTGGACGTCGGCGACCAGCGCGCCCTTGGCCTTCTCGAGGCCGAGCGCCTCGGCCATCTCGGGCGTCACCTGCTGGATCTGCACACCGAGCCAGCCGCGCTGGACGCTGCCATGGTCGCGGATCTGCGCGATCACGGTCTTGGCCAGGTTCGACGGAATGGCGAAGCCGATGCCGACCGAGCCGCCCGACGGCGAGTAGATCGCGCTGTTGATGCCGATCACCTTGCCGCTGGTGTCGAAGCTGGGGCCGCCCGAATTGCCGCGGTTGATCGGCGCATCGATCTGCAGGAAGTCGTCGAACGGACCCGAATGCAGGTCGCGGCCGCGGGCCGAGACGATGCCCGCCGTGACGCTGCCGCCGAGGCCGAACGGGTTGCCGACGGCCACGACCCAGTCGCCGACCTGGGCGGCGTCGCTGTCGCCCCACTCCACCGCGGTCAGCTTCTTGTCGGTCTCGATCTTCAGCAGAGCGAGGTCGGTCTTCTCGTCGGTGCCGACGACCTTCGCCGGGATCACGGTGCCGTCATTGAGGGTGACGGTGATGTTGTCGGCGTCCTTCACCACATGGTTGTTGGTAACGATGTAGCCGGCCGGGTCGATGATGAAGCCGGAGCCGGCGCCATGGATCACCTGGTCGCTGCCGCCGCCACCGCCGCCGCGCGGGCCACGGCGGCCCGGCTGCTGCTCGTCGAAGAAGCGCTTGAAGAACTGGTCGAAGGGCGAGCCCGGCGGGAACTGCCGCTGCATCTGGCCGCCGCCGTTGTCTTCGTCCTCATCTGCCATCTGCGAGGCCGACGGGTGCTCGGTGGTCGAGACGTTGACCACGGCCGGGGTGACCTGGCGCACCAGGCCGGCGAAGGAACCGGGGGCGGCCGGGACGATCGAGGTCGGCGCCTCAGCCTGGCTCTGGGCCACGGCCGGACGATCGAAGGTCAGGACAGCCCCGACCGGCACGCCGATCAGGGCCGTGCCGAGCAGCAGCGCCGCCGTCATCCGGCGGAGGCCGGTCCGCGGGCCGCGATCGTCGGAACCGAGGGGGGTCTTCATCTGCATCATCTCCACCACTGTCCAAAGCGCCGCCGCGATCGGTCGGCGTGTGGTGATGAAGATGGGGTGTCGGCCTTTAAACGCCTGTTTCGTCGGTATTAATTCGATTTAATGAAGGACAGCGGCTGCGGCTCAGCACCAGGGACCGTTCGTTTCGCGATCGGGAGAATTCATTTCGAGCTTAACGAAAAGTATGTTGCCCACCCTGCCCCGGTGGCGCAAAACCGGGTCGTGGCTTTGGCCAGCAGCGGCGGCGCGTCGCTCCGTCCCGCCGGCAGCCGCCACCGAACCGAGTGGTTGTTCTTCGCATCGGCCTGCCCATATCTGGGAGACCGGCCGATGCGCCGGGCACCGATCCCGACGGTCACCGATCAGGGTGAGCGGGAGAGAGACAACATGGTCACAACACTTCTTGTCGTCTGGGCCATCATCGGCCCATCCGTCGGCCTTGCCGTCGGCGCCTGGTGGTGCAGCCGGGATCGTGAGGAACCGGTACGTGTCACGGCCCGCCAGCCCCTGCCGACCGAACGCTCGCTGGGATGGCGCTGAGCCGGCCGGCCTGTCCCATCGGATGGCCCGTCAGATGATGGTCAGCAGCGAGTGGAGTTCGGCCGGATCGATCTCCGGCTGCGGATCGCCCCAATGCGCGTCCACCTCGTCCGACACCTGGTTCAGCACATGGACGCGGACATCCGGGCAGCCGTCGATGCGCTGCTGCACGGCGGCGTCGACCGGCCAGACCGTGGCGACCAGCATCAGCACGTAGGACAGGTCGTCGGTCGCGTCCGAAAGCGGCAGCAACAGGGTGCGCTTGCGCACGCTGTCGAGACCGTCGGACAGCGCGAATTCGGCGTAGAGCGGCCGTTCGGACAGCTGCACCGTCATCAGCGCCCGGCGCGTCGCGTCATGGCGCTCGCCGGCGCAGAGATCCTCCAGCGGCCGCCCGGGCAGGTTCCGGTCCGATGGCAGGCCGGCGCCCTGGGCGTCCAGAGCGAAGCGGAACGTTCCCTCGCACGGCATCCAGGCCCACAGCAGGATCGGCGGCGGCAGCCGGCTGAGGCTGGCGAAGATCATGTCGTCACATGCCGGCAACCGGCCTTTGGCCGCGAGCCGGGCCCAGATCCGGTAGACCGTCCGTAGCTGCCGGTCCGCAATCGCCTCGTCGAACGCCACGCTAACCATCCCCCCACAGGAAGCTCGCCGCACACGCGAGAAAACTTTGCTCTCACATCCTCAACTATGCATCCCCCAATTGGAGGATGACATTGAAAGTTTTCGGACAGGCGACGACGATTCGTGCGGACCTGTTGCCGGGATGTCAGGGGTGACGCCGGTCCTATAACGGCGTATTCCACAAGCCTGTTCCGGTTTTTGACGAGTCGACACGATCATGTGCCGCTGGCTGAGCTATTCGGGCGCCCCGATCTTCCTCGAGAAGCTGCTGTTCGAACCCGAGTTCTCGCTGATCCAGCAGAGCCTGCACGCCCGCAAGGCGGTGGTGGCGACCAATGGCGACGGCTTCGGCGTCGGTTGGTATGGCGAGCGGCCGGTGCCCGGCCTGTACCGCGACATCCTGCCCGCCTGGGCCGACCCGAACCTGAAGAGCCTGGCGCACCAGATCCGGGCGAAGATGTTCTTCGCCCATGTCCGGGCTTCGACCGGCACTGCCACTAGCCGGGCCAACTGCCACCCCTTCTCCCAGGGCCGCTGGCTGTTCATGCACAACGGCCAGATCGGCGGCTATGACCGCATTCGCCGGCGCCTCGACGCGCTGATCCCGGACGAGCTGTACCCGCAGCGCGGCGGCACCACCGACAGCGAGCTGATCTTCCTGGCGCTGTTCGGCTTCGGGCTGGAGAGCGACCCGGCCGCGGCGTTGCGGCGCACGGTCGCGGCGATCGGCGACATCATGGCCGGCGCTGCGGTCGCCGAGCCCTTGCGCATGACCGCGGCGCTGAGCGACGGCTGCAGCGTCTGGGCGGTGCGCTACGCCACCGACGAAACGCCGCCGTCGCTGTTCTACTGCTCGATCGAGGAGCAGCGCCTGATCGTGTCCGAGCCGCTGGACGGCGATTTCGATCACTGGCACCAGGTGCCGCCCGGCCACCTGCTGGTGACCGACTGCGCCGGCCGGCTGGACCTGGAGCCGTTCGGGCCCTGATCCGCCGGCCGGCGCGACAGGTCACGCCCGCAGGCGTTCGTTGTTCGGATCGAAGGGCGATTCCTCGATCACCACGGCGCGGTGCGGCTTGCCGAGGATGGTGACGTCCAGCTCGGTGCCGGTCTCGCCGAGATCCGGCCGGACCATCGCCAGCGCCAGCGACTTGCCGAGGCGCCAGCCATAGCCGCCCGAGGTGCAGCGGCCGACCAGCGCGCCGCCCTTGGTGATCGGCTCGTTGCCGCGGGCGTCGGCGTCGCTGACATCCAGCACTTCCAGCGTCACGAAGCGGTTCTTGAAGCCGCGCTCGCGCCAGGCCACCAGCGCGTCGCGGCCGATGAAATCGCCCTTGTTCGGGTGGACGAACCGGTCGAGTCCCGATTCCAGCGCCGCATACTCGATCGACAGCTCGCGCGGGATCAGCCGGTACGACTTCTCCAGCCGCAGCGAGTCCATCGTCCGGATGCCGAAGGGCTTCAGGTCGAACTCCTTCCCCGCATCCATCAGCAGGTCGAAGATGGTGTTCTGCATCTCGATCGGGTGATGCAGCTCCCATCCCAGCTCGCCGACGAAATTGACGCGCAGCGCCTGGGCCTGGGCGATGCCGACATTGATCGGCTTGCCCGACAGCCACGGGAAGGCGGCGTTGGACAGGTCGGCATCGGTCAGCTTCTGCAGCAGGGCGCGGGAGCTCGGGCCCGCCAGCACGAAGACGCCGGTCTGGGTGGTGATCTTCTGCAGGTCGACCGAACCATCGCGCGGCCGCAGCTTCTGCAGCGTGTCCCAATCGTGCCGCTCGAAGGCGCCGGCGCCGACCAGATAGTAGTGGTTCGGCGATTCGCAGTAGATCGTGAACTCCGACCGCACGCCGCCATTCTTCGACAGCAGATGCGCCAGGGTCATGCGGCCCGGCTTCTTCGGCACCCGGTTGGCGACGATGCCGTCCAGCCAGGCGGCCGCGCCCGGCCCGCTGACCGTGTATTTGGCGAAGGCCGTCATGTCGAGCAGGCCGACCTTCTCATGCACGTGCCGGGCCTCGCGGCCGACGAACTCGAAATAATTGGAGCGGCGGAAGCTCCACTTCTCGCGGATCTTCTCGCCCGGCGCCGCTGGCGGGTGGTTCTCATTGACAAGCGTGTCCGGCTTGTTCAGGTCGGCCTCGGTCAGCTCGTAGCCCTCGGGCGCGAACCAGTTCGGCCGCTCCCAGCCATAGACGGTGCCGAACACGGCGCCCAGCGCCTTCATCCGGTCGTAGCAGGGCGCGCGCTTCAGCGGCCGCGCCGCCGCCCGCTCCTCATCCGGATAGTGGACGGTGAAGACGTTGGCGTAGGCCTCCTCGTTCTTGGTGCGGAGATAGCCGCGCGAGGCGTAGGGGCCGAAGCGGCGCGGGTCGACGCCCATCATGTCGATCGACGGCTCGCCCTCGACGATCCATTCGGCCAGCTGCCAGCCGGCGCCGCCGGCGGCGGTGACGCCGAAGCTGTGGCCCTCGTTCAGCCAGAAATTCTTCAGCCCCCAGGCTGGGCCGATGATCGGGCTGCCGTCCGGGGTGTAGGCGATGGCGCCGTTATAGACCTTCTTCACCCCGACCTCGCCGAAGGCCGGCACGCGGGCGATCGCCGTCTCGATATGCGGGGCCAGCCGCTCCAGATCCTCCTGGAACAGCTCGTATTCCGACTGCTCGTCCGGCCCGTCGACATAGCAGCAGGGCGCGCCCGGCTCATAGGGGCCGAGGATGAAGCCGCCGGCCTCCTCGCGCAGGTACCAGGAGCTGTCGGCCTCGCGCAGCACGCCCATCTCCGGCAGGCCCTGGCGGTGCCGCTCCTGCACCGCCGGGTGCGGCTCGGTGACGATGTACTGGTGCTCGACCGGGATCACCGGCACGTCGAGCCCGACCATGGCGCCGGTGCGGCGGGCGAAGTTGCCGGAGGCCGAGACCACATGCTCGCAGGTGATGTCGCCCTTGTCGGTCTTGACCAGCCATTCGCCGGACGGCGTCTGCTCGATGCCGAGGACGGTGGTGAAGCGGTAAATCTCGGCGCCCATCGCCCGGGCGCCCTTGGCGAAGGCCTGGGTCAGGTCGGCCGGCTGGATGTAGCCGTCATCCGGGTGCTGGATCGCGCCGATGATGCCGTCGGTCTCGCATAGCGGCCAGATCTCCTTGACCTGGGCCGGGGTCAGGACGTTGACCTTGATGCCGATCGTGTCGGCCACGCCCTTGTAGTACATGAACTCGTCCCAGCGATCCTTCGTCCGGGCGAGGCGGATGTTGGAGACTTGGCGGAAGCCGACATGCTGCCCGGTCTCGGCCTCGAGCGAGTTGTAGAGCTTGACCGAGTATTTGTGGATCTGCCCGACCGAGTAGCTCATGTTGAACAGCGGCAGCAGGCCCGCGGCATGCCAGGTGGAGCCGGAGGTCAGCTCCTTGCGCTCGATCAGGACGACGTCCGTCCAGCCCTTCTTGGCCAGGTGGTAGAGCGTGCCCACGCCCACCACGCCGCCGCCGATCACCACCACGCGCGCTGTCGACTTCATCTTCGAACCGCTCCCTGCGGGCCACTCTGGCCATCCTGAGGCGAGTGTCCGAGCCGGGCCGGTTGCGGGCTAACCCAGCCGCGACCTGTGATGTCGCAGGCCCGCCAATGTCGCAATCGGACTGGCCAGCCGCGCCGGGATCGGCATGCTGGCGGCAGATTCCCGCGAGGCCGACCATGACGCTGCCGCCGAACCCGAAGATCGTCTTCCTCGACCGCGAGACCCTGGCCCCGGCGATCCGGTTGCGCCCACCCGCCTTCCCGCATCGCTGGGAGGAGCATCAGCGCACCGCGCCGGACCAGGTGCTGGAGCGGCTGCGAGGCGCCGGCGTCGCCGTGATCAACAAGGTGCAGCTGCGCGAGCCGGTGCTGGCGCAGCTGCCGGATCTCCGCCTGATCGCGGTCGCCGCCACCGGCACCGACTGCGTCGACACCGCCTGGTGCGGCCGCAACGGCGTCGCGGTCTGCAACATCCGCGGCTACGCCGTGCACACAGTGCCGGAGCATGTCTTCACCCTGATCCTGTCGCTGCGCCGGTCCCTCCTGCCCTACCGCCGCTCGGTCGAGGCCGGGCGCTGGCAGGAGGCGAGGCAGTTTTGCTTCTTCGACCACCCGATCCTGGACCTGCACGGCGCCCGGCTGGGGCTGATCGGCGGCGGGTCGCTGGGCAGCGCGGTGGCGACGATCGGCCGGGCTTTCGGCATGGATGTCGTCTTCGCCGGCCGCAAGGGCGACGCGGCGCCGGCCGATGGCCGCCTGGCGTTCGACGAGGTGATCGCGACCAGCGACGTGATCTCGCTGCACTGCCCGCTGCGGCCGGAGACGCGCGGCCTGATCGGCACGGCCGAGTTCGCCCGGATGAAGCCGGAGGCGCTGCTGATCAACACCGCGCGGGGCGGGCTGGTGGACGAGGACGCGCTGACCGAGGCACTGCGCGGCGGCCGCATCGGCGGCGCCGGCTTCGACGTGGCGATGCCGGAGCCGCCGCCGGCCGACGCGCCGCTGATGCGGCTCCTGGACCTGCCGAACTTCATCCTGACACCGCATGTCGCCTGGGCCGGCCGCGGCGCCATGCAGGCCCTGGCCGACCAACTGATCGACCTGATCGACGCGTTCGAGCAGGGCCGGCCATTCAACCTGGTAGCGGGCGGGCCGAAGGGCTGACGCCCCGCTTTGGACCTCCAGCGGGGTTGGCGGCGGTGCCGGCGCGAGTCACACTGGCGACGAACGGCCTGCCCGGCATTGCATCCCCTGCCCTGCCCCGGCCGCACCAGCACATGGATGCTCGGAAGGACGGACGCATGACAACGGCCCCGGAATCCCCCATTGCCCATCGCCGGCTCGGCGGCCTCGCGGTCTCCGCCATCGGGCTCGGCCTGATGCCGCTCTCGGGCGTCTACGGCGCCGCCGACGACGCGGCCTCGGAAAACCTGATCCGACGCGCGATCGACCTCGGCGTCGACCATCTCGACAGCGCCGACATGTATGGCTGGGGCCACAATGAGGAGCTGCTGGGCCGCGCCATCAAGGGCCGGCGCGACCGGGTGGTGCTGGTCACGAAGTTCGGCCAGATCCGGCGCGACGGCCAGCCGAACGGCGTCGACGGCCGGCCTGAATACGTCGCCCGGGCCTGCGAGGCCAGCCTGCGGCGCCTGGGCGTCGACACCATCGACCTGTACTACCAGCACCGGGTCGACCCGGCGGTGCCGATCGAGGACACGGTCGGCGCCATGGCCCGGCTGGTGCAGCAGGGCAAGGTCCGCCATCTCGGCCTGTCCGAGGCCGGGGCGGACACCATCCGCCGCGCCCATGCCGTCCACCCGATCGCGGCGGTGCAGACCGAATATTCGCTGATGTACCGGGCCGAGGCGGAGGCCACGCGGGCTGTCACCCGCGCGCTCGGCATCGGCTTCGTCGGCTATTCGCCGCTCGGCCGCGGCTTCCTGGCCGGCGCGATCCGGGACATCTCCCAGATCGACGGCCGCCGCGCCGCGCATCCGCGCTTCCAGGCGGAGAACTTCGCCCATAACCGCGCCCTGGTCGACCGGTTCGAGGCGCTGGCGGCCGAGAAGGGCTGCACGCCGTCGCAGTTGGCGCTGGCCTGGGTGCTGGCCCAGGGCGACGACGTGGTGGCGATCCCCGGCACCCGCTCGATCGCGCGACTGGAGGAGAATCTCGGCGCTCTGCGGGTGACGCTGACCCCGGACGACCTGGCCCGGCTGGACGCCGCCATCCCGGTCGGCGCCGCCGCCGGCACGCGCTACGCCGCCGCCGGGATGAAATCGGTCCAGATCTGAGGGTTCACCCCTCCGCCTCCCGCTTGTCGAACGCCTCGCGGGCGGCGTCCAACGCCGGGAAGTTGCGCTCGGCCCAGCGGTCCAGAGCGGTCAGGGTCTCGCTCAGGGAATCGCCGAGCGGGCCGAGGCGGTATTCGACGCAGGGCCGGGCGGTGTGGAAGTCCTGGCGCAGCACCAGCCCGTTGCGCTCCAGGTCGCGCAGGGTCTGGGTCAGCATCTTCTGCGAGATGCCGCCGATCCGGCACAGCAGCTCGGCGTTGCGCATCGGCCCGCCGGCCAGGGCCGAGAGGATCAGCACCGACCATTTCGACGCCACCAGCTCCAGCGCGTGGCGGGCCGAGCAGGTCTCGTCGAACACATCAGGCTCGGAGACGGGTCCGGGTCGGGCCGGAAGCGCCATGGTTACCTCGAGGTGCGTAATTGCGGGCCGCGAGGCCCTTCCCGATACATGGAACCGTATCGCGGATTGCAAGCCCTTCGAGGAGGCATGATGAAGGCCCTCATCCTCAGCTCCAGCCCCCGGCGCGATGGCAATTCGGCCGCCCTGGCCGGGGCGGTCGCGGCCGGCCTGGCGGAAGCCGGCCATGAGGCCGAAACGGTGCATCTGGCCGACGCCATCGGCGGCCTGCTGCGCGACTGCCGGCAGTGCCGGCGGCCGGACGGCAGCTGCGCCATCGACGACGGCTACCGCTCCCTGTTCCTCGACCGGTTCCTGGCCGCCGACGGGCTGGTCCTGGCCACGCCGATCTACTGGTACGGCATGTCGGCCCAGCTCAAGGCCTTCTTCGACCGGATGTTCTGCTACGTCGCCGCCTCCTACCCCGACTCCGAAACGGTCAAGGCGCGGATGACCGGCAAGCGCGTCGGCCTCGTCCTCAGCTCCGAGGAGGCGTATCCGACCGTCTCGGCGGCGATCGTGCAGCAGATCCAGGAATACGGCCGCTACACCCGGTCGCGCTTCGTCGGGGTGGTGCACGGCCACGGCAATGCGCGCGGCGAGGTGGCGCGCGACCCGCAGGACCCGCTGGCCGAGGCGCGCCGGCTGGGGCGCGGCTTCTTCGGCCGCTACGCCTCGGACTACCGGATCGACACCGACCGCCCCGGCCGCGTCTGGCCCCAGCCGCGCTAGCCCACACCTAAGTATGGGTGGCGCAGGCCTGAGGTTCGATTCCTCGCCGCCCTGGCCATCACTACCCTCCTCCGCAGCTTTCCGAAGCCGATCTGGGCCGGGAGCGCCCATTCCTGCGGAGTGAGACCATGCTGAACGCCATTGATCGCCGAGACTTCCTGCTGGGGCTGGCTGCGGCCGGCGGCACCGCCGTGCTGGCGGCGGCACCTGCCCGAGCCGCGTCGCCGGCCGCCCCGGGCGCGCCGGTCGCCGTCCCCCGGGCCCGCAACGTCGTGCTCGTGCACGGCCTGTTCGCCGACGGGTCATGCTGGTCGGAGGTGATCGGGAGATTGCAGGCCGCGGGCCTCAATGCCACGGCCGTCCAGAACCCGTTGACGACACTGGCCGAGGCGGTCGCCTCCGCCGAGCGCGTGCTGGCGCGGCAGGATGGCCCGACGGTGCTGGTCGGCCATTCCTTCTCCGGCATGATCGTCACCGAGGCCGGCATGCACCCGAACGTCTCGGCGCTGGTCTATGTTGCCGCGCGGGCGCCGGACGCGGGCGAGGACTACACCGCCCTGGCCAAGACCTATCCGACGCCGCCGGCCACGGCCGGCATCGTCTTCGACGGCGATGAAGGGCGTCTCAGCGAGGAAGCCTTCCTGCGGGATTTCGCGGGCGATCTGCCGGTGGCGAAGGCAAAGGTGCTCTACGCGGTCCAGGAGCCGTTCCAGAAGGCCCTGCTCACCGGCAAGATCACGCAGGCCGCGTGGCGATCGAAGCCGAGCTTCTATGCGGTGTCGACCGAGGACCGCACGATCAATCCCGATCTCGAGCGCTTCATGGCCAAGCGGATGGGCGCCAAGACCATCGAGGTGAAGGCCAGCCATCTGGCGCTGATCTCCCATCCGGAGGTGATCACGCGGCTGATCCTCGAAGCCGCCGGACACGACGCCTGACGCACAGGCCGGCGCCCGGCCGGCCGATGTCCTGGCCCGGGTTGTGCCCGCCGCCCGGATGGGACAGGATCGCGCCGCCGCACCGCGGCGTGGGTTCCATCGCGTGGAGGAAGGGTATGACGTCTCGGCTGTTCGGATCCGGCTGGACCTTCAGGGCGGCGCTGCTTCTCCCGCTGCTGGCCGCCGGGCCGGCTTTGGCCGATTTCGGCTCCTGCGTCTCCGGCCTCGCCGATTCCGCGGTGAAGGCCGGGGTCGACCGCGATGTCGCCACCCGCGCCTTCGCCGGGCTGACCCAGCCGGACGACAAGGTGCTGCGCTTCTCGCAGGCCCAGCCGGAATTCGTGACGCCGATCTGGGACTACCTGGCCTTCCTGGTCGACGACCAGCGCATCGCCGACGGGCGGGCGATGATGTCGAAATACGGCCGTGTGCTGCAGCAGGCGGAGCAGCGTTACGGCGTCGACCGGTCGGTGATCGCCGCGGTCTGGGGCGTCGAGAGCGACTATGGCAAGGAGGCCGGCGGCTACTTCCTGCCGCATGCCCTGGCCACGCTGGTCTGCGCCGGCGAGCGGCGCACCGATTTCTGGCGCGGCGAGCTGATGGCGGCGCTGAAGCTGGTCAGCGCCGGCGACCTGCGGCTGGACGAGCTGAACGGCTCCTGGGCCGGCGCCTTCGGCCAGACCCAGTTCATCCCGTCGACCTATCAGCGCCTGGCGGTGGATTTCGACGGCGATGGCCGGCGCGACCTGGTGAATTCGGTGGCCGACGCGCTCGGCTCCACCGCCAACTACCTGAAGCGCTCCGGCTGGCAGGAAGGCCAGCCCTGGATGATCGAGGTGCGGGTGCCGGCCGGCTACAGCGGCCCGACCGGCCGCAAGGACAAGGACCCGCTGTCGGCCTGGGCCCAGCGCGGCGTGGTGCGGGCCGACGGCGCGCCACTGTCGGGCAGCGGCCAGGCCGGCCTGATCCTGCCGGCCGGGCCGCAGGGCCCGGGCTTCCTGGTGTTCCGCAACTTCGACGCGATCTATTCGTACAACGCGGCGGAATCCTACGCGATCGCCATCTCCTACCTCGCCCAGCGCCTGTCCGGCGGGCCGGCGCTGCGCACGCCGTGGCCGACGGACGATCCCGGCCTGTCGCGGGCCCAGCGCCTGCGGTTGCAGCAGCTGCTGCTGGCCCAAGGCTACGACATCGGCGGCCAGGCCGACGGCAAGATCGGCCCGGCCACCCGCGCCGCGATCTCGGCCGCGGAGCAGCGCCTTGGCATGCCCCAGACCGGCCGCGCCGGGCAGAAGATTTTTCGTGCGTTGGGAGGTCAGTAGAGGCCGTATCCACGGGTGATCGGCACAGCGAGACGCGCAACCGACACACGTTTAACTTCGGATCTCCTCTATTTTATTGTCATCCTCGGGCTCGACCCGAGGATCCAGGGGCTTTCAAGAGCCGCTCTCGGCGATCCCTGGATTGCCGGGTCAAGCCCGGCAATGACAACAAGGGTTGAGCCCGACAGCGGTGGGGCCGGATCGGCGCCGGCCCGCCTCTCCTAGTGCGACCAGAACAGGTCGAACCGGTCGCCATCCTGGTCGGACGGGCACAACGTCGCATGGATCGGCCGTGACACGTGCGGGTCGCGGATCTGCACGTTGTAGAAGACGGGTCGATCCTCCCGCCGGCAGGCCCAGGCGCCGCCGATCTCGTGGTCGTCGCCGGAATAGACGAGCAGGTCCGGCGCCCTCGGGCTCTCCGCCGCATGCGGGTTCGGGACCAGCCGGATCCGGTCCTGGAACAACAGCGTGCGGACCGGCCCCTCGATGACGTCGCGGTTGCGGTAAAGCGTGCCGATGCCGATCGTGGTCATCACGGGTCCTCAATCACGGGCTGCGCGGCGCGCCGGTCCGGCCGGACGGCAAGGGCCTGATGCGGATATCCGGCCGACGCATGCAAGATGCCCTCAAGGAACTCCGCCGGCATGACAAGGTTCCAGTTGACAAAACATGTCGCGCTTTTTAGTAAATTTTCCATCCGCGTAAGACTTTCACAGACGATCGACAGACGGAATCAGGCCCGCAGTCACCTGATCACTTGAGGCCAGAATCCCGGGTCGACGAAAGGGGTGAGACCACCCCTTTTTCCGCAGGACATTCAATGGCATTCGAGACGAATCCTGGCCTAGCGCACCCCTGACGGCCGGACTAGGATCCTGCTCGGGTCCCACCGTGGAAGATGCAGTCATGACGGCCGCCGATCAGACCTCACGTGCGCTGGTGATCGAAGATCAGGACCTGATGCGCCTGGCCCTGATCGGCGAATTGAAGGCCGCCCTGCGGGACTGCATCGTGCAGGGCGCCGCGACCTGGGAGATCGCCGCCGGGCTGCTGCGCGAGCACAGCTTCGACCTGGTGATCATCGACCCCGGCCTGCCCGGCTTCGACCCGACCTCGCCGCAGCACCGGCTGGCCGTGGTCAAGGCGGTGATCGACGCCTCGCCCGACGCGCTGCACATCGTCGTCACAGGGTCGGACAGCGTCGAGGAGGGCGAGGCCTGCCGGATGCTGGGCGCCAACGCCTATGTCGGCAAGACCGGCCTCGACCGCGACACGCTGTCCAGCATCATCGACAAGATCTCGGACACGCGCTTCTCGCTGTCGCTGTCCGCGGTCAAGGCGGTGACCCCGGAATTCTACTATTCCGGCCTGACACCGCGCGAGCAGGAGATCATCGACTTCATGCGCAGCAGGCCCAAGGGGGTCAAGCGCAAGGAGATCTACGAGAAGATGGGCGACCGCTTCGGCATCGACCCCTACACCGTCGAGAAATACTACAAGCAGGCGCGCGCAAAGCTGCTGAAGAACGGGCTGTTCCCGAAAGGCGCCTGAGCATGACCGCCAACCATTCCCGTCCCTCCAACCGGCATTGTCCACGGCTCGACTGATGTTCCGCGTCCTCCGCATGGCGATCCCCGCCGCCGCCATGCTGGCCCTCGCCTGCGGCGCGACCGCTGCCCCGGTCGGCTACGAGGATCCACATATCCTCCGGGTCGAGAGCTCTCCGGGCCAGGCGATCGCCACCTACACGCCGGACCAGATCAAGTCCGCGTTCCCGCAGCGGGTGATTGAGACCGGGACGCCGTGGACCGAGGGCGGGGAGACGATCCGCTATCGCGGCCCGGACCTGAGGGAGGTGCTGGCCCGCAGCGGCCTGGGCGATGCACGATCGATCGACGTCTTCGCCTATGACGACTTCATCACCGCGATCCGGATGGACGAGATCTCACAATACCAGCCGATCCTGGCGATCGAACGAGGCTGCACGGGGGCGGACCACAAGAGCGGCCGCTGCGCCGAGGGGCAGGAGTTCCGGCCGCTCGACCTGGCGGATTCCGGGCCCTATTCGATCATCTGGCCGCTGGACCAGTTGCCCAAATCCTACACCGCCGGGCGCAACGCGATCTGGGTCTGGTTCGTCGTCGCGCTGAGGCCGGGCCAGTGAACAAGCGGATCCGGCGCTGGCTCGACGTCGTGCCCTATGCCGGGCTGGCGGTGGCGATCCTGCTGGGGTCCTGGTCGTTCATGCGGTCCGAGCACTACCGGGAGGAGACCGACATCCTCTTGATGCAGTCCTACGAGGTGCAGTGGCGCGGCTCGCAGATCCGGGAGCGGCTGGCCAACATCGTCGGGCTGCTGCGGCTGTCGATGGCGACCGGGGAGCGGCAGCCGCAGCTGGCGCAGGAGGTCGGGCTGCTGCAGTTCAACATGGTGGCGCTGCGCAACCTGCAATACATCGACCATTTCCTGGATCCGCAGGACTTCGCGCGGCTGGACAGCAGCATCCAGACCATCCGGACGCGCGTCCTGCCCAATCTCGGCGCGGCGGCGAACGACCAGGAGACGCTGGATTTCCTGACCGACATCCAGCAGGACATGTTCCAGGTCTCTGGCACCACCGGGGCGCACAGCCGCACGCTGAACGAGACCGCGCACATCGCCGAGAATGCACTGCGCAACGTGGCGATCTTCGGGCTGGCTCTGGCGGCGGTGATCGTGGTCGGGGTGATCATCCACCAGCAATCGATCATGGCGCGGCGCAAGGACCAGCAGATCCGCTCCTTCGCTTCGCTGTTCGCGCATATGACCCGGTCGCGGATCGCGGCGCTGGCGCTGTTCAACAAGAGCCTGCGCGACGGCCAGGCCCCGGATCCGGAGCTGGTCGCCGCCGCCTCGCGCGCGGCGGAGGAGCTGGACAGCATCAACAACGGCCTGCTGAAGATCGCCTATTCGGCCAAGCCGACCCGGAACGTGGCGCTGCAGAGCATCCTGGACGCCCTGTCGCAGGACCATGGCGGGCGGATCCAGTTCGACGTGCCGGAGGAGGCGCGGGCGGCGCTGGTGGCGTCGCCGCAGTTCCACCTGATCCTGGACGAGCTGATCCGCAACGCCGAGCAGGCCGTGGCTGCCGCCGGGAAGCCGGACTCCCGCGTCGTGCTGCGCGCCCGGCTGTCCCACCGCTTCCCCTTCGGGCGGCGGCTGGTGCTGGAGGTGATCGACAACGGCCTGGGCATGTCGGCCGCGGTGCGGGCGAAAGCGACCGAGCCATTCTTCTCGATGCGGGCCGGCAGCCATGTCGGGCTGGGCCTGACCGGCTGCGCCGAGATGGTCAAGGCGCTGGGCGGCCGCTTCCGCATCGAATCCGCGGAAGGCCGCGGCACCTCGGTGCGGATCTTCTATCCCCTGCCGCGCCGGGACGAGCCCGGCGAAAAGGCGGCGGCCTGAGGGCTCAGCGCGCCGACTGCCGTTCCCATTCCTCCTGCAGCATGGCGAAGATCAGCTCGTCGCCCCAGATACCGTTGAAGCGGTCGTTCTGGACTAGATGCGCCTCCTGCCGCATGCCGAGCCGCCGCAGGACGCCGATCGAGCCCGCATTCAAGGCGTCGCAGCGGGCGAAGATGCGGTGGAAGCCGAACCGGCCGAAGCCGAGGCCCAGCACCGCCCGCGCCGCCTCGGTGGCATAGCCGTGGCCGCCGGCCTCCGGCGCGAAGGTGTAGCCGATCTCGGCCTGCCGGGCCTCGCGGCTGACCCATTTCAGCACCACGTCGCCGAGCAGGGCACCGGTCCGGCGGGAGCCCACCGCCAGCACCAGCTCGTCGCCCTCGCCCTCGAACTTCAGCGCGCTGAACCGCTCCAGCGCCGCCCGCGACTGCTCCGGCGTGCGCGGGTCGCGGTACAGATAGCGGGCGACCTCCGGCAGGCGGTGATAGCCGTGAAACGCCTCGAAATCCTCCGGCACGAAGCGGCGGAGGATCAGCCTCTCGGTCTCGATCGGTACGACCGGGTCCGGCATCGCGGCGTCCCTGGATGAGTCGGCGGAACTGATCCGTCCTACATCCGGGATGGTCGGTCGCTCAATGATTCCCGTCACTCAGGCGGTCAGCGCCCGGCAGTCGGCGGCGGCCCAGCCGACGGTCACCGCCTCGCCCGCCGCCAGGGCCGGCCGGCCATCGGCGTTCGGCAGCTTGAGCACGAAATCGTCGCGGCCCAGCAGCGACAGCCGGGCGCGGGTGTGGTCGCCGTGGAAGATCAGCTCCTCGATCCGCGCCGGGAAGCGGTTCGGCCCGGCCTCGTCCCCGGGCGACAGG
>NZ_JBCNNF010000350.1:0-7245 GCF_039594555.1 Inquilinus sp.
CGCCCTGGCCTATCCGGAGGTGAGGCTTGAGGTCTCGACCGAGGACCGTGCCGTCGACCTGATCGAGGAGGGGTTCGACCTGGTGATCCGGGTCAACCCGGATCCGGACGACAGCCTGGTCGGCCGCGCCTTCCTGCATGACCGGCTGGTGGTCGTGGCGAGCCCCGGCCTCGCCCGGCCGGCCGGAGATCTCGCCGCTCCTGCCGTCGTCCGCTCGGCACCCGATCGACGGGCCTGGACCGTGAAGACCCCTGCCGGCCGGGCCATAATCGCGATCGAGCCGGTCCTCGCCCTGTCATCGCTCATGATGGTCCGGGATGCGGTGCGGGCCGGCGTTGGTGTCGGCCGCCTCCCCGTGTCGCTCGTGAGCCATGATCTGGCCGACGGCTCGCTGGTGCATTGGGGCGACGTCGAAGGTCCCGACATCGCCCTGTGGGCCCTCTATCCGTCCAGGCGGCTGCTCAGCGCCCGGGTAGCGGCATTTCTAGACCATCTGAAGCAGGCATTTCCCATGGGAACGCCCGAGGAACTGGCCGCCTATATCGGCAGGTGACGGCCGCAGGACTGATGATCGAGCCCCGGCGCGAACGATGACAGCGGCGGCTAGGAACCCAGCCCACCGGCCTTCTCGATGAACGCTGCGATCTCGGCCACGCCGTCGCCGCCGCGCACCCGGGCGAAGACGAAGGGGCGGTCGCCGCGCATCTTGCGGGCGTCGCGGTCCATCACCTCGAGCGAGGCGCCGACCAGCGGCGCCAGGTCGGTCTTGTTGATCACCAGCAGGTCCGACCGGGTGATGCCCGGCCCGCCCTTGCGCGGGATCTTGTCGCCGGCCGAGACGTCGATGACGTAGATGGTGATGTCGGCCAGCTCCGGGCTGAAGGTGGCGGCCAGATTGTCGCCGCCGGATTCGATCAGCACCAGGTCGAGGCCGGGGAAGCGGCGCCGCATCTCCGCCACCGCCGCCAGGTTGATCGAGGCGTCCTCGCGGATCGCGGTATGCGGGCAGCCGCCCGTCTCCACCCCCAGGATGCGGTCGGAGGACAGCGACCCGGCGCGGTTCAGGAACTCCGCATCCTCCTTCGTGTAGATGTCGTTGGTGATGGCCGCGATGTCGTAGCGGTCGCGGAAGGCCTTGCAGAGCGCGTCCATCAGCGCCGTCTTGCCGGAGCCGACGGGGCCGCCGATGCCGACGCGCAGGGGTCCGTTCTGGGTCATGTGCGGAACAACCTCGTATACTGGGTCTCATGCTGCATCGATGCGATGTCGGCGGCGACGGCCAAGCCGCCGCAATGGCTGAAGGGGTCACCGTCCGGCAGGGCCGCCGCCCGGGCCGCGGCCGTCTCCACCGCCGGCATCAGCGCGGCGATGGCGCGCTGGCCGTCGGTCTGGCCCAGCGGCACCAGGCGCTGCGCCGCCGACACCAGGTTGGCGGCGATCGCGTGCAGGAAGGCGGTCAGCGCCGGGGCCAGGGCGATACCGTGGCCGGCGACGCAGGCGGCGACCGCGACCGGATAGGCGACGCTCTCACCGATTCGGGCGGCCAGCCGCTCCAGCCCCGGCACCGGCCAGGCGGATCGCGAAATGGCCAGGAAGGCGGTGCCCTGGGCCAGGGTCTCGACCTGCCGCTCGCGCGAGGCCGCCAGCGCGGCGGCGAGGTCGGCGATTTCGGCCAGCCGGTCGTCGTCGCCGGCCGCGGCGGCACGATGGGCGTGGACGAACAGCACGGCGTCGTTCCAGCCGGCGCCGCTGGCCAGCGCATCCTCGATCCAGGCGACCAGGCCCGGCCTGTCGGTCACCCAGCCGGCCTCGTTCGCCCATTCCAGCCCGCTGGAATGGCTGAAGGCGCCGACCGGGTAGGACGGTGATAGCCAAGCCATCAGCCGATACAGCGCCGGGTCAGCCATGCGAATGCCCATGGACGGCGCCATGGCCATAGGCGCCGCCCTCCGGGTCGAAGGGCGCCTCGACGGCGGTGACCGTGCCGCCGAGGCCTTGCACCATCTCCTCGATCACATGGTCGGCGCGGATACGCAGCGCGTCGGGCAGCAGCTGGGTCGGCAAATGCCGGTTACCGAGATGCCAGGCGATGCGGATCAGCTCCGCCTGGCTGCCGGCGCGGATCTCGACCAGCCGCTCCGGTGCCGCCGCGACCAGGACCAGGCTCGCGTCTTCGCCCCTGAGCGCGTCGCCATGGCGCAGATGCGCCGCCTCGGACAGATCGAGCAGCACCACCGTCCCGGCCTCGCCATAGAGCACGATGCGGCGGCGGTGGCGGGAATCGTAGTCGAGGACGACGCGATCGGAGACGACAGCCGGGTCGAAGCGGCCGGCCGGGACGACGGCGGTGAAGCGCTTCATGGCACTTGCCATTTGCTGTCATTGCCGGGCTTGACCCGGCAATCCAGGGGCCACCAAGAACCGCTCTGGCTGCCCCTGGATCCTCGGGTCAAGCCCGAGGATGACAGTGAAAGAATGGTCGGCTTCACATTGGCCTCAGAACAAGAAGTACCGCTGCGCCATCGGCAGCACCGCGGCCGGTTCGCAGGTCAGCAGCTCGCCATCGGCGCGGACTTCGTAGGTCTCGGGGTCAACCTCGATCACCGGCGTCGCCGAGTTGTGCACCATGTCGGCCTTGCCGATGCCACGGGTGTTCTCCACCGCCACCACCTCTCGCGCTAGGCCGAGGCGCGGCCCGATGCCGTCCTCCAGCGCCGCCTTGGACACGAAGGTGAGGGCCGAGGCCGCCATCGCCCGGCCGAAGCCGCCGAACATCGGGCGATAGTGCACCGGCTGCGGCGTCGGGATCGAGGCGTTGGGGTCGCCCATCAGCGCCATCGAGATGGTGCCGGCCTTCAGCACCAGCTCCGGCTTCACCCCGAAGAAAGCCGGGTCCCACAGCACCAGATCGGCCAGCTTGCCGACCTCGACCGAGCCGACATGCCGCGACAAGCCCTGCGCGATCGCCGGGTTGATGGTGTATTTCGCGACATAGCGCTTGACCCGGACATTGTCGTTCTCGCCGGGCTCCTGCGCCAGCCGGCCGCGCTGGACCTTCATCTTGTGCGCGGTCTGCCAGGTGCGCAGGATCACCTCGCCGATCCGCCCCATCGCCTGGCTGTCCGACGAGATGATCGAAAAGGCGCCGAGGTCGTGCAGGATGTCCTCGGCGGCGATGGTCTCGCGCCGGATCCGGCTCTCGGCGAAGGCCACGTCCTCCGGGATCCCGGCATCCAGGTGATGGCACACCATCAGCATGTCGAGATGCTCGTCGAGCGTGTTGACGGTGAAAGGCCGGGTCGGATTGGTCGAGGACGGGATGACGTTGGCCAGCCCTGCCACCCGGATGATGTCCGGCGCGTGGCCGCCGCCGGCGCCTTCGGTGTGGAAGGCATGGATGGTGCGGCCCTTGAAGGCGGCGATGGTGTCCTCGACGAAGCCGCTCTCGTTCAGCGTGTCGGTGTGGATCATCACCTGGATGTCCATCGCGTCGGCGACGGACAGGCAGCAGTCGATCGCCGCCGGGGTGGTGCCCCAATCCTCATGCAGCTTCATCGACGAGGCGCCGGCGCGGATCTGCTCGACCAGCGCATCCGGCCGGCTGGCATTGCCCTTGCCGGAGATGGCGAGGTTCACCGGCAGCCCCTCCGCCGCCTGCAGCATGCGGGCGATGTGCCACGGGCCTGGGGTGCAGGTGGTGGCCTTGGTGCCGGTGGACGGGCCGGTGCCGCCGCCGACCAGGGTGGTGACGCCGGCGGCGATCGCCTCCTCCACCTGCTGCGGGCAGATGAAGTGGATGTGGCAGTCGATGCCGCCGGCGGTCAGGATCTTGCCCTCGCCGGCGATGATCTCGGTGCCCGGGCCGATGACGATGTCGACGCCGGGCTGGATGTCCGGGTTGCCGGCCTTGCCGATCCGGGCGATGCGGCCGTCGCGGATCGCCACATCGGCCTTGACGATGCCCCAGTGGTCGAGGATCACGGCGTTGGTGATGACGGTGTCGGCAGTGCCTTCGGCGCGTGTGGCCTGGCCCTGGCCCATGCCGTCGCGGATCACCTTGCCGCCGCCGAACTTGACCTCCTCGCCATAGACCGTGTGGTCGCGCTCGATCTCGATGATCAGGTCGGTGTCGGCCAAGCGCAGCCGGTCGCCGGTGGTCGGGCCGAACATGTCGGCATAGGCGGCGCGGGAGATGGAAACGGGCATATCGGCCTCCTCAGCCCTTGACCGGATCGAGCGGCCCCATGACCGCCTGGCGGAAGCCGATCGCGACGCGCGCGCCGGAAAGGGCGACCAGCCGCACCTCGCGGCTCTGCCCCGGCTCGAACCGCACCGCGGTGCCGGAGGCGATGTCGAGGCGTCGCCCCCGCGCCTTGTCCCGGTCGAAGGACAGGGCGGGATTGGTCTCGAAGAAATGGTAGTGGCTGCCGACCTGCACCGGCCGGTCGCCGGTGTTGGCCACGGTCAGGACGATGCTGTCGCGCCCGGCGTTCAGCTCGATCTCGCCCTGTGCCGGCAGGAGTTCGCCCGGGATCATCGGCAGTTCCTCCGGGCAGCAGCTAACCCACCCCTGTCATTGCCGGGCTTGACCCGGCAATCCAGAAGATGTCGAGACCCTCTGGATGCCCGGGTCAAGCCCGGGCATGACAGTTGAGAGGGAGAGAAACCGAGCATCTCCATCCTCCTCACCGTATCGGCTGGTGGACGGTCACCAGCTTGGTGCCGTCGGGGAAGGTGGCCTCGACCTGGACGTCGTGGATCATCTCGGCGATGCCCTCCATCACCTGGTCGCGGGTCAGCACCGTAGCGCCGGCGGCCATCAGATCGGCCACCGAGCGGCCATCCCGCGCCCCTTCGGTGACGAAGTCGGAGATCAGCGCCACCGCCTCCGGATAGTTCAGCTTCACGCCACGCTCCAGCCGCCGGCGCGCCACCATCGCGGCCATGGCGATCAGGAGCTTGTCCTTCTCCCGCGGGGTCAGGTTCACGGAGACTCCTCCCAGTGCTTCTTCAACATTGCCAGACGCGCGGCAGCGGGCGCCCGGCCCGCAGGATGCCGAGCGCCGAGATCAGGTCGCGCCGCAGCACGGCGCCGTCCGGCGCGGCGAAGCGGGCGACCAAGAGGCCGTTCCAGGCGCTGGCGCCGGCCAGCCCCCCGGCCCCGGCCAAGGCCGCGCGCAGCGGGTCGATCAGATCCTGCGCCTCGGGCGCCGCGAACAGCAGCGTCGCCACCGCCCGGGCGCCGCGGCCGAGGCCCGGCCGGTCCAACGCCGCCGCCGGGTCGCCGTCGACCGCCAGCGCATCGGCATAGACCAGGCGGCCGTCGCGGCGGATCCGCCAGGCGTCGCGCAGCGTGCCCTGGCGCACCGCCTCACCCATCGCCGCCCGGCCGAACACGATCGCCTCGACCCCGAGGAAGCGGGCATCGCCGCGCAGCTCGACCTGCAGATCGCGGTCGAGCCGGGCGCGGTCGAACAGGATGGTCTCCTGCGGCAGCCATTCCGCCGTGGCGCCGGGCTCGACCACCAGCCGCGTCTCGATCCCCGCCGCGTCGCCGAGCGAGCGGTAGATCCGCTCCGCCGCCTGCCCCGCCACCGTCGCCGCCGTGCCCTCGCCCCAGCGGACCGCCTGCTGCAGCCGGTCGCCGCCGGTCAGCCCGCCGGCCGTGTTCAGCAGCACGGCGCCGGTGAAGGCCCCCGCCTCGCGCCGCGGGAACCGCGCCTTGGCGCAGCCCTCCTGGAACAGGGCGGCCAGCACCGTCTCCGCCCCGCGCCGCTTGAAGCCGAGCTCCAGCCGGCCGCGGGCGCGCGCCAGCGGCACGGGCAGGATCGTCGGCTCCGCGAGGGCCGGCGGCTCAGACCGTAAGGTGACGACGGACGCTGTCTTCATCGAGCGCGGTCTTGTCCCCGTCCACCACGACCTCGCCGCGATCCAGCACGACGAGACGCTGGCCCAGCGCATGGGCGAAATCGAAATACTGCTCGACCAGCAGGATCGCCATGGTGCCGCGGTCGCGCAACATCGCGATGACGCGCCCGATATCCTTGATGATCGAAGGCTGGATGCCCTCGGTCGGCTCGTCCAGGATCAGCAGGCGCGGCCGGGTCACCAGGGCCCGACCGATGGCGAGCTGCTGCTGCTGCCCGCCCGACAGGTCGCCGCCGCGCCGGCCGAGCATCGATTTCAGCACAGGGAACAGTTCGAAAATCTCCTCCGGCACCCGCCGCTCGCGCCGCGGCAGCACGGCGAATCCCGTCTCCAGATTCTCCTTCACCGTCAGCAGCGGGAAGATCTCGCGCCCCTGCGGCACGAAAGCGATACCGCGCCGCGCCCGCTCCGCCGTCGGCAGGCGGGTGATGTCCTCGCCCTCCCACAGGATCTTCCCGGCCGCGACCGGCTGCTGCCCGACGATGGCGCGCAAGGTGCTGGTCTTGCCGACGCCGTTGCGGCCGAGCAGGCAGGTCGCCTGACCAAGCCCGACGCCGAGCGAGACCCGCCGCAGCGCCTGGGCCGCGCCATAGAACAGATCGATGCCTTCGACGCTGAGCATGCCCTAGCGCCCCAGATAGACGTCGATGACGCGCGGATCGGCGCTGACGGCGTCGAGTGGCCCTTCCGCCAGCACCGAGCCTTCGTGCAGCACCGTCACCTTGACGTCGAGGGCGCGGACGAAATGCATGTCGTGCTCCACCACCACCACGGAGCGGGTCTTGTTGATCTCACGCAGCAGGATCGCCGTCTCCTCGGTCTCGGCATCGGTCATGCCGGCCACCGGCTCGTCCACCAGCAGCAGCGCCGGCTCCTGCGCCAGCAGCATGCCGATCTCCAGCCACTGCTTCTGGCCGTGCGACAGCGCCCCGGCCAGGCGGTCGCGATGCGCCGTCAGCTTGGTCGTCTCCAGGATCTCGCCGATCCGCTCCGCCGTGTCGGGGCGGGGCCGGCCGAACAGCAGATTGGTCGGCGATCGCGGGCCGGCCAGGGCGAGGATGAGGTTGTCCCCGACCGTGTGACTGTCGAACACCGTCGGCTTCTGGAACTTTCGTCCAATGCCGAGGCCCGCGATCGCCGTCTCGTCCAGCCGGGTCAGGTCGTGGGTGCCGCGGAACAGCGCCTCGCCCTGGTCCGGCCGGGTCTTGCCGGTGATGACGTCCATCATCGTGGTCTTGCCGGCCCCGTTCGGGCCGATGATCGCCCGCATCTCGCCCGGCTCGATCACCAGCGACAGGGCGTTGAGCGCCCGGAACC
>NZ_JBCNNF010000351.1:0-7222 GCF_039594555.1 Inquilinus sp.
GCCACGCAGGTGGAAGCGCCAGGTGGCGAAGGAATAGCCGAACAGGTGCCGCACCACCGCGGCCGAGACCACCACCCCGACCATCACGCCGATGGTGACGGAGAAGTCGCCGCTCAGCTCCAGCGCCAGGAAGGTCATGGTCAGCGGCCCGCCGATCACCGCGGCGGCCATCGACGCCATGCCGACCAGGGAATAGGCCAGGTGCTCGACCGGATGGCCGGGCAGGGCGAAGGCGGTCAGCTGGGCCAGGATGCCGCCGAACAGCGCACCGGTCAGCAACGAGGTGAAGAACAGGCCGCCGCGGAAGCCGGCGCCGAGGGAGATCGCCGCCGCCGCGGTCTTGGCCACCAGCAGCAGGGCCAGGGCGGTCAGAGGCGGCGCCAAGGTCAAATCGGCATAGAGCGCGCCGTGGCCGGAGCTCAGCACCTCCGGGAAGCGCAGCGCCATCAGCCCGACGATCAGCCCGCCGACAGCGGGGCGCAGCACCTGCGGGAGGGCCAGGCGGCGCATCGCCCGCTCGGTCCAGGTGACGCCCTGCATCATCAGGATACCCAGCCCGGCGCAGGCCAGGCCGATCAGGACGAAGATGGCGTAGTCGGCGGCGTGCAGGCCGGTGCTCCAGGTCACCGTCAGGAACGGGCCCTCGTCCAGCAGCACCCGCTCCACCGCCGTCGCCGTCAGCGCCGCCGCCACCACCGGGGCCAGCGTCGCCGCGGTGTAGGCGCCCATGATCAGCTCGAAGGCGTAGAAGGTGCCGGCCAGCGGCGCGTCGAAGGCGGCGGCGATGGCGGCCGCGGCGCCGCAGCCGACCATGGTGCGCAGATCGGCCCGGCGCAGGCGGAAGATCTGGCCGATGCGCGAGGCGAAGCCGCCGCCGATCTGGGTGTAGCCGGCCTCCATCCCGACCGAGGCGCCGACGCCGCTGGACATCAGCGTGGCGCCGGCGACGACGAAGCCGTCGCGCAGCGACATCCGGCCGCCATAGAGGGCGTTGGCCTCGATCGGGTCGACCGGCGGGCGGGGGCGCCAGCGGCTGATCGCCCACATCACGCCGCCGAAGGCCAGGCCGCCCAGGACCGGCACCGCCACGGTCAGCAGCGGGCTGGTGTCGATGCTGGCGCTGAGGCGCTGGCCGCTGGGCAGGTCGAACAGCAACTCGTGCATCAGCTGCAGCCCCGAGCGCAAGGCGACGACGCCGAGGCCGACGATCACCCCGATCGCCGCGGCCAGCAGCGGCAGGGCGACCTCGTTGGCGCGCACGGCGCTGCGCAGCCGGGTCCACAGATGCAGGCGCTGCAGCTGGCGGCTCAGGAAAGGGCGCTGGGGCGGGGTGATCGTCGCGTCGTCGGTGGCCATGGTCGCCGCCGTGTCGGGAGGTTCCGTCCTTGTCGCCGAGCCCGGCCGGCGGCGCAAGGGATCCGGGCTCGACGAATGGTCGCAACTGGGGTCTAAGGAATGCGGGGGCGGCGCTACGAGGACGATACGATGGTTCTGATCGGCTGCTTCCTGCCCTTCATCCTGGCGCTGGCCGGCGCCGTGGCCGGCCACCTGCTCGGCAGCGGCAGCGTCGGGCTGTGGGGCATGGGCATCGGCTTCGCCGCCGGCCTGGCCCTGGCCGCGGTGATCGGCGCGCTGGCGCTGCAGTCCAAACGCGATTAGGCGGCCCACCCGTAGGAACTTACATTTCCCAATCCGTATTGAGGGAATCAGCACGAACAACGGCGAGGTGCCGTCATGGGTATCGGAACCATCCTGCTGATCGTCCTGATCGTCCTGCTGATCGGCGCCTTTCCGTCCTGGCCCTACAGCAGCGGCTGGGGCTACGGGCCGAGCGGCCTGCTGGGCGTGATCGTCATCGTTTTGCTGATCCTGGTGCTGATGGGACGGATATAGCCGGGCCTCAGCTGCCGCGCGGCTTCGCCCGCGCGGTGGCCGGGGCGGCCAGCGGGTCGTCGGGCCAGGGATGGCGCGGGTAGCGGCCGCGCATGTCCTTCCGCACCTCGGCATAGCTGCCGGCCCAGAAGCCGGCCAGGTCTCGGGTCACCTGCAGCGGCCGGCCGGCGGGGGACAGCAGGTGGATCGCCACCGGCACCCGGCCGCCGCCGACGCGCGGCGTCTCGGCCTGCCCGAACATCTCCTGCAGCTTCACCGCCAGCACCGGTTGGGCCGGGTCGGCATAGTCCAGCGCCGCCCGCCGGCCGCTGGGGATCGGGATGGTGGCGGGTGCCAGGGCGTCCAGCGCGCGCTGCCGCTCCCAGCCCAGCGCCGTCGACAGGATCTGGGCCAGGTCCAGCCGGTCGAGATCGGTCCGCCGGCGCATCTCGCCGAGATGCGGGCCTAACCACTCCTCCAGCGTCGCTATGAGAGCCGCGTCCGACCAGTCGGGCCAGGTCTCGCCCTCTAGCGCCCGGGCGAAGCCGACCCGCCGGCGCAGCGCCATGGCGCCGTCGCGCCAGGGCAGGACGTCGAGGCCTAGGCGCCGCACCCCTTCCAGCAGCGCCGTCGCGACGGCGGCCGGGTCCGGGTTCGGCAGCGCCGCATCGGCCAGCACCAGCGCGCCCAGCCGGCGTTGGCGGCGGGCGGCGACGGCCTGCTCGGCCGCGTCCCAGGCGACCGTCTCGACCCAGGCGATCCGATCGCCCAGCACCGCCTCCAGCGTCGCCTCGTCCAAGGGCGCGGCGGCGAGAATGCGGGCCTCGCGCCCGGCATCGTCGGTCTCGGCGACGGCGAGGTATTCCGCGCCGGCCAGCGGATCGCTCTCGCGCAGCGCCGCGCCGCGGCCATTGGCCAGGAGGAAGCTGCCCCGGCTCCCGGAGCGGCGTTTCGCCACGCGGTCGGGATAGGCCAGGGCCAGCAGGGCGCCGGCATCATCCGGCCTCCCGCCGCCCTTGAGGTCGAAGCGCCGGGCGATGTCGCGCGCCGCCTCGCGCAGCCGTGCCACGCCCGGGTCCCCGCGGTCGCGATGCAGCGCCTCGATCGAGGCGCGCAGATCCGTCTCCGGCGAGGGGCGGCGGCCCTCCAGGATCGCCGCCAGCTCCGCCGCCGTGCCGCCGACGCCCTCGGCCCTGGCGCGCAGCACCATATGGGCCAGGCGCGGATGCAACGGCAGCCGGGCCATCGCCTTGCCGTGCGCGGTGGGCCGGCCGTCTGCGTCGATGGCGCCGAGATCGGCCAGCAGCGCCCGGGCCTGTGTCAGCGCCGCGGCCGGCGGCGGGTCCAGCCAGGCCAGGTCGTCGGTGCCCCACAGCGCCAGCTCCAGCGCCAGCGGCGCCAGATCGGCGACCAGAATCTCGGGCGGGTCGAAGGGTGCCATGGCGCCTTCGCCGGCCTTCGCCCAGAGCCGCCAGCACACGCCCGGCTCCGTCCGGCCGGCACGGCCGCGGCGCTGGTCGGCGGCGGCGCGGGCGATAGTCACCGTCTCCAGCCGGCTCATCCCGGTGCGCGGGTCGAAGCGCGGGGTGCGGGCTAGGCCGCTGTCGATCACCACCCGCACGCCCTCGATGGTCAGGCTGGTCTCGGCGATGTTGGTGGCCAGCACCACCTTGCGCGTGCCGGCCGGCGCCGGGCGGATCGCCTGGTCCTGCGCCGCCGCGGGCAGGTCGCCATAGAGCGGCGCCACGACCACCCCGTCGCCGAGCCCGGCCAGCTTCGCCTGCACCCGGCGGATCTCGCGGGCGCCGGGCAGGAACACCAGCAGGCTGCCCGTCTCCTCCGCCAGCGCGTCGCGCACCGCCCGGGCGACGGCATCCTCGATCGCCTCGCCGGGTCGGGGCGGCAGATGGCGGGTCTCGACCGGATAGGCCCGGCCTTCGGAGGTGACGACGGGGGCGTCGCCCAGCAGGCGCGCCACCGGCCCGCCGTCCAGCGTGGCGGACATCACCAGCAGGCGCAGGTCGTCGCGCAGCGCCGCCGTCTCCAGCGCCAGGGCCAGGCCCAGATCGGCATTCAGGCTGCGCTCGTGGAACTCGTCGAAGATCACGGCGCCGACGCCCTCCAGCGCCGGGTCGTCCTGCAGCATCCGGGTCAGGATGCCCTCGGTCACCACTTCGATCCGGGTGTCCGGGCCGATCCGGCGATCCATGCGGATGCGATAGCCGACGGTGTCGCCGGGCTTCTCGCCGAGCAGCGAGGCCATGTGGCCGGCGGCGGCGCGGGCCGCGATCCGCCGCGGCTCAAGCATCACCACCTTGCCGCGGCCCAGCCAGGGCTCGTCCAGCAGCGCCAGCGGCACCCGCGTGGTCTTGCCGGCACCGGGCGGCGCCTGCAGCACGGCGCGGCCGCGCTCCGCCAGCGCGGCGCGCAGAGGCGGCAGGGCCGCGTCGATCGGGAGAGGTGGGAGAGGCTTGGTCACGGTGTGAAGGGCCAGACGATCGGGATCAGCAGGACCGAAACGGTGATGACGACGGCATCCAGCGGCAGGCCGACGCGCCAGAAGTCCGACACCTCATACCCGCCCGGACCCATGATGAGGGTGTTGTTCTGATGCCCGAACGGGGTCAGGAAGTCGCAGCTGGCGCCGATGGCGACGGCGATCAGGAATGGGTCGGGGCTGAGGCCGAGCTGCCGGGCGATGCCGATCACGATCGGCGCCATGATCACCACGGTGGCGGCGTTGTTCAGCATCGGTGTCACGGCCATGGTCGCGGCCAGCACCACGGCCAGCACCAGATGCGGCGGCAGGTCCTGCGCCAGGGCGGCGATGCCGTCGGCCAGCAGCTTCGCCGTGCCGGTCGTCTCCAGCGCGCCGCCCACCGGGATCATCGCGCCCAGCAGCACGATCACCGGCCAGTCGATGGCGGTGTACAGGTCCCGCAGCGGGATGGCGCGGGCGGCCAGCATGCCCATCACCGCCAGGGCGAAGGCTATGGTGGCGTCGACCGCGCCGGTCGCCGTGGCGACGATGGCGGCGACGAACAGGGCCAGCGGCAGCCACAGGTTACGGCTGCGCAGGGTCAGCCGGCGCTGGGCCAGCGGCAGGCAGCCCAGCGCCTGCAGCGTGTCCGGCAGGGTGTCGGCATCGCCCTGCAGCAGCAGCACGTCGCCCGCCTCGATGGCGATGTCGCGCAGCCGCCGCTTCAGCGGATGGCCGTGGCGCGAGACAGCCAGCAGGTTCACGCCATGGCGGCGGCGCAGGTCCAGATTCGCAGGGCTGGAGCCGCGGATCCAGGCGTTCATCGGCACCACCGCCTCGGCGGTGACCAGGCTGCCCAGCCCGCCGGCCTCGGGCGGCCGCTCGGCCGCCAGCACGATGTCGCCGTCGCCCAGCGCCTGTTCCAGCGCCTGGGTGTCGGCCTGCACCATCAGCAGGTCGCCGGGCGCCAGATGCTCCAGCCGGATCAGCCCGGCGACGCGGCGCTGGCCGCGGACGATGCCCAGCACCACGATCCGGCCCTTCTGCGCCTCCTCGAAGGCCATCACCGACCGACCGGCCATGCTGGACTTCGGCGTGACCTCGACCTCGGTGGCATAGCGGCTGATCTCGAAGCTCTCCTCCTCCGCCCGCCGGCCGCGGCGGCTGGACGGGATCAGCCGCCAGCCCAGCAGCAGCATGTAGGCCAGACCGGCGACGGTCAGCGGCAGGCCCACGGGTGCAAAGTCGAACAGGTGGAACGGCTCGCCCACCGCCTTCTCGCGGAAGGCGGAGATCAGCAGGTTCGGCGGCGTGCCGATCAGCGTGACGGTGCCGCCCAGCAGCGTGGCGAAGGACAGCGGCATCAGGATCGCCGAGGGCGAATAGCCGGACTTGCGGGCGCCCTGGATCGCCACCGGCAGCACCAGCGCCAGCGCCCCGACATTGTTCATGAAGGCCGAGATCAGGGCGCCGAAGCCGCACAGCACGGCCATCTGGGCGAAGCGGCCGTCGGCGACGCGGGCCAGCGCCGCGACCATCCGGTCGACCGCGCCGGACAGGGCCAGCGCCCGGCCGATCACCAGCACCGCGGCGACGGTGACAACGGCGGGATTGCCGAAGCCGGCGAAGGCGTCCTCGGCCTGCACCAGCCCCAGCAGCACGGCGGCCAGCAGCGCCCCGACCGCCACCAGGTCGAAGCGGATGCGGTTCCACACGAACAAGGCCAGGGCCGCGGCCAGCAGGGCGACGATCGCGATCTGGTCCTGGGTCATCCGGCCTCTGGTCCGTTCGACGGTGCGGGAATCCTGTCTACACCCCGAGGCGCCGGATCGTGCCGGCCCGTCGCGCAGGTCAGTAGCCGAGCGTCACCATCGAATAGATGTCGCTGCCCATCTCCACCGCCTGCAGCGCCGGGGCGCGGCGGCCGCCGGTGACGGTGCCGCGCACCACGATCGGCCGGCCGGGCGCCAGGCGGCTGCGGTCCGGGTCCATCGCCGCGGCGAGGGACGGCGAGAAGCGGATCACGGTCTTGTCCTTCAGGATCGCGCCTTCGGGGCGGCCGGCCCCGTCGGTCAGCACGAAGTCGATCAGGCCGCTCTTCTCCGTCAGCATCGGCCGGGCCGGGACATAGACGGTGGTGGCGGGCGCCTGGGCCACCACGACGGGCGCCTGGGCGATCACCACCGGGGCCGCCCGGGCCGGGGCCACGGGCGCGGGCTGGACCGGGCGCGGCGCCGCCGTGACCGGTGGAGCTGCGCCAACCACCGGCCGCGGCGGGGCCATGACGGTCTGGCGCGGGGCGGCGGCCTCGCCCGGCTCGGGCGGGAAGGTCAGGGCGGGTCTGGCGGCCACCGGCGCCGGCGGAGGGGCCACCGCGCGCGGCGGGGCATAGGTCACGGCCGGCGGCGGCGGGGCGACAGGGGCGGGCGCCGCGGCGACGACCGGCGGTGCGGTGACGACCGGTGCCGTGTCGACGGCACGCGGGGGGGGATAGGTCACGGGGGGGGGGGGGGGGGCCAGTTCCGGCCGCGGCTCGCCGCGGGCGGCCGCAGGCGGGGGCGGCAGGAGCACCGGGTCCATGCCGGCGGCGGAGGGCGAGAGCCACTGCGTGGCCAGCATCACCAGGATGTAGATCACCGGCAGCACGAAGAACGGATCGGGCGCGGAAAGATCGTGGATCCAGCCGAAGAACGGCGAGTGGCGCAGCTCCACGCTCTCCATCAACACGCGGTACAGACCGAAGAACACCGGCATCGTGATGAGCACCGGCAGGCAGCCCGACATCGGGTTGACCTTCTCCTTCTTGTACAGCTCCATCATGGCCTGCTGCATCTTCATCTTGTCGTCGCCGTAACGCTCCTTGAGAGCAGT
>NZ_JBCNNF010000352.1:0-7200 GCF_039594555.1 Inquilinus sp.
GCTGGCGTCGCACACCAGGTTCAGGCACCAGTGCAGCCCGTAGGACCGGTAGACATAGGCATGGCCGACCGGCCCGAACATCGGGGCGTTGCGCGGAGTCGGCCCGGCGAAGGCGTGCGACGCCGGGTCCTCGCGGTCATAGGCCTCGGTCTCGACCACCACGCCGCCGACGCCGTCGACCAGCAGGGTGGTGCCGATCAGGGCGCGGGCGACGGAGACGACGTCGGCCGCGAAGGCACTGCGGTCCAGCGGCACAAGGGCGGTCGGGGAGGGTGCGTCCGGCATCCTGCCTCTCTCGGCGACCGCGGCACCGGGCGCAAGCGGAATCCGCCCTTTGCCGCAGCGTGTCCTCCCCGGCTTGGCCGGGCGGGGCGGGTGCCGTATGGTCGGACCTTTCCGATCCCAGGTGACCTGATGGACCAGAACGCCCCGAAGCCGCAGGCTACGCCCGCCATCCCGCCCGAGCTGGCGGAGCTGCGCAGCAGCATCGACAACATCGACGCGGCCCTCGTCCACCTGCTGGCCGAGCGCTTCAAATGCACGCAGAAGGTCGGGCGGCTGAAGGCGACGGTCGGCCTGCCCCCGGCCGATCCGGGGCGCGAGGCGGCGCAGATCGCGCGGCTGCGCCGGCTGGCCGAGGAATCGCATCTCGACCCGGACTTCGCCGAGAAGTTCCTGGCCTTCATCGTCGCCGAGGTGATCCGCCACCACGAAGCCATCCGCGACGGGGTGCGGGGCTGAGGCCCCAGCCTTCCTTTTATCGTCATGGCGAGGAGCGAAGCGACGTGGCCATCCAGGGGCCGCTCGCATTGGCCCCCGGATGGCCACGCTTCGCTCGCCATGACGAAGGGGGTCGGCGTCGCCCTCTCGCCGGCCTCACCGGCACGTGCCGAACCAGCCGACATCGAGATGCAGATGGTCCCGGTGGGCAGCATTGTAGTCGGGTGACAGCACCACATCGAAGATACGGCAGGCGCGGTCGCGCAGCTCGTGCAGGAAGCGTGCCTCCGGCCCGTCGCCGGCCCAGCCCTGCAGCACCCTGATCCGCCGGCCGTCGGCCAGCCGTATCGCGGCCAAGTCGATGGCGTCGGCGGTGGCGTGGCGGCTGCGCCGGTCGCGGTTGGCGATGTTGCGGCAGGCATAGCTGCCGAGATGCTCGACCGCCACGGCCCTCTCGCCGAAGGCCGCCTGCGCCGCCGGCTGCAGCGGGTGCCGTTCGAACAGGGCGAAGGCGACCGCCAGGCGGCAGGAGGCGGTGAAGCCGCGGTCGAGCCCGACGCCGGCCCGCGACACCGCCACGGCGTTCTCGATTGCGCATCCCGGGGCCTCGCGCCGGTCGGGTACCGGGCGGGCGGTCATGCCGGCGGTGGCCAGCACCGCCCGGCACAGGGCCGGGTCGGCTTTGACCCGGGCCAGCTTGAGGCCGGTCAGCAGGTTGGGCGGGTCGCGCAGGTCGAGCGGCGCCCAGGGGTTCCAGCGGTCCGGCACGGCGATGTCGCCGCGCCACAGCAGCCCCGCCGCGATGGCGGCGGGCAGCAGGATGGCGAAAAGAGCGATTCGGCGGCGCATCGCGGTTGATATCGGCCCACCCGGCCTTGCCGGCCAGCCCCGGCCGGACCAGATCTCTGAAGCCGTCCCGTGCGGGGCGGCGGCCGACCGGCATCGCCATCCCGGCGACACCCCTGAGGAGTTCGTCATGTCCACCCATCCCGCGATCCGGGCCGGCCGGGTCGCCGTCATCACCGGCGCCGCCGGGGGCATCGGCCTGGCCGCCGCGAAGCGCTTCGCTTCGATCGGCCTCAAGGTCGTGCTCGCCGACCTGCCCGGCGAAGCGCTCGACCGCGCCCTTCGCGAGGTGAGCGAGCTCGCCGCCGGCGGCGCCCCGGACATCCATGCCGTGCCGACCGACGTCTCGCAGCCGGAGGCGGTGGAGCGGCTGCGCGACGAGGCCTATGGCCGCTTCGGCGAGGTCGCGGTGCTGATGAACAATGCCGGCATCGGCAATGGCGGCGGCCCGTGGGAGAATTACGACCGCTGGCGCCGGGTGCTCGACGTCAATCTCTACGGCGTGATCAACGGCGTCCAGATCTTCGCCCCGGCGATGATCGACCAGGGCGTCGACGGGCTGATCGTCAACACCGGGTCGAAGCAGGGCATCACCACCCCGCCGGGCGATACCGCCTACAACGTCTCCAAGGCCGGGGTGAAGGCGCTGACCGAGGGGCTGGCGCATGCGCTGCGCGAGACCGAAGGCTGCCGCATCACCGCCCATCTGCTGATCCCGGGCTACACCTTCACCGGCATCACGGCGCGGGGCGCCACCGAGAAGCCGGCGGCGGCCTGGAGCGCGGAGCAGGTGGTCGAGTTCATGCTCGACAGCCTCGGCCGCGGCGACTTCTACATCCTGTGTCCCGACAACGACGTCACCCGGGCGATGGACGAGAAGCGCATCCGCTGGGCGGCGGAGGACATCATCCGCAACCGCCCGGCCCTGTCGCGCTGGCATCGCGACCACAAGGACGATTTCGCCGCCTACATGGCCCGGCCGGACTGACCGCTTCACTTGGCCTCGTTCTTGATTCCGTCAAGGCGAGGCCGGGCGAAACGACAGTCGATCGATTGAATTTTTCAGAATTTCGTTAAATCAACTCAGTATTATTACATCCGACAATTGAATTTATCTTGCGTGGCGAAATAATCCTTATTAAGACTGAAGTCCCAGCCTGAGCCCATTGCAGGCATTTCATCGTCCCCCGTATTTTTTATCGGGGTTCAGGCTGGGACCCGTCCCTCAGCCCGAGAGCCCGGGCCGGTCCAGCGGCACCGGCTTGCTCATATAGACGGTGGTGCCCTCCAGGAACGGCTCCTCGCGGTCCACGGCGAAGCCGGCGCGGGCATAGAGGTCGACATTCCCGGCGAAGCGCGGATTGGTGTAGAGCCGCAGCAGCGGCCGCCCCAGCTCGGCCGCCAGTGCCTCGGCATGGGCCAGCAGGCGCTTGCCGTGGCCGCGGCGCTGGGCATCGGGCGCCACCGCCAGGTTCTCGATCAGCAGATGGTCGCCGCGGTCGATGATCTCGATCAGCGCGGCCAGCGCCTCGCCCTCGAACAGCAGGTCGATCCGGTGCTCGCGCACCGCCTGCTCGTAATCGGCCTTCATCGGCGTCGGCTCGCGGCCGATCACCGGCACCCATTTGGCATAGGCGGCGCGGGTCAGCTCGCGGACGGCGGCGGCGTCGTCGGCGGTGGCGCGGCGGATCAGGAGATCGGGCTGGCTCATGGTCTGGTCCTTCGGGGACGGCGGTGACCGGCAAGAAAAAACCCGCCGGTCGGGGTGACGGCGGGTTGCGGTGGTCGGGATCCGGTGGGTTCAGCCGGGGCTGGCCCCGGCGGACCCCCCGCCTCTCCCGGCGCACCACCGCGCCGCCGTCGTCACGGGACGACGTCGTTTGGTGGCGGTGGTAGCTCGGGCGAAGCGGGTCATGGAATAATGATCCCGTCTCAGGCGGTCGCCGTCAACGACTGTGGTGTTACAGCCCGGCGCGCGATGACGGCGGCGGCCAGCCGCTCCAGCACCGCCACCGAGTCGTCCCAGCCGATGCAGCCATCGGTGATGCTCTGGCCGTAGACCAGCGGCTGGCCGGGGACCAGGTCCTGCCGCCCGGCCACCAGGTGGCTCTCGACCATCACGCCGATGATGCGGCCGTCGCCGGCCTCGACCTGGCGCGCCACGTCGTCGATCACCTTCGGCTGGTTCTCCGGCCTCTTGCTGCTGTTGGCGTGGCTGGCGTCTATCATCACCGCCGGCCGCAGCCCGGCCTTGGCCAGCTCGGCGCAGGCGGCCTCGACGCTAGCGGCGTCGTAGTTCGGCGCCTTGCCGCCGCGCAGGATGATGTGCGCGTCGTCATTGCCGGCGGTCGAGGCGATGGCCGACCGGCCGGTCTTGGTCACTGCCATGAAATGATGCGGCTGGGAGGCGGAGGAGACGGCGTCGACCGCGATCTTCACATTGCCGTCGGTGCCGTTCTTGAAGCCGACCGGGCAGGACAGACCGGACGCCATCTCGCGATGGATCTGGCTCTCGGTGGTGCGGGCGCCGATGGCACCCCAGCCGACCAGGTCGGCGATGTATTGCGGCGTGGTCATGTCCAGGAACTCGCAGGCCGCCGGCAGCCCCAGCCGGTTGACCTCCAAGAGCACGCTGCGCGCCCGCCGCAGCCCCTTGTCGATCTGGAAGCTGCCGTCCAGGTCGGGGTCGTTGATCAGCCCCTTCCAGCCCACCGTGGTGCGCGGCTTCTCGAAATAGACTCGCATGACGATCTCCAGCTCGCCGCCCAGGCGCTGGCGCAGCGGCTGCAGCCGGCGAGCATAGTCCAGCGCCGCCTCCGGGTCGTGGATCGAGCAGGGGCCGATCACCACGGCCAGGCGGTCGTCGGTGCCGTGCAGGATGCCGTGCAGGGCGCGGCGGGCGTCGGTCACGGTGCGGGTGGCGACGGCGTCGCGCGGGAACTCGCGCATCACCTCCTCGGGTGTGCTCAGCTCCTTGATCTCGCGGATGCGCAGGTCGTCGGTGGTCTTCAACACGGCTTGGGCTCCTGGTTCACCCCGCCGGCGGCAACAAAAAAGCCGCCAGGAGGTCTGGCGGCTCTCGGGTTCGGCTGTCGATCTTCAGATCACGCGCACCCTCGCTCCGCCGCCTGAGGCGGGAAGCTAAAGTACCAGAAATAGGTGGCGCGAACGGAGGTCATGTCCTGCATATAGGCCGCCACCCCGGCTTTGTCACCATCCTTCTTTCGGGAAACATCAGGGCCGGGCGTCGGGGCTTTCGGGAAGTTGCCGGATGGCCACAGGGCGGAACCGGGGCGCCGCCGGAGGGTTTTTCCGGGGCGCCGGTCGGAAGGGCTTGAGCCTTGCCGCCCGGCACGTCAGAACGGCGCATTGCCGTCGCGACCTGGAAGCGGAGCCCTGTCGATGAAACCCGTCCGAGCCCTTCTGCCCGTCCTCGCCGCCGCCCTCCTGTCCACGACCATGCTGGCGGCAGCTCCGGCCACGGCACAGACCAACCAGCGCTATTCGACCTGGCAGCCGCCGCAGTCGGACCAGACCAAGGCGGTGCTGGACGAGCTGTCGCGGATGATCAGCCAGGCGGAACGCGACCGCGCGGCCAGCCCGGATTTCATCGCCGACCTGAAGGGGCTGGTGCAGCGGCACTCGGCCGCCACCGTCCCGGCGGAGCCCCCGGTCCCGGCCCAGCCGCCGGCGGCGGCGCCCGCTCCGGCCGAGCCGCCGGCCGCCGCCCCGGCGCCGGCCGCCCCCGCCTCGCTGGCCGGCACCCGCGTGTTCAGCGACGATTTCAGCGACGGCAACTACACCGCCAACCCGGCCTGGACCTCGCTGCAGGGCACCTGGACGGTCGACAAGAACGGCCTGCACAGCGACACCAAGGCGGCGAACGGCCAGCAGGGCGGGGTCGCGGCGATTTCGCTGCAGCAGGGGCTGAAGAACACGTTCGGCCTCGACTTCGCGCTGGCCGACCTCGCCAATCAGGGCCAGTTCGAGATCCGGGTCTTCCAGGGCACGTCGAAGGATTCGGGCTACCGGCTGGTCTACCTGCCGTCGAACAGCCCGGTCTTCGCGCTCTACCGCGCCGGCCGGTCGGGCATCACCCAGGTGGCGCAGACCACCAACACCGCGCCGCTGCGCCGCGGCGACCGCACCCGCCTGACCTGGACCCGCGACGCCGCCGGCCGGATGGTGGTGGCGCTGGACGGCAAGACCATCATCGAGGCCAGCGACAATGGCTTCCGCGACGGCTGGAACGGCGTGATGCTGGTCAACTTCGGCGGCGACTTCGCGGTGCGCTCGGTCCAGGGCGTGAACTGACGGGCTCGTCCTTCGAGACCGTCATCGCGAGGCGCGCAGCGCCGTGGCGATCCAAAGGCCCGTGCCGCTGGATTGCCGCGCCCCTTCGGGGCTCGCAATGACAATTTGAAGGTTAGGCGGCGGCCTTCAGTTCGCCTGGCGCTGCAGGATCGGGGCCACCCGGTCGCGCAGCCAGGCGGCGCCGGGGTCGCGGTCGGTCTGGGCCGACCACACCATCGCCACCCGCGGCAGGCGCAGCTCCAGCGGCAAGGGCAGCGGGCTCAGCGTCAGCCCGAATCGCGGGCCGTAGCGCCGGGCCATGCGCGCCGGCACGGTGGCCAGCACCGGTGCCTCGGCCGCTGTCGACAGCACCGTCATGAATTCCGACGAGGCCATCACCACGTTCAGGCCGGTGCCGACCCGGTCCAGCGCCTCGTCCAGGCAGCCCTGCAACAGGTTGTTCAGCGTCACCAGCGCGTGGCTGGTCGCGAGATAGGTGTCGAGGTCGACCGGCGGGTCCAGTGGCAGCAACTCGCGGTTGAAGCAGCAGGCCAGCGCCTGGTGGTACAGGTCGATGCCGCGATGGCGGGTTGCGCCGTGGTCGAAGCAGCCCACCGCCAGGTCGATCTCGCCGTCATCCAGCAGCCGGTGCACCTCCTCGCGCAGCACCGGCCGGCCGATCAGCCGGATCCCGGGCGCGCTGCGCCGCAGCTCCGCCGCCAGGTCCGGCATCAGCAGCAGCTCCAGCTCGCTGGAGAAGCCCAGGCGGAAGATCCGGTCCTGGGTCTCGGGGTCGAAGCTGTCCTCGGCGTGCAGCACCTCCTGCATCTGCAGCAGGGCCTGGCGGATGCGCGGCGCCAGGGCCCGGGCCCGCGCGGTCGGCTGCATCGCCTGGCCGACGCGCACGAACAGCTCGTCCTGCAGCAGCACCCGCAGCGTCGACAGGCTGTGGCTCATCGCCGGCTGCTGCACCTTCAGCCGGGCGGCGGCGCGGGTGACCGTGCGCTCCTGCATCAGCGCGTCGAAGGCGACCAGCAGGTTCAGGTCGAAGGAACGAAGATCGAAATGATCGATGGAGCCCATGAGGCGGATCGATTTGATTGCTGACCCTGCGGACCTTAGCTGTGGGGCCGGCGCCGTCAAGCACGGCGCGCCCCACAGCGGAGAAGGCCCATGGGCTCCCCCAGCTTTCGCGTCGGCCCCAGCTTTCGTGTCGGCGACGCCGTCATCACCCGGATCGACGAGATCCCGCTGAGCCACCGCTCGCCGGTCGAGCTGTTCCCCGAGATCGACCCTGAGGCCGGCGACCGGCATCGCGGCCGGCTGCCGGCCGGGGCGCAG